>NZ_CP091138.1:0-300974 GCF_021582875.1 Microbacterium sp. KUDC0406 | reverse complement strand
ACAAGCTTCGAGACGCGCATTTTCCTTCTTGCAGACAGCGGTTTTGGGCGTGGTGGTCGACGCGGCCACCGCATGCGCTCCGAGCGAGCGCGGCAAGCGCCCGTGCAAGGAGGTTCTCGCCGCTGACATGCGTGGCGGAGGCGCACTTTCCTCCTTTCATCCGCTGGCGGGCGAGCGGGGGGCGGCAGGCTGCGCCGCGGGTGCGGACGCGCTGCTCTTTGCAGCATCCGATGCACGTCGCGCTGCTGTTCTTCGCTCACGCGGCGCATATCCGCGCAGCGCGAGCGCACAAGCGCAGCGCGAGCACACAAGCGCAGCGCGAGCACACAAGCGCAGCGCGAGCAGAGAACTGGCGCGCGAGTGACGCTGGCGCGTTTCGTCTCGTCGCTGCGCTCCTCGCTCAACCTCGATCCACCGATGAGCGTGGGCGTTGAGTGGGTGCCGTAACGCGGAAATGCCTCCCGGATCAGGGAAAATAGAGCTGGTCTAAGGTTCTAGTTCCCCGAAGCGAGAGGCATCTCGTAGATGCAATTCAAGCATGCTCCGGCCGCTGTGTCCGCGGTGTTCGATGATCCGAATCTCGTGTCGGCTGCGGGTCTGGTCCCGATGCTCCGCCTCGCGCGTTCCGCGGGCCTGGACGAGCTCACCCAATCGCGGTTGAGAGTCCCGACAGACAAGGGCGCCAACGCCGGTGCGAAGGTCATGGCGCTGGTGGCGGGGATGCTTGCCGGGGCGGACTCGATCGACGACATGAACGTGCTCCGTCACGGCGGCATGCGGTCGCTGTTCGGCTCGGTGTATGCGCCGTCGACGTTGGGTTCGTTCCTGCGTGCGTTCACGTTCGGGCATGTCCGCCAGCTCGATGCGGTCGCCGCTCGCGTGCTGGCCGGCCTGGCCACGCGGGCGCCGATCATCCCCGCGCCGGCGGGCGCGGGGTTCGTGTTCGTCGATATCGACGACACTGTCATCGAGGTGCACTCTGCCCGCAAGCAGGGCGCCGGGATCGGCTACTCCCGGGTGCGGGGCCTGAACGCGGCGGTCGTGACCGCGTCGACAGCCTCGTCGGCGCCGGTGATCCTGGCCCAGCGGCTGCGCCGCGGGCAGGTGAACTCGCCCAGAGGCGCGGACCGGCTCCTCAGCGACGCGCTCACTCTGCTGCACCGCACCGGCACCGCCGGGCCGGTGCTGATGCGCGCGGACTCCGCCTACTACGGCCACCCCACCATCTCCCGAGCACTCGCCGCCGGCGCCGACGTGTCGGTCACCGTCAAACGCAACCCCGCCGTGACCGCCGCGATCGCGACCATTGCCGAGAACGACTGGACACCGATCCACTACCCGAACGCGATCTTCGACCCCGACACCGACGAAATGGTCAGCGACGCGGAGGTCGCCGAGACCCGGTTCACCGCATTCGCCAAACACGGCGGCATCACCGGACGGCTCATCGTGCGCCGCGTGAAAGCCCACCGCCCCAGGCCAGACCAGGATCCTCTGTTCGACACGTTCCGCTACCACGCGTTCTTCACCACCGTCACCGCCGACCGCCTGAACACCATCGCCGCGGACCGGGCCCACCGCGCCCACGCGATCATCGAGCACGTCCACGCCGACCTGAAGAACGGCCCCCTCGCGCACCTGCCCTCCGGCCGCTTCGCCGCCAACAGCGCCTGGCTCGTCCTCGCCACGATCGCATTCAACCTCACCCGCGCTGCCGGACTCATCGCCGACCACGCCGGACGGCTCGCCACCGCCACGACCGCGACGATCCGCCGCACCCTCATCTCAGTGCCAGCACGGCTGGCACGGTCCGCGCGCCGGATCACCCTGCACCTGCCCGAGGCCTGGCCCTGGCAGAGCGCGTTCGACCGGCTGTTCATCACTACGCACGCGCCACCACCATCAGCGGCAAGCTGACCACCGCCGCGACGACGGCACGACCGAGAACGAAGTGGACGACCGGGATGAGACGCCCGGAACCCACCCCTGCCCGCGACAGGATCACCCCACGCCGACCACACCGACCCCACCCGCCAAGGGCCCATCGGTGGATCCAGGCTCAACGACCGGAGGTGCTGCTGCGCTCCTCGCTACGCCCTCAGGCGCCGCGAGGGTCCTGGCCGGCCGGGCGGCGGGACAGGCGGGTGAGTCGCGGGACCTCGGCGGTGGCACCGGCATCCGCCGGGACGATCACCTGCTGGGCGGCCGCGATGTCGACGCCGCCGGCACGCACGACCAGGTCGCCCACCGGCGCTCGGCGAGACAGGATCGCCAGCGCGATGGGGCCGTCCTCATAGTGCCGGGCCGACGAGGTCACGTGCCCGACCTCGGCATCGCCGGCGAACACCGGCGCACCCGGTTCCGGCAGCACCGCATCGCTGCCGTCCAGCTGCAGCAGCGCGAGACGGCGGGGCGGATGCCCGAGGTTGTGCACCTTCGCGACGGTCTCCTGTCCGCGGTAGCAGCCCTTGTTCAGGTGCACCGCGCTGCGGATCCAGTCGGCCTCGTGCGGGATGGACCTCTCGTCGACCTCGAACGCCCAGCGGGGCCGCCACGCCGCGATGCGCAGCGCCTCGGCGGCGAGCGCCCCGGCCACGTCTCCCGCGGCGAGCGACGACGGATCGGACATGATCGCGACCCGCCATGCCAGGTCGGCTCCGGGATGCTCCGCCACCTGCGAGTACTGGAACCCGCCCGGCTGCACCTGCTGCCAGGGGTCGGCCCACACCAGGGGCACGCCGTTCGGGGCGTCGGCCGAGACGGCACCAGCGGCCGAACCACCGTCGACGAAGCCGACGAGCGAGAGCTCGGGACGCAGCGTGACCACGGCGCGCGAGCGGAACACCATCCGCTGCAGGCAGGTCGCCAGCCCCTCGGCATCGCCGGAGTCGGCGATCAGCCACACCGAAGAGCCGTCCTCGAAGACGCCGGCGTCGTGCTCGATGCGGCCCTGCGGGTCGAGCACGAACAGCTCGCTGCTGTCACCGGGGCGCAGCTGCGTGAGCGCCTGCGAGGTGATCGAGTCCAGCCAGGTCAGCCGGTCCTCCCCGCGACCTCGATGACGGTTCGGTCGCCGAGCGGCACGACGGCGGAGCCGGATGCCAGGCGGCGCTGCTCGCCGATCGGGTCGCCGAAGTGACCGATCGTGCTGCCGTCGCGGACCGCGCCGGGCAGGGCGGCGAACACGTCGAGGTTCATACCTTCGCCAATCTCGCGGAGGCGTGCGAGGCCAGCGGCGCGCCGAACGCCGCGATGTCCCACGCCCAGAGCAGATGCCCGTCGACCAGGCCGTACATGCGGGACGCCGCGGCATAGGGCTTCGCACCCGCGGTGCGCACGACGGCGTCGGTGGCGATGTCGATGCGCGGGCCGTCGATGCGGCCGAGGTACAGCTCGAGCGCGCCGTCGGAGTGCACGAGCGACACCTCGAGCGGGAAGCCCTGGTCGGTGCGAAGCTGTTCGACATCGGCGGCGGTGCGCACTCCGCCCTCTGCCGTCGGGGGCAGCAGCGCCGGCCCCGGGTCGGAATCGCCCTGGGTGCGACCGAGGCGCCAGAACCCGGTCTCGGCGAGCAGCGGGACGGGAGCGCCACCGCCGAGGAACGACGCGGTCGCCGCGTAGTTCAGGAACGGGCCGCCGTCATGGCTGAAGCTGACGCGATGCGAGAACTCGCCCTGCAGGTGCCGCTCGCCCGCGCTGTAGTCGATGACGCCCGTGCCCTCCCACACGCCGAGCAGCCACGAGAGCGGCACCAGGTCGGCGGGAAGGTCTGTGGGCAGATCGAACACGATCCGGTCAGCGCTGGCCGCGGAACAGGTTGACCAGCACCACGACCGAGACGAATGCGATCGCGAGGCTCGCCAGGCCGAGCAGACCGAGGAAGAAGAATTCGAGCGCGACGACGTCCATGCCTCCACTCTAACGTCTCGCCCGCGGGCGCGGCGGTCAGGCGACGGGGACGAGTGCGGCCAGGCCGAAGCCGACCGAGATCAGGCCCATGATCAGCAGCGCGCCGATCACGCTGGCGGAGACCCGCACGATGAATCCCTCGACCCTGCCGAACCACAGCTGCACGGCGAAGGACAGCAGGACGACGATGCCGAACGCCACCAGCATCCAGGGCACGCGAGCATCCTCGTCGAGCACGATGCCGAGCACGATCGAGGCCACGACGGCGATGCCCCACACCACGTACACACCGAGGTACGCGTTCCGCGGCGCCAGTGCTGGTTCGGTCATGAGTCACATCCTCTCACCTCAGACTGAATAGCATGGGCAGGTGGCCCGGTTGCTGGTACTGACCTCCGATGCGGACGCCGTGCTGCCCGCACTGGAGTTCCTCACCCACTCCGTGCGCCCGCATCCTGCGGATGCCGGCCACCTGCTGACCGCCCCGGAGGCCGACCTGCTGCTCGTGGACGGCCGCACCGACCTCTCCGCGTCGAAGTCACTCTGCCGACTGCTGCGCACCACCGGCGAGCGCACCCCGCTGCTGCTCGTCGTGACCGAGGGCGGGATGCCGGCGATCGCCTCCGACTGGGGATTCGACGACGTCCTGCTGACCTCGGCGGGCCCCGCCGAGGTCGACGCCCGGATCCGGCTCGCCCTGGGGCGTGCCGCGGAATCCGCAGAGCCCGTCCGCGTTCAGGCATCCGGGATCACGATCGACGAGCAGTCGTACTCGGCCAAGCTGCACGGCCGCCCGCTGGACCTCACCTACAAGGAGTTCCAGCTGCTGCACTTCCTCGCCACGCACCCGTCCAGGGTGTTCACCCGCGAGCAGCTGCTCAGCGAGGTGTGGGGCTACGACTACTTCGGCGGCACCCGCACCGTCGATGTGCATGTGCGGCGCCTGCGCGCCAAGCTCGGCGACGCCGAGCAGGTCATCGGCACCGTCCGCAACGTCGGCTACCGCTTCAACGTCTACGACGAGGATGCCTCGGACGAGTGAGTGTCACTCGTTAACCGTCGCGTCATCGGTCGGTGCAAGGATGTACCCATGATCGATCCCCTACTGGCAGACTCCGGGCTCGGCGACGCCGAGGACGACGACTTCGACGCCATCGAGGAACCCGACTCATCGCTGCCCGATCATCGGTACCTCGACCGTGAGGTGAGCTGGCTGGCGTTCAACCAGCGCGTCCTGGAGCTGGCGGAGGACCCGACGCTCCCGGAGCTGGAGCGGGCGAACTTCCTCGCGATCTTCGCGAGCAACCTCGACGAGTTCTTCATGGTCCGCGTGGCCGGCCTCAAGCGCCGCATCCTCACCGGTCTCGCCGTGCCGACCAACGTCGGCCGCGCCCCCACCGACGTGCTCGCCGACATCTCCGCCGAGGCGCACGCCCTGCAGCTGCGGCACGCCGACGTGTGGACCACGCAGGTCAAGCCGGCCCTCGCCGACTCCGGCATCGAGATCACCGAGTGGGATGATCTCACCGACGCCGAGCGCGACGCGCTCGGCGAGTACTTCCAGGCCCAGGTGTTCCCGGTGCTGATGCCGCTCGCCGTCGATCCGGCGCATCCGTTCCCGTACATCTCCGGCCTGTCCCTCAACCTCGCCATCCGGATCCGCAACGCCCGCACCGGACGCCAGGAGTTCGCGCGTCTGAAGGTGCCGCCGATGCTGCCGCGCTTCGTCGCGGTGCCCCGCAGCGGCGAGATCATGCGGTTCATCCGTCTCGAGGAGCTGATCGCCAATCACCTCGGCGACCTGTTCCCGGGCATGGAGGTGCTCGACCACCACGCCTTCCGACTCACCCGCAACGAGGACGTCGAGGTCGAGGAGGACGAGTCCGAGAACCTCATCCAGGCGCTCGAGGCCGAGCTGCTCAAGCGCCGGTTCGGCCCCCCGATCCGCCTGGAGATCACCGACGACATGGACGAGGTGACCCTGGAGCTGCTGCTCAAGGAGCTCGACATCACGGGCCAGGAGGTCTACCGGCTGCCCGGCCCGCTCGACCTGCGCGGGCTGTTCGACCTGTCCCGCGTCGACCGGCCCGACTTGCGGTACCCGCCGCACGTGCCGACCACCGCCGTGGCGTTCCAGCCCGGCGACAGCAACGAGCGTCCCGACGTGTTCAAAGCGATCGGCAAGGCGGACGTGCTCGTGCACCACCCCTACGAATCCTTCGCCACCAGCGTGCAGGCGTTCCTGGAGCAGGCCGCCCGCGACCCGCACGTGCTCGCCATCAAGCAGACCCTCTACCGCACCTCGGGCGACAGCCCCATCGTGCAGGCGCTCATCGACGCGGCAGAGGCGGGCAAGCAGGTGCTGGCCCTGGTCGAGGTGAAGGCGCGCTTCGACGAGGCGAACAACATCGTCTGGGCGCGCAAGCTCGAGAAGGCGGGCGTGCACGTGGTGTACGGCCTGGTCGGGCTGAAGACGCACTGCAAGCTCGCGCTGGTCATCCGCGAGGAGGACGGCGTGCTGCGGTACTACTCGCACGTCGGCACCGGCAACTACAACCCCAAGACGAGCCGCATCTACGAGGACTTCGGCCTGTTCACCGCCGACCCGCAGGTCGGCAGGGACCTCACCCGGCTCTTCAACGAGCTGTCCGGCTACGCGATCGAGAAGAAGTTCAAGCGTCTGCTCGTCGCGCCGCTGCACCTGCGCAAGGGACTTCTGCGACACATCGACCGGGAGCGGAAGAACGCCGAGCAGGGAAGACCCGCACGCATCCGCATCAAGGTCAACTCGATGGTCGACGAGCAGATCATCGACGCGCTCTACCGCGCCAGCCAGGCCGGCGTGCAGGTGGACGTCTGGGTGCGCGGCATCTGCAGCCTGCGCGTCGACCTGCCCGGTGTGAGCGACAACATCACGGTGCGCAGCATCCTGGGCCGCTATCTGGAGCACTCCCGGATCTTCACGTTCCACAACGACGGGGATCCGCAGGTCTTCATCGGCAGCGCCGACATGATGCACCGCAACCTCGACCGCCGCGTCGAAGCGCTGGTGCGGGTCACCGGCGAGACCCACGTGCAGGAGCTCATCACGCTGTTCGACCGCGCGATGGACGACGGCACGAACTCGTGGCATCTCGGCGCCGAGGGCGTGTGGACGCGCCATACCGAGGATTCCGACGGCAATCCGCTCACCGACCTGCAGGACGAGACCATGATCCAGATCCAGCGGCGACGGCGGCCGCGTTCGGTGCGATGATCCCGGCGACGATCGCGCTGGCGTCGGACAAGGCCGTCTACGCGGCCGGATGCATCGTGTGGCGACTGATCGAGGGCAAGCTGCGCATCCTGCTGATCCACCGCACCAAGTACCAGGACGTCACTCTTCCCAAGGGCAAGGTCGATCCCGGCGAGACTCTCGCCGAGACCGCGGTGCGCGAGGTGCAGGAGGAGACCGGCATCCGGGTGTCGCTCGGTGTTCCGGTCGGCGTCAGCCGCTACTTCCTCAAGCCCAAGCGGCAGAAGGTCGTGCACTACTGGGCCGCCGAGGCGACAGACGACGCGATCAGGGCGTCCACGTTCGTGCCGAACCACGAGATCGCCGCCATCGAGTGGGTCAGCCTGAAGAAGGCCCGCGCGCACCTGAGCTATCCGGTGGACACCGAGATCCTGGACAACTTCGCGCGGCTCGTCGACGACGGCGTACTGCACACCTTCCCGCTGATCGCGCTGCGGCACGGGAAGGCCGTCGCGCGGGCGGACTGGGCCGGCCCCGATGTCGAGCGGCCCCTCACCGGGCGGGGCGAGGCGCAGGCCAAGGCCATCGTCGGCCCGCTGCAGGCGTTCGGAGTGGCGAAGATCGTGACCAGCGACGCCGTGCGCTGCGTGCGAACCGTGAAGCCGCTCGCCAAAGCGCTCGGCATCAAGCCGAAGAAGACCGACCGCATCGGCCAGGATGCCTGGGAGGCGGGCGCCGACGACATCCGGGGTGTCATCGGCAAGCGCGTGCGCCTGCGCGAGGCGGCCGTGATCTGCAGTCACGGGCCCGTGCTTCCCGGCATCCTGTCGGAGATCGCCCTCGCCACCGCGACCATGCAGGGCTCGTACGTCGCCAGCGCGAGCGCGCTCGAGGTGGGCGCGTTCTCGGTCGTCCATCTCTCGGCGACCAATCCCGGATCCGGGATCATCTCGATCGAGACGCACGACCCGCAGGTCTGATTTCACGCGGGGCGTCTTCTCGGCGCCGCCATCCGTTCACCTTCCGTTCACCCGCACGGGACAGTCTCGTTAACCGTCGCTCCTAACGTCACTGTGTGCCCTGCACCGGGCCCGAAACCCACCCACGATCGAACGGATCCACAGTGAAGATCTCCCGCATCGCTCGAATCGGCGCCGTCGGCGCCATCGCCGCTCTCTCCCTCGCCGGCTGTGCCGCGAACGAGGGCGCCGCGCCCGGTTCCTCGGACGCGCCGAAGGAGTCGTCGCTCAGCGGCAACCTGGTCGGCGGCGGCGCGACCTCGCAGGAAGTCGCCATCTCGGCCTGGACCAAGGCGTTCCAGACCTCGAACCCCGACGTGACCGTCGACTACGACCCGCAGGGCTCCGGCACCGGGCGCGAGTCGTTCGCCGCCGGCGCCTACGCCTTCGCCGGCTCCGACCGCGCGTTCAAGACCGACGAGCTGTCCTCGATGGAGTTCACCGGCTGCGCCGCCGACTCCCCGATCATCGAGGTCCCGGCCTACATCTCGCCGATCGCCGTGATCTTCAACGTCGAGGGCGTCGACGAGCTCGACCTCGACCCGAAGGCCCTCGCCGGCATCTTCGCCGGCACGATCACGAAGTGGAACGACCCGGCGATCGTCGCCACCAACCCCGACGCGACGCTGCCCGACCTGGCCATCAACCCCGTGCACCGCGCCGACAAGTCCGGCACCACGGGCAACTTCACCGACTACCTCTCCGCTGCTGCTCCGGATGCCTGGACCCACGGCTCCGTCGAGGAGTGGCCGATCAAGGCCGGCGAGGCCGCCCAGGGCACCTCGGGCGTCGTGCAGGCCGTCGAGGGCGGCAAGGGCACCATCGGCTACGCGGACGCCTCGCGCGCCGGCGACCTCGGCACCGTCTCCGTCAAGGTCGGCGACAAGTTCGTCGGCTACTCGCCCGAGGCCGCCGCCGCCATCGTCGACGAGTCGCCGCTCGAGGAGGGCCGCACCGACGGCGACCTGGCGATCAAGCTGGACCGCACCTCCGACAAGGACGGCGTCTACCCGATCGTCCTGGTCAGCTACCTGATCGGCTGCGAGGAGTACGCCGACCCGGCCAAGGCCGCGCTGGTGAAGGGGTTCTTCGACGTCGCGATCAGCGCCGACGGCCAGAAGGCCGCCGCCGAGGCATCCGGCAGCGCCCCCATCTCCGACGACCTGCGCACCAAGGCCCAGGCCGCGGTCGACCTGATCGTCACCAAGTGATCCACCGCGGCGGCCCGGCAGCGCACCTGCGCTGCCGGGCCGCCGCAGGCACACAGACCGACTCACACCCGAGGAGCCCTCGATGACCACCACCGCGAAGGCCGCCGCACCGGCGGAGACCGCGAAGCAGCGGCCAGGGGACCGCTGGTTCGCCGGTAGCGCCCTGTTCGCCGGGTCGATGATCCTCGTCACCCTGGCGGCCGTCGCGGTCTTCCTCGTCGTGCAGTCCGTCCCCGGTCTGATCGCGACCCCCGAGGACGCGACGATCCTCAAGACGGACTTCTGGGGCTACGTCGCCCCCCTCGCGTTCGGCACGGTCTGGGCCGCTGCCCTCGCGCTGCTGTTCGCGGTGCCGCTGTCGATCGCCGTCGCCCTGTTCATCTCGCACTACGCGCCGCGTCGTCTCGCACAGGGGCTCGGCTACATCGTCGACCTGCTCGCCGCCGTGCCGTCGGTCGTCTTCGGCATCTGGGGCATCGCGGTGCTCGCGCCCGCCGCCCTGCCGGTGTACACCTGGCTGAACCAGAACATGGGCTGGATCCCGCTGTTCGACGGCAACCCGTCCGGGCGCAGCATCCTCACCGCCGCGATCGTGCTGGCCGTGATGGTGCTGCCGATCATGACCGCGATCTGCCGCGAGATCTTCCTGCAGACCCCGCCGCTGCACGAGGAGGCCGCTCTGGCCCTCGGCGCCACGCGCTGGGAGATGATCCGCATGGCGGTGCTCCCCTTCGCCCGTGGCGGCATCGTCTCGGCCGCGATGCTGGGACTGGGACGCGCGCTCGGCGAGACCATGGCCGTCGCCATGGTGCTGTCCGCCTCGGGCGGCATCACCTGGCGCCTGCTCACGGCACAGAACCCCAACACCATCCCGGCGAACATCGCGCAGACCTTCCCCGAGGCGTACGGCGTCAGCGTGAACGTTCTGATCGCGACCGGCCTCATCCTGTTCGTGGTCACATTCCTCGTGAACGCCGCCGCCCGCTGGATCGTGAACCGCCGCAAGGAATTCTCGGGAGCCAACTGACATGACCCTCACCGCCACTCCCCCGCCCGTCGCCCCGGCGCCGGCCGCCCTGCGCATCACCAACGGACACCTGCCCTCCTGGGCGCCATGGGCCCTGCTCGGTCTCTCCCTCGTCGTCTCGGGCGCGGTGTTCGGCGTGGTCGCCATCAGCGGCGACGGGTTCAGCATCGCCGGTGCACTGATCGTCGCCGCGCTGCTCTACATCGTGCTCGTCGCCGTGATCTCGTCACTCGTCGAGGGCCGACGCAAGGCCACCGATCGGGTCGTCACCGGCCTTGTCAGCGGGGCCTTCCTGCTCGCGATGGTGCCGCTGATCTCCGTGTCGATCACGGTCATCGAGAACGGCGTCAAAGGGCTGTCGGCGGAGTTCTTCACCAACTCCATGCGCAACGTGGTCGGCGAGGGCGGCGGCGCGCTGCACGCGATCATGGGCACGGTCGAGATCACCCTGGCAGCGGCCGTGATCTCCATCCCGATCGGCCTGCTCACCGCGATCTACCTCGTCGAGTACGGCCGCGGTCGCCTCGCGCGCGGCATCACGTTCCTCGTGGACGTGATGACCGGCATCCCGTCGATCGTCGCCGGCCTGTTCATCTACGCCCTGTTCGCTCTGATCATGGGACCCGGCATCCGGCTCGGCATCATGGGCGCGCTGTCGCTGGCCGTGCTGATGGTTCCGGTCGTGGTCCGCTCCAGTGAGGAGATGCTGCGCCTCGTGCCGAACGAGCTGCGCGAGGCGTCCTACGCGCTGGGCGTGCCGAAGTGGCTGACGATCCTGAAGGTCGTGCTGCCGACGTCGATCGCCGGCATCGTCACCGGCGTCATGCTGGCGATCGCCCGCGTCATCGGCGAGACCGCACCGCTGCTGATCACCGCCGGATTCACCGCATCGATGAACTACAACCTGTTCGACGGCCGCATGATGACCCTGCCGGTGTTCGTCTACACGCAGTACATGAACCAGGGCATCCCGCCCGAGGCGTACGTGAACAGGGCATGGGCCGCCGCGCTCGTCCTGATACTCATCGTCATGGCGCTCAACCTCATCGCCCGCCTCATCGCCCGCTTCTTCGCCCCGGCCAAGGGCCGCTGAGCGTACCTTCTCAGACAAGGATCCCGATATGTCCAAGAGCATCGAAGTCAACGACCTGAACGTCTACTACGGCGACTTCCTCGCCGTCGAGGGCGTCTCCCTCGACATCCAGCCGCGCAGCGTGACCGCCTTCATCGGCCCGTCCGGATGCGGCAAGTCGACCTTCCTGCGCACCCTGAACCGCATGCACGAGGTCATCCCCGGTGCGCGTGTCGAGGGCGAGGTGCTGCTGGATGGCCGCGACCTGTACGCCCCGGGCGTCGACCCGGTGCTGGTGCGTCGCCAGGTGGGGATGGTGTTCCAGCGCCCGAACCCGTTCCCGACGATGTCGATCAAGGAGAACGTGCTCGCGGGCGTGAAGCTCAACAACAAGCGGATGTCGCGGTCGGACGAGGACGCGCTGGTAGAGCGCTCTCTGGTGGGCGCGAACCTGTGGAACGAGGTCAAGGACCGCCTCGACAAGCCCGGGTCCGGCCTCTCCGGTGGCCAGCAGCAGCGTCTGTGCATCGCCCGCGCGATCGCGGTCTCACCCGAGGTGATCCTCATGGACGAGCCGTGCTCCGCCCTCGACCCGATCTCGACCTACGCGATCGAGGAGCTCATCGGCGAGCTGAAGAACGAGTACACGGTCGTGATCGTGACGCACAACATGCAGCAGGCGAGCCGGGTGTCCGACCGCACCGCCTTCTTCAACATCGCCGGCACCGGCAAGCCGGGCAAGCTCATCGAGTACGACGACACCGCGACGATCTTCACCACCCCCTCGGTGCAGGCGACCGAGGACTACGTGTCGGGGCGGTTCGGGTAAGGGTCGGTCTCTCCCCTTTCGTTCCCTGTCCCCGACTTCGGATGCCGCCGGCTGACACGCCGCGGCATCCGTCTGTTCTGTCGGCGTGTCGTCTGCCGCATCCGAAGTTGAGGTCGGCTGCCCGCCCGATACGCTGACGGCATGGGCGATGAGGCTGAGCCTGACACCGGGCCCGGTGCCGCCCGTCCGCGGGAGCCGCTCCGCGCGCGTCCGTTCGCGCTGTTCTGGAGCGCCACGACGATCCGCGCCTTCGGCGGCGCGATCGCCGGCGTCGCCTTCCAGATCGTGGTGGTCACGATCGTCGACGCGACGCCGATGCAGATCGGCCTTCTGGGCGCGCTCGGCGTCGTTCCCTACCTGTTCCTCGGGCTGATCGTCGGCGCGCTGATGGACCGCTGGCGCCGTCAGCGCGCGCTGGTGATCACCAGCGTCGGCCGAGCGCTGGCGCTCGCGTCGATTCCGGTGCTGCAGCTGACCGGCACGCTCACATTCTGGTCTCTGGCCGCCGTCGTCCTGGTGCTCGGCGTGCTGACGCTGTTCGCCGATTCCGCCGCGCAGCCGCTGCTGCCCCGGATCGTGCCGAAGCACCAGCTGGTGATGGCCAACGCACGCCTCGGGCAGAGCCAGACCGTCGCCGAGACAGCAGGGCCCGCCCTGGGCGGAGCGCTGCTGCACCTCGTGGGCACGTCGCTCCTGTTCACCTTCGAGGCGATCATCAATGCCGTCGCGGCGATCCTGCAGTGGCGGATCCCCGTGCAGGAGTCGCGTCCCGAGCCGCGTTCCTCTGGGCGCCACGTGGGACACGACATCGCGGAGGGCCTGCGGTACACGTACCGGCATCGCACGCTCCGCCCGCTCGCGCTCTCGGTGCACGTCTGGTTCCTCGGCAACAGCGTCGTGACGACGGTCTTCGCGGTGTTCGTGCTGCGCGAGCTGGATCTGCCGGGCTGGGCCTACGGCGTCGCCCTCGCCGTCGGCGGGGCCGGCGGCTTCCTCGGGGCGCTGATCGCCCCGGCCGTCGGCGCGAAGTGGGGTGCGGGGCGGGCGATCCTGCTCGGCCGCGCCCTGGTGGTGGTCCCCTGGCTGCTGCTCTCCGTCGTGCCGCTCACCGCCGCGAGCGGCACCGCGCTCGTGCTCACCCTCGCCGCGGTGGCGCAGTTCGTCTACTGCCTGGCGATGGGCATCGAGGACACCAACGACATCTCATACCGTCAGGCCGTCGCCCCCGACCGCGTGCAGGGACGGATGAACTCCACCATCCGCACCATCAACCGCGTCGTGTTCTTCTTCGGAGCGCTCCTCACCGGCGTGCTCATGACCTTCCTGGGGTACCGCGTGACGCTCGGCATCGGTGCGGCCGTCTTCCTGGTCGCCGCGTTCGTCGTGCTGTTCTCGCCGCTGCGGGACGCCCGGCACGAGGATGCCATGCTCTGAAGCGCACCGGCGGGCATGAGAAGACCGGGCCGCAAGAACGCCTCTCGGCGGAAGGCCGCTCGCAGCGGCAGAAGTTGGAGCCCGGGGTTATGCGGCCCGGCCGATCAAGTGTAACGCGTCTCGCGCTGAGGTATTCCCGGAGATCTAAGCTCGTCTCATGGTCACCCGCTTCGCCCTCATGATCGTGCCCGCCGATGCCGACGAGGAGCGCGCGGACTACTCCGACTCGTTCCGCACGGTGGATGCCTCCGCCCCCGCTCTCAGCGTCGGCGAGCTCAGCACGCAGCGCGGCGACGGCGTCTTCGAGTCGATCGGCGTCGTCGACGGCCACCCTCAGGAGGTCGAGGCCCACGTGCAGCGCCTGGCGCACTCCGCCGCACTGTGCGAGCTGCCCGCCCCGAACCTCGAGCAGTGGCGGCAGGCGGTCGCGGTCGCCGCGGCCGAGTGCCCCCGGGGAGAGTCCGTGATCAAGCTCATCCTCAGCCGCGGCATCGAGCACGGTCCCACGCCGACGGCGTGGGCCACGGCGGCGAAGGCAGGCGACTTCACCGTGCCGCGCACCGAGGGCATCCGCGTCGTCACTCTCGACCGCGGTTACGACATCGGAGCCGCCGAGCGGGCGCCCTGGCTGCTGCTGGGCGCGAAGACGCTGTCGTATGCGGTGAACATGGCCGCGATCCGCGAGGCGCACCGCCGCGGCGCGAACGATGCGGTGTTCCTCAGCTCGGACGGGTTCGTGCTGGAGGCCCCGACAGCCTCGCTCATCCTGCGGTTCGGCGACCGGTTCGTCACACCGGCGCCGTCCGCCGGCATCCTGCACGGCACCACCCAGCTGAGCGTCTACGAGCACCTCACCGAGCGCGGGTTCGACGCCGAGTATGCGCAGATCCCGGCATCCGATCTCGCGACGGCGGATGCCGCATGGCTGGTGTCCAGCGTGCGCCTGGCCGCGCCGATCATCTCGATCGACGATCGCGAGCTGCCGATCGACCCGCTGACCGCCGAGATCAACGCCTTCCTGCTCAGGCCGCGCTGAGGTCCGGGGCTCGGTCGTCCTCGCCGGAGGTCACGGGCCGGACGCCCACCATCCGGCGCGTCGCCGCCCGGACACGCCGCAACACGCCGGCGCCCACCCGGATCGTCAGACCCGACCACCCCACCCCACCAGCCACCACCACCGGTCACGGGCCGGAAGCCACAGGCAGGACGCCCACCATCCGGCGCGTCATCGCCCGCACGGGTCCAGACACGCCGGAGGCCGCCTGATCGATCTGTGGTTCCCGACCGACGACACCGGGGTCAGGTCAGCATGCCGGCGCGCCAGGCCCTCGCGCAGGCGGTGAGATCGTCGGCGTAGGCACTCAGTCGCGCGGCCCGGTGGGTGAGGTCGCTCGCGCGGTCCGGCTCGGTGACCTCGTAGTCGTCCGCGGTGTGCGTGGCTCCGGAGGCCTGCACGCGACAGAACGCGGCGGCGCGGTCGAGCGCGACGGCGAAGTCACCGCGGAACGCTCCGCGCATGATCGTGTCGATCAGGCCGACCAGCTCCTCGGGGCTCGCGGGAGCGGGAGCGCCCGCAATCACGGCATCCGCGCTGTGCAGCTCGACTCGGCCGCGCTCGTAGAGCAGCGCCGTCGTCGTCGGATCGCCGTGGATCGCGGCCTGCACGAGGTACAGCCGCCACAGTGCGCCCGGCAGGGATCGCGAGGTCGCCTTCGACCACAGCTCGGCGATCTCGTCCATGCCGTGCTCGTCCGTGTAGGCGATCAACCGCTCGGCGCTGACGCCGCTGTCGTCAGCGCGCACGCGCGCGAGCAGGGCGGATGCCGTGACGTGCGCGATCCGCGTCTCCTCGGCCGGGTCATGCGACCCGACCAGGTTGTCGAAGGCGGCTGAGGGGCGGCGCTCGGGACGGTGGAACTGTGCAGGCATCGCCCCAGGGTACGCGCGCTGCCCGAACGGTGTGCCCATTCCTTCCCCCTAGACTGGATGGACACGGGCCTCTAGCTCAGTTGGCAGAGCATCGGACTTCAACAGAATAGGAGCGCCTCGGGGGAAACCCCGGGGATGACACCACTCAAAGTCGGGGAACCCTTCCTGGGAGACCAGATGGCAATCCCGAGCCAAGCCGGACGCGAGTCCGGAAGGTGTAGAGACTGGACGGGTGGCACCTAAAGCGAAAGCCAGGGTGAAGGGACAGTCCAGACCACGAACGCCCACCCGGGCGGCGGCGAAAGCCGAAGTGGCAGGTTAATCCGCGGGTCGTGGGTTCGAGCCCCACGGGGCCCACCGTGTCATCATCCGGCGTATGCCGGTGTTCGACGTTCGCTAGTGTCTCGATCATGCCCCCTGCGACAGCCCCCGATCCGCACGATCCCGCCTCGATCGCCCGTTTCGCGGACGGGATCGGATGCGGCGTCGTCGCGACCGTCTCCCCCGCCGGCGGCCCCGAAGCCGCCCTGGTCGGCCTCGCGGCGCTCGAGGACGGCACCCTGATCTTCAACACGCCGGATGCCGCGCGCAAGGTCGACAACCTGCGCACGAACGACCGCGTCGCGGTGGTCGTGAGCGCGGGCGACGTGAGCGTGCAGGCCGAGGGGTCCGCGATCATCGCCACCGGCGCGCAGCGGGAACGGTACGGCAGCGCGTACGAGCGTCGTTTCCCCGGTTCCCGGGCTTTCGCAGACGGATTCCTCGTGGTCGCCGTCCACCCATCCTGGGTGCGGGTCTACGACGCCGGCATCCGCCCCGCCGCGGTCGCCGAAGCGGACTGGTGAGATCATGGCGCCCCCTGACGAACACCGTGTGCCTCGAGCCTGAGCACTGGCGGCCTCCGAGACCATGACGGATGTCATGGCCTATCGATGACATCGTTCATGACGTGGTGCCGCCCGGCTGCCGAAGACTGGAGTCATGACACAGACAGCCACCACCACGAGCACCGCACCGCAGGCATCCGTCGCGCCGGCGCCCCTCGCGATCGAGGCCACCGGCCTCAGCAAGGCGTTCCAGGGCGTCGCCGCCGTGGACGGCGTCGACCTGCAGGTGCGCCAGGGCGAGGTCGTCGCGTTCCTCGGCCCCAACGGCGCCGGCAAGACCACCACGATCGACATGCTGCTCGGGCTCTCGCAGCCCGACCGCGGCGAGGTCAGCCTGTTCGGTCTCACCCCGAGGCAGGCGATCAGCCGCGGCCTCGTCTCGGCCGTCATGCAGACGGGGGGCCTGCTCAGCGACATCACCGTGCGCGACACGATGAAGCTCACCGCATCGCTGTTCGCGCAGACGACCGGCATCGATGCGGCGCTCGAGCGCGCCGGCATCCTCGACATCGCCGACCGGCGCGTGTCGAAGTGCTCCGGCGGCCAGCAGCAGCGCCTGCGCTTCGCGATGGCCCTGGTCTCGGATCCCGGGCTGATCGTGCTCGACGAGCCGACGACCGGCATGGACGTGGAGGGCAGGCACTCGTTCTGGCAGGCCATCCACGCCGACGCGCAGCGCGGCCGCACGGTGCTCTTCGCCACGCACTACCTCGAGGAGGCCGACCAGTACGCCGACCGCATCGTGCTCATCCGCAGGGGGCGGATCGTCGCGGACGGCACCACCGCCGAGATCAAGGCGATGGCTTCGGGCCGCACGGTCGAGGCGGAGTGGGCGAACGCCGATCAGACCGCCCTGTCCCGGCTGCCGGGCGTGGACTCGGTCGAAGTGCGCGGAACGCGCGTGATCGTGCGCTCCGGAGACTCGGATGCCGTGGCCCGCTATCTGCTCGGGCACACGGACGCCCACGACGTGACCATCACCAGCCAGAACCTCGAGCAGGCGTTCCTGCGCCTCACCGGCGAGACCGTCGAAGGAGAATGACATGACCACCGCCGCAACCCTCGCACGCCTCGACGCGATCGACCCGTCCGCCCGCCGCCCCGCGAACGGCGGCTTCAGCTGGACGTTCCTGTCGGTCGAGCTCAAGCGCCTGTTCCGCAATTCCACGGTCATCGTCTTCACGCTGATCTTCCCGATCGTGATGCTCGTGCTCATCGGCATCCCGAACAAGGATCAGGCGATCACCGACGTTCCCGTCGCTCAGGGCGGTCTGTCCGCCGCGGTGCCGATCATGATCTCGATGGCCGTGTACGGCGCCATGATGGCCAGCACCATGACCGGTGTCAGCGTCGCCGCCGAACGGACCCAGGGCTGGAGCAGGCAGCTGCGGCTCACCCCGCTGAACCCCGTGGTGTACATCCTCGTGAAGGTGCTCTGCGGTCTAGTGCTCGGCGGCATCGCCGTGGTCGTCACCCTCATCATCGGCACCTCGCTCGGCATCACGGCGCCGCTGGGCAACCTGCTGCTCGCCGGTGTGCTCGCCTGGCTCAGCTCGCTGATGATGACCAGCCTGGGACTGGCTGTCGGCTACGCGTTCCCGGCTCAGAACGCGATGCGCTACCTCGGTCCGATCCTGCCCATCCTCAGCTTCATGGGCGGCCTGTTCTACCCGCTCTACCTGATGCCCGAGGGGCTGCAGATCGCCGCGAAGTTCACCCCGGTCTGGGGCATCGCAGACCTGTCGCAGTCGGCCATCATCGGCGTGGCACCCGATCCGTGGGCCATCCCGAACCTGCTGATCTGGTTCGTGCTGTTCACCGGCTTCGCGGTGATGATGTTCCGCCGGGACACGAAGCGGGTGTGACCTCGAGACCGCACGCCCGCGCCGAGACGTGGCGGCAACGCCGCAGTCTCGGCGCGGGCGTGCGGTTTCGGCAGAGCAGGAAGGCGCGAGAGGATGAGGGGATGAGCGAGACCCGCGATGACGAGCGCGATGCCCTGCACCGCGCTGTCGAGCACGCCGTACGGAGCTCCGTCTGGATCCCCGCTCCGCGAGACGAGCGCTCGGTCGCGGGTGCCGGCCGTCCCGCACCCGTGCGCGGCATCGCCTGGCTGCGCGATGCGCTGATCGCCCCCGGTGCGCGGCGCTGGTACGCCGGCGCCTCCGTGAGCATCAGCTTCACGGTGCCGTTCTTCCTCATCCCGATGGTGCAGGATCAGCCCGCGCGGACGGCGACGCTGTGGACCATCGCGCTCATCGTGTTCATCGCGCTGTTCCTCGTCTCCGCGCCGATAGCCATGTCGATGCCGGACCGCTGGCGGTGGGTGCCGCCGACTGCACTGCTGCTCGTGTCGGCAGCGTTCGCGCTCGATCTCGACTCCGGGTTCACCGGCCTGTGGGCCTATGTCGCCGTGGCCTACGCGATCGCGCTGATGCGCCCGCGCATCTCGCTGCTGATCGTGGCAGCACTCGCGCTCACCGCATACGGCCTCGCCGTCTGGCATCCGCTCGGCGACCTGCCGGCGTGGACCATGCCGCTGATCATCCTCTCCACGGGTGTGCTGATGACCGCGTTCGCGCGCAACATCGCCACCGTGCGGCTGCTGCACGCCACCCGCAACGAGCTCGCCGCGGTCGCCGTGGAAGAGGAGCGCAACAGGGTGGGGCGGGACATGCACGACATCCTCGGGCACTCGCTGTCGGCGATCGCCGTGAAGGCCGACCTCGCCGCAGCGCTCTCCGAGCGCGACCCGCACGCGGCGGCTCAGGAGATCCGCGAGGTGCAGACGCTCGCGCGCTCCACTCTCGGCGACATGCGCGCGGTGGTCTCCGGCTACCGGCAGGTGCGGGTGGCGAGCGAACTCGCCTCGTTGCGCACCCTGCTGCCGGCATCCGGCCTGACGGCACACCTGCCCACGACGACGGACGAGGTGCCGGAGCGGAACCGCGAGCTGTTCGGATGGGTGCTGCGCGAGGCCGCAACGAACATCATCCGGCATGCGCAGGCGCGGCAGTGCTGGGTCACGCTCACCCCGCACCGGATCACGGTGGAGGACGACGGCATCGGACCGGCGGAGGGCGCCGAGGGCGCCGGCAACGGCCTGCACGGCCTGGCCGAGCGGGTGCGGGATGCCGGCGGCACGCTGCGCGTCGGACGCTCGCGTCGCGGCGGGTTCCTGCTGGAGGTCACGGCATGACGGTGCGGATCCTCGTCGCCGACGACCAGGCGCTGGTGCGCGGTGCTCTCGCCACCCTGCTCTCCCTCGAGGACGACCTCGAGGTCGTCGTCCAGGTGGGGCGCGGAGACGAGGTGCTGGATGCCGCGCGCGAGCACAGCCCCGATGTCGCCCTGCTCGACGTGGAGATGCCGGGAATGGACGGGCTCGGCGCGGCCGCGCTGCTGCGCAGGGAGCTGCCCGGCATCCGGGTCGTGATCGTGACCACCTTCGGCCGCGCCGGGTATCTGTCCCGCGCGCTCGCGGCCGGCGTGACCGGTTACGTGGTGAAGGACACCCCGTCGGCGGAGCTGGCGGACGTGGTGCGACGGGTGATGCGCGGCGACCGTGTGATCGACGCGGCGCTCGCGACGGATGCCCTCACCGCCGGGCAGTCCCCGCTGACGCCGCGCGAGACCGACGTGCTGTCGGCCGCCCGCGGTGGCGGCACGATCGCCGACATCGCCGCCCAGCTGCACCTGTCGGAGGGAACCACCCGCAACTACCTCTCCTCGGCCATGCAGAAGCTCGAGGCGCGCACCCGCGCGGACGCCGCCCGCATCGCGGAGGAGCGCGGCTGGCTGGCCTGACCCGCCGGGTCAGGCCAGCCGCGCCCGATGCCTGCGCACCGCGTCGCGGTTCGCGCAGCGCAGCGAGCAGTACCGCTGCCGGCCGTTGCGGGTGACGTCGACCACCACGTTGCGGCAAGGCTCGGCGGCGCATCTGCCGAGCCGTCCCATCCCGCGACCTGCGAGGTGCAGGGCGGTCCCCACGCTGAAGACCGCGCCGAGCACGAGCGGCAGGGTGGCCGCATCGTCGCGGTAGTGCAGATGCCAGCCCTCGCCGTCGTGATCGGTGAGCTGCGGATAGGCGCCCCTGGCCGCCATCTGACCGTTCAGGAGAGCCGCGCGCTCCGCCGCGGTGTCCGCGTCCACGACGCGCAGCCACTCGTCCAGCACTCTCCGCGTGGCGTCGAGGTCGTCATCGGCGGTCGAGAACAGCATCGTCATCCCGTAGTCCCGGGTGCGCTGCTCGATCCCGGCCCTGCTGGCGGGCCAGTCGTTCGCGAGCGAGGCCGCGAGCAGGACGGCGTACTCCCCGTAAGGGTTGAGATGCATAAGAGCATTACATCATCGTGGAGGCATGACCGCATCGCGCACGCTCGTCCCCGCCGCTCCGGCCACCCTGTCGTCCCACGAGCACGGCTGGATTCTCGAGTCCCGGCACCGCACGTCCGGCGGGGAGATCCGCTACGTGCGCTGCGCGGCATGCGACGCGCGGCGGGTCGATCTCGCCCCTCCGTCCGGACTCCCGCCAGTGGCGCTCAGTCGCACCGCACCCGCGCCGCCAGCCGCCTGAGCCCCGATCAGCGCGGCACGTCGATCACGCGCGAGGCGCGTCGACCACGCGCGAGGCGCCCGTGACGAGCGGATGCCACGCCCCGGCCGACAGCGCGGCGACGTCGGCTTCGAGCACCGGAAGCGCGGCGGCCGGCGCCCACACCTCGAAGGCCGCGTCGGCTCCGTACGCCGTCTCCCCGAGCACCGCGCCGTGCGCGTCCACCCACTCGCGCAGCGCGTTGTCGAACCGGCCGGCCTCGGCGTGGGGCACGGCGACCGTCGCCTGCGAGAGCAGCATCCGATCCCTCAGCGTGGCGAGATCGAGCGCCTCCGAGACCGCGGACGAGTATGCACGCACCAGTCCACCGGCTCCCAGTTTCACGCCGCCGAAGTAGCGCGTGACGACGGCTACCACATCGGTCAGTTCACGACGGCGCAGCACTTCGAGCATCGGCATGCCGGCGGTACCGGCCGGCTCGCCGTCATCGGATGACCGGGCGCGGTCACCGCGCAGGCCAGTGACCTGCGCCGAGCAGTTGTGCCTGGCATCCCAGTACCGCTTTCTGATCGCGGCGATCACCTGATCGGCTTCCTCAGGAGAGCAGACGGGGGCGACATGGGCGAGGAACCGGGACTTCTTGATCACCAGCTCGTGGTCGACGGCGGCGGCGATCGTGGCGGGATAGTCGGTCACGACGGCAGCCAGCCGAGCTCACCGGAATCCAGGCGCTCGGCGATGCCGGCGAACCACTCGCGCTCGGCGGCGAGCTGATGCCGGTCGTACTCCGCCTCGATGAGCAGGATCGGCGGGACATCGGCCGCCGCCGGCGAGATCAGATGCCGCCAGAGCGATGGCGGCATCCAACGCGGCGACGCGGGCGTGCAGGGCGACCACGGCGTCGTCCCGAGCGAGAATGCCCAGGAACGACAGCGCAGCGACAGTCACCGTGCGATCCGCCTGCGGCGTCGACAGCAGGGCGAACACCCGTCTGCGCGCCTCCGCGCGACCTGCCTCGGTGAGCGCGAACACGGTGCGCTCCGGGCGGCCCCCGGCCTGCTCCGAACCGATCGGCTCGATGAGATGAGCAGCCTCGAGCCGCTGCACGGCGTGGTAGATGCTGCGCGGAGCGCCGGTGACGAAGTCCTTACGGGTCTCGACGACGAAGCGGTGGATGTCGTAGGGGTGCCGCGGCCCGACCGTGAGCAGAGCGAGCACGGTCAACGCCGGCAGGTCGCGCTCGGCGCGGGTCAGCGGGCGATTCTGCTCGGTCACGCCTGCGAGTCTAGGGCTTGACACAACTTAGCGCATCCTGCACGATTTTCTTATTGCAATCTGCATTAAGAGGAGATGACATGAACGAGTACCCCCAGGGCATCGATGAGACGCTCGACAACATCCGTGCCGCCTGGGACGCCGGCGACGCCGACGCCTATGCTGCGGAGTTCACCGAGGACGCCAGCTACGTGATCTTCGCCGGGCTGATCAGCAGCGGGCGCGGGGAGATCCGCGCCGATCACGTGCCGGTCTTCGAGCGCTGGCAGCGCGGCAGCCGCATGTCGATGTCCGTCCTCGACGTGCGGATGCTCGGAGAGGATGTCGCCGTGGTCGTCACTGACGGCGGGATAGGCAAGGCGCGCCGCATCCGTCACGACCGCACTGTCCGTCACGACCGCGCTGTCCGACACGACAAGGTGCAGACCTATGTGCTTGTGCGTGAGGGCGACCGCTGGCGCTGTGCCGCCTTCCAGAACACCAAGCGCAACCGCCTGTTCGCCGCGGTGAACGCGCGCGAGAAGGCAAGGCTCGCGGCGGCCTGACCCCGCGTTCAGGCGGTCAGGTCGGCCAGCGTGCGCACCGTGCGCAGATTCCGCGCGGTGCCCGCCACGCCGAGAGCACGATCGAGCGCGGCCGGCGTGAGCCTGGTGGACTGCACGCCGCCCGCACCGTAGTCGATCCAGAGTTCCTGCCCGACGAGGGCCATCCGCTCCCAGGGCTGCAGTCGGGGCGTCAGCGCGTCCACCGCTCCCGGTGCGGCGGAGCCGTCCAGGAACATCGCGTGCAGCATCCTGTCGGCCGCGGCATCCGGGAACGGGTTCCCCGCCAGCGCCGCCACGAGCTCATCATGGCTGCGCTGCACCACGGGCGTGTCCACCTCGAACTCCGCGGCGATCAGAGCGCGCACCGCCTCGCGATCGGCGGGCAGATCGCAGAGGACGTTCCCGCTCGCGATGTAGGTCTTCACGTTCTGCAGACCGAGCCGGTCGGCGAGCAGGCTGCGCAGCTCCGCCATCGGCACCCGGTTCCTGCCGCCGACGTTGACCGCGCGCAGGAGCAGCGCGCAGCGCGAGGTCACGCGCCGCCCTCGGCGAGTGCCGCGCCGGCGTGCGCGAGTTCGGCGAGCGCCGCGGCACTGGGATCCTCAGCGACCCCGGCGACGAGGTCGGTGAGTATGCGCACGTGCACGCCGTGCGCGATGGCATCGAGGGCGGATGCCCGCACGCAGTGATCCGTCGCGATGCCGGCGACGTCGGCTTCGACGATGCCGTGCGCGGTGAGGATCTCGGCGACCGTGGCACCGTCGTCGGCGATGCCCTCGAACATCGAGTACGCCGGTCGCCCCTGACCCTTGCGCACGTGGTGCGTGATCGCCGTGGTGGTCAGCAGCGGGTCGTAGGCGGCGCCCTCCGTCTCGGCGACGCAGTGCACCGGCCACGTGTCGACGTAGTCGGGCTCGGTGGCGAAGTGCCCGCCGTTGTCACCCTCGGCGTCGTGCCAGTCCCTCGAGGCGACGATCACGTCGTAGTCACCGGCGTGTTCGGCGAGCAGGCGCGAGACGCCGGATGCCACGGCGTCACCGCCCTCGACGGCGAGCGCCCCGCCCTCGGTGAAGTCGTTCTGCACGTCGACGATGAGAAGTGCTCTGGCCATGGACCGAGCCTACGCCGTGGGTGCATCCCGGCATGGGAAAGGCCCGGGATGCTGCATCCCGGGCCTTCTCTGGAGCCACCTGTCAGATTTGAACTGACGACCTGTTCTTTACGAGGGAACTGCTCTACCCCTGAGCTAAGGTGGCGTGCGCAGCGAACTGCGGCACGATCAACGATCTTACCCTGTCATGGGCGGTGCAGCGAAACCGAGCCGCCTGTCACTCGCAGCGCAGGCCGTCCTGCGGCACGCTGCTGTCGAGGAAGAACGCGTCGACGGCGTTGTCGACGCAGGTGTTGCCCTTGTTGTAACCCGTGTGTCCCTCCCCCACGCGCGTGATCAGCACACCGTTCTCGAGCTGATCGGCGAGCGACTCGGACCACTCGTACGGCGTGGCGGGGTCGTTGGTCGTGCCGACCACCAGGATCGGCCCCGAGCCCGGTGCGGTGATCTTCTCGCGGGTGCCGGTGGCCGGATGCGGCCACTGCAGACAGGGGTCGGGCGCGTTCCAGTACGGCGCGAGCGTCGGAGCACCCTTCTCGACCTTCTCCCGTGCCGCCTTCTCGTCGGCGGGATCGGTGTCGACCGGGTAGTCCATGCAGTTGTACGCCGAGAACGCCTCGGTCTGGTTGTCGGTGTAGGTGCCGTCCTCTTCGCGGCCGTTGTAGCTGTCGGCGAGGAAGAACAGCGGTGTCGGGTCGCCCTGCAGCGCGGCGGTCAGTGCCTGGCTGAGGTAGTCCCAGTAGTCCTGCGAGTAGAGCGCCTGGATGATGCCGGTGAGCATCGTGTCGGCGCCCATCAGCCGGCCGTCGCCGCCCTCGAGGGGATTGCGGTCGACGGTGGCGAGCAGCGCCGACAGGTCGGCTCGCGCCTCGTCGACGGTGCCGTTGAACGGACAGCCCCGGCTCGAGACGCAGTTCTCGAGGTAGGCGGTCAGCGCGGACTCGAAGCCCAGGGCCTGGGTGGTGCCGACGTCGAAGCCCGGCACGGAGGGATCGATGGCGCCGTCGAGCACGAGGTGCGTGGCCCGCTCGGGATAGAGCTTCGCGTAGGTCGCGCCGAGGAACGTGCCGTAGGAGTAGCCCAGGTAGTTCAGCTCCGTGTCGCCCAGCACGGCTCGGAGCAGGTCCATGTCGCGGGCCGAGTTCACGGTCGTGATGAACGGCAGGATCCCGTCGGAGTTCTCGTCGCACGCAGCGCCGAACCTCTTGTTGCGAACGTTCAGCTCCGCCTCCCAGGCGGGGGTGTTGCGCTCCGACTTCGGGATGCCGTAGAGGTACTCGTCCATCTCATCGGCGTCGTAGCACTTCACCGCGGTCGACTCACCGACTCCGCGGGGATCGAAGCCGATGACGTCGAAGGACTCGATGAGGTCGGGGCCGACGGCGTAGTCGAGGCTGTCCCGCACGAAGCCCTTCCCGCTCGCGCCTGGTCCACCGGGATTCACCAGCAGCGACCCCTTCGCGGTGCCGTCCGCGCGATGCCGCGCGATCGCCAGCTCGATCTCGCCCGCACCCGGGTTCTCCCAGTCCAGCGGCGCCTTCACATCGGCGCAGTCGAACGACGGACCGCAGCCGGTCCAATCGATCGCCTGACCGTAGAACGGCAGCAGGTCGTCGGCGACCCCCGAGGTGTCGGGGGCCTTCGAGGCGGCCGGCGACGGCTCGGCGGGGATCATCGAGTACAGGCATCCGCTCAGCACGAGCGCCGCGGCGACGCCACCGGCGACGACGGCGGCGATCCGGCGCAGCCGGGAGGTCGTTCGGTCGTTCACGGTGTCCTTCCGCTCGTGACGGTCATGAGAAGGCTCTCCAGGGCGAGCAGCGGGGCGACGTTGCG
Organism: Microbacterium sp. KUDC0406; assembly: GCF_021582875.1. Classification (NCBI taxonomy): domain Bacteria; kingdom Bacillati; phylum Actinomycetota; class Actinomycetes; order Micrococcales; family Microbacteriaceae; genus Microbacterium; species Microbacterium sp. KUDC0406. The sequence goes on along the minus strand of NZ_CP091138.1, from coordinate 275,100 downwards.
CTCCAGCGACTCGCGGGTGTCGGCGAGCTGATCGAGTACGGTCAGGGTGCGCTCGATCGGCCAGGACTCGGCGAGGCCGCGCAGTTCGGCCTCGAGCTCGCGGTTGATCAGGTCGTCGCCACGGCCGTACTGCAGCATCACGACATCGCGGAACATCGACTGCAGATCGGTGAGCACTCTGTCGATGCCGTCTCGCAGGCTGCGGGTCGCACGCTTCTTCTGGTCGTCCTCCAGGGCGGAGATCTGGGTGCGCAGCGCAGGGGGCACGGCCTGTCCCTCGGCGATTCCGACCGTGCGCAGCAGGGCTGCGCGCTCGGTGGCGTCGCGCTCGGCGGTGAGCGCCTTCGCGTCGTCGGTCGCGGCCTGGATGACTCGACCGGCGACATCGACCGCGTCGCGGACCCCGCGCACTCCGAGGACGGCCCGCAGGGTCTCGTCGCGCCGCTGCCGAGCGGCTTCGTCGGTGGCGAGCCGCTGCGCCATGCCGATGTGACGCTGCGCGTGCCGCGCCGCCTGCTCGGCGATCTGCTCTGAGACGCCGGTGCGCGCCGCGATCAGATGCGCGACATCGGCGGCGTCGGGCTCGCGCAGGCGCAGTGCCCGGACTCGGGACCGGATGGTGGGCAGCAGGTCGGCCTCGCTGGGCGCGCAGAGGATCCACACCGTCTGCTCCGGCGGCTCTTCGAGCGCCTTCAGCAGCACATTCGAGGTGCGCTCGACCATACGGTCGGCATCCTCCACGACGATCACGCGGTAGCGGCCGGCGGAGGGGGCGAAGTACGAGCGGGCGACGAGGTCGCGCGCCTCCCTGATCGTGATGAGCACCTTCTCGGTGCGCAGCACGGTGACGTCCGGATGCGTGCCGGCGAGCACTTGACGCATGGTGTTCTCGTCGTCGGGGGTGTCGGCGATGAGCGCTGCGGCGAAGGCGTACGCGAGTGTGGAGCGCCCCGATCCGGGTGGGCCCGTGATCAGCCAGGCGTGCGAGAGCGCCGCGGGATCGGATGACGCCTGACGCAGCGTCTCCACCGCGCCATCCTGTCCCCAGACGTCCGTCCACGGGAACGGGGCGGTCGCGGTGGCGGTCATGATCTCCAGCCTAATCGGAGGGTACGACGCCCGCCTGTCAGAGCAGCGGCGCTGCGCCCCTCGGCGGGCGCAGGCGCGGGCGCGGCGCCGTCGCGCTACACATTCCCGCCCGCGCTGCGCGAATACGCGCCGCGCGAGCCAAAACCAGTAGCGCGACCCAGATCGGATGCCGAGAACCGCAGCGCGAGCAGAGAACAGCAGCGCGAACTGACGGGCGACCCGCACAAGGCATCCGCCGCACCGTCGCGCCACACGATCCGGCTCGCGTTACACCATCTCGCTCCCGCTACACAATCTCGCTCAAGCCACGCGAATACGCGCCGCACGAGCAAAGAACAGTAGCGCGACCCAGATCGGATGCCGAGAACTGCCGCGCGAGCAGAGAACAGCAGCGCGTAGGGAGACGGGGCGACGCCCGCTGGTCAGAGCAGGGGATCTACGCGGACGCGGATCTGCGCGGCGATCTCGTGCGCGGGAAGCGCCGCGTCGACGACGAGGAAGCGCTCGGGCTCCGCATCCGCCAGTGCGAGATACGCCTCGCGCACACGGATGTGGAACTCCTCCTTCTCGGCCTCCAGGCGGTCGAAAGGCTTGTCGTCGGCGTCAAGACGCAGGCGGGCCGCCGCCGGATCGAGGTCGAGCAGCACCGTCAGATCGGGCAGCGCTCCCTCGGTCGCCCACAGCGACAGGTCGCGCACCTCGGCGCCGTCGAGAACGCGGCCCGCTCCCTGGTACGCGACGGACGAGTCGAGATACCGGTCCTGGATGACGACCTCGCCACGTGCCAGCGCCGGCCGGACGACCGTCGCCACGTGGTGCGCGCGGTCGGCCGCGTACAGCAGCGCCTCAGCACGCGGGGCGATGTCTCCGCGATGGTGCAGCACGATGTCGCGGATCAACCGACCCACCTCGGAACCGCCCGGCTCACGGGTGTGCAGCACACTGCGCCCGCCCGAGCCGAGCCAGGTCGAGAGCAGCTCGGACTGCGTGGTCTTTCCCGAGCCGTCACCGCCCTCGAACGTGATCCACAGCCCTGAGGTCACGAGTTCTTCTTCGCCGCGTTCGCGGCGCGCGTCGCCGCCGCCTTCTTCGCCGCTGCCGAGCGGGCCGCCGCCTTCTCGGCATCCGTCTTCGCCGGTGCCTTCTTGGCCGCCGGCTTCTTGGCGGGAGCCTTCTTGGCGGGAGCCTTCTTGGCGGGAGCCTTCTTCGCGGGAGCCTTCTTCGCTCCGCGCTTGGGCGCCGGTCCCTTCGCACGTTTGTCGGCGAGCATCTGCACGGCGATCTCGAACGTGATGTCGGTCGGCTGCTGACCGCGCGGAATCGTGACGTTCGTCTCGCCGTCCGTCACGTAGGGGCCGAACCGGCCGTCGCGGATGCGGATCGGCTTGCCGCTGACCGGGTCGGCCTCGAACTCGGCGAGCGCACTGGATGCCCGACGCGCGCCCGCTCCGTACTTCGGCTGGGCGTAGATCGCCAGCGCCTGCTCCACAGTGATGTCGAAGATCTGCTGCTCGTTCTCGAGCGAGCGGGAGTCGGCGCCCTTCTTCAGGTAGGGCCCGTACCGGCCGTTCTGCGCGGTGATCTCGTCTCCCGATTCAGGGTCGACGCCCACGGTGCGAGGAAGGCTCAGCAGCTTCAGCGCCGTCTCGAGGTCGATCGAGTCGACCGACATGGAGCGGAACAGCGAACCGGTGCGCGGCTTGGGCGCGGCGTCCTTCTTCGCGCTCTTCTTGCCTTTGGAGCGGGGTTCCTGAGCCTGTCGAAGGGCGACGACCTCGCCGGTGGCCTCATCGACCGCGGCCTCATCGGTCACCGGATCGTTCTCCTGTACATAGGGTCCGAACCGGCCGTCCTTGACGACGATGATCTTGCCGTTCTCGGGGTTCTCCCCCAGCACACGGTCGCCGGCGACGGGGCGTCGACGAGCTCCTGCGCCTTGGCTGAGGTGAGCTCGTCGGGCGCGAGATCCTCGGGCACGTTCACGATGCGCGGCTTCGCCTCGGGATTCGCCGGGTCGACCACCTCGAGGTACGGGCCGTACTTGCCGAACCGCAGCGTGACGTTCTCGGCGATCGGGGTGGAGTTCAGCGCGCGGGCATCGATCTCGCCGAGGTTGTCGACGACCTGTCGAAGTCCCTGATGCGCGTCCGAGCCGAAGTAGAACGAGCTGAGCCATTCGTTGCGGTTCTGCTCGCCGCGGGCGATCGCGTCGAGGTCGTCCTCGAGTGCGGCCGTGAAGTCGTAGTCGATCAGATCGGCGAAATGCTGCTCGAGCAGCCGCACCACGCTGAACGCCATCCAGGTCGGCACGAGCGCCTGGCCGCGCTTGGTCGCGTAGCCGCGATCGATGACGGTGCCGATGATGCTGGCGAACGTCGACGGACGGCCGATGCCGTGCTCCTCGAGCGCCTTCACGAGGGATGCCTCGGTGTAACGGGGCTTCGGGCTGGTGCGGTGCCCCTTGGCCTCGGACTCACCCATGCCGAGCTCGTCGCCGACGGCGACGGCGGGCAGGGACTGGTTCTCGGCGGCATCCTGCGCGTTGCGCTTCTCGTCGCGGCCCTCCTCATAGGCCTCGAGGAACCCCTTGAAGGTGTAGACGGTGCCGGAGGCGGTGAACTCGACGCGTTTGATTGCACCTGCGCTGAGCCCCGTCGAAGTGTCGGCCTCGAGCGTGACCGTGGTGGTCTCGTACTTCGCGTCCGACATCTGGCTGGCGACGGTGCGCTTCCAGATCAGGTCGTACAGGCGCTGCTCGTCGCGGTCCAGCTGCGAGGAGACGGATGCCGGAGTGCGGAAGGTCTCGCCGGAGGGGCGGATGGCCTCGTGCGCCTCCTGCGCGTTCTTGCTCTTGGACTTGTACACGCGCGGCTTGAGCGGCACGGCGGCGTCGCCGTACAGCGCGACGGCCTGGTTGCGCGCGGCCTGGACAGCCTGCGTGCTCAGCGCCGTCGAGTCGGTGCGCATATAGGTGATGTACCCCTTCTCGTACAGGCGCTGGGCGGCGCTCATCGCCTGCTTCGCGCTCATCGAGAGCTTGCGTCCGGCCTCCTGCTGCATGGTGGACGTGGTGAACGGAGCGTACGGGCTGCGGGTTCCGGGCTTGGCCTCGACCTTGGTGACGGTCGCCCGGCCTGCGGCATCCACGGCGGCGGCGAGCTCGGCCGCCTGCTTCTCGCTGAGGACGACGGCGGCCTTCTTCAGCTTTCCGGTGTCGTCGAAGTCGGTGCCGCGGGCGAGCTGGCCGCCGTCGACGCGCACCAGGCGGACGCGGAAACCTTCGACAGGCTCAGGGACCGACGTCTTGAACGCCTGCGACTCGACGTCCCAGTACTCGGCCGAGGTGAACGCCATGCGCTCGCGCTCCCGGTCGACGATCATGCGCGTCGCGGCGGACTGCACCCGGCCGGCGGACAGGCCGGTCTTGACCTTGTACCAGAGCACCGGCGACACGTCCCAGCCGTACAGGCGGTCGAGGATGCGGCGGGTCTCCTGCGCGTCGACGAGGGCGAGATCGAGTTCGCGGGTGTTGCCGACGGCGGCCTGGATGGCGTCCTTGGTGATCTCGTGGAAGACCATCCGCTTGACGGGGACCTTGGGCTTGAGCGTCTCGAGCAGATGCCACGCGATGGCCTCGCCCTCGCGGTCCTCATCAGTGGCGAGCAGGAGCTCGTCGGCGGACTTCAGGGCACGCTTGAGCTCGGCGACGGTCTTCGTCTTGCGGTCCGAGACCACGTAGTACGGGTCGAAGCCGTGGTCGACGTCGATCGAGTACTTGCCGTACGCCTTCTTGTCGGCCGCCGGGATGTCCTTCTTGTCGGCGAGGTCGCGGATGTGACCCACCGAGCTGAGCACCTCGTAGCCGTCGCCGAGGTACCCCTGAATAGACCGCATCTTCGTCGGGGACTCGACGATGACGAGCTTCTTGCCTTCAGCCAAGGGTGCGTCCTTTCTTCGAAGCACACCATACACACCGCGTTCGTGTACGGGACACAGCGATGAGTGAGGGGTTCCGCTGTCATGATCCTTCGGGTGGGCCCGCTCTGGCGCGGGCGACGGCGGCGAGACCAGCGTACGCCGCCTGCACCTGCACGGTCGCCACGAGCCCGTCCACCGAGCAGTCGACCATGGCTGCTCCGGATGCCGCGGCCACCCGTTCGGCGACGACGCAGGGATCGTCTCCCGAGGCCACCGCGCCGGAGGCCGTGTCGGCGGCGGCGAGCGCGGCGGCGTCCGCCGCGGCCGCCGAGCGCTGTGCGGTGGCGGATGCTCCGCCCACCGCCGCGAGGCCGAGGGCGAGTGTCGCGGTGACGGCGAGCACGCCGGTCGCGAATGCCGTTCCTGCCATGACCTGTCCTCTCTCTGCAGATGGTGATGCGATTCGTCTCGCTGGCGCTCGCTCAACGATCGGGTGAGGTCACAGGCCGCCCGAGAGCGCGCAGCTCGACGCACGCAGGGGCACCGTGATCACCCGACCGACCGACAGATCGGCCGTCGCGGTGACGCAGATCAGATCGCCGCGCTGCTCGGACGCCGCACTGGCCCCGTCGACCGCGGAGCTGATGGCTCCGAACGCGCGGCCTGCGCTCTCGCCCCGACCGAGCAGCCGGGCGGCATCGGCCGCGGCATCCTGCAGCGCGACCTGGCGAGCGGCGGCGGCGAGCGCGCCGACGCCCAGCAGCAGCACCAGGAGCACGGCGGGGACCGCGATGGCGAGTTCCGCCGCCACCGATCCCCGATCGTCCGGCGTCCGCCGCCCGCGCGATCGCATCACGACACCGTGAGCGCCCGGCGCACGAGGTCGGTGAGGATGCCGCGCACCTCGTCGGACCTCATGATGACGACCAGGAGACCCGCGAAGGCCACGGCCGCCATCGTCGTGATCGCGTACTCAGCCGTCGCGGCTCCTGACTCGTCGGCGAACAGCGACGCGGCTCTGCGCCGGGTCAGCTCGGGGATCGGGTTCTCGTTCATTTCCTTCTTCTTTCTCTCGGCGGGCGCCTGCTGCGCCCGGACGTTCAGATCGGCAACGGGGTCGAGGTGAGGACGCTGAGCATGAGCGGGGCGACGCCGAGCAGCAGGAACGCCGGCAGCGTGCACGCTCCGAGCGGCAGCAGGAGCCGCGACGAGAGGCGCGCCGCGCGCAGCCGTCCCTGCACGCGGGCCTCCTGACGCTGCTGCGCCGCTGAGGCGCGCAGCAGCTCACCGGCGGGGACACCGGCGGAACGCGACAGCTCCAGCACGGAGGCGGTGCGGTCGGCGTCGTCGCCGAGCGAGGCGGCACTGCGCTCCACCAGCTGCAGCGCCCGCGGGATCGCCGCGCCACCGGCGAGGGCGACGGACATGAGCTCGGCATGCATCCCCGGCGTGCCGGAGGCGGGCTGCGCCCTGCGCACCAGCGCCGCCGTCCACCCGCGTGCAGCCAGCACGAGAAGCACGCCCGCCACCACGCATCCCGCGCCGAACGGGTTCGTCACGAGCACGCCGATCGTGTCGAAGCCGAGCGCGAGCCCCAGGAGCAGCCCGGCGAACGGCAGCCACAGCAGCAGCCGGGCCGTGCCGGTCGGCTCGGCGAGCGCGATCCGCACATCGTCGGCCGCGGTCGCAGCGTCCTGCAGCGACTCGGCGAGAGACCGCAGCACCTCGGCGAGCGGCGCACCGACGATCGTCGCGATCTCCCACGCAGCGGCGACATCGACCCAGGCACCGTCCTCCGCGGCGATCGCCGCGATCAGTTCCCCGCCCTCGTCGCAGCGCGCCACCACGCGCTCGGCATGGGCGTCCCCGGACTCGGCGAGATGCCCCCAGGCCGTCATCGGCCGGGCACCGGCCTGAAGCAGCACCGCGAGGGTGCGGACTGCGGCCGCCGCCTGGGCGGCGTCGATTCCGCCATCCGTCGTCCTGCGGGACCGCAGAGATCTCACCACGGCCGCACCTCCTCGATTCCCAGGCGTTCGCCGTCGAGCACGAACCGGCCGGTCTGCACGATCTGCCGGGTGCCGTCCGGGCGCCTGGCGAGATGCACCACCACGGTGAACGCGCTCACGACCTGGCGCGCCAGCGCCGGCGCATCCATCCCCGCGAGCGCGCCGAGCGCCTCGAGGCGGGCAGGCACGTCGGCCAGACCGCTGGCGTGCAGGGTGCCCGCTCCGCCGTCGTGCCCGGTGTTCAGCGCGGTGAGCAGATCGCGCACCTCCTCACCACGGCACTCCCCCACGATCAGCCGGTCGGGCCGCATCCGCAGTGATTCGCGGACCAGCATGGCGAGGGTGATCCGGCCGGCGCCCTCCAGGTTCGCCTGGCGCGCCTCCAGCGCGACGTGGTGCGGATGCGGCGGCCGCAGCTCCGCGACGTCCTCGATCGTGACGATGCGCTCCGCCTCGGGCACAGCGGCCAGCATCGCCGAGAGCAGAGTCGTCTTGCCCGTGCCCGTCCCTCCGGTGATGAGCACGTTGGCACGGTCGGCGACAAGCGTGCGCAGCCAGTTGTGCTGCGCAGTGTCGAAGGCGCCCAGTGCGGCGAGCGCGGCAAGATCCGCGGCGCGCACCCGCGGCACGCGGATCGACAGCGCGGTGCCCGACGTCGACACCGGGGCCAGTACGGCGTGCACCCGGATGCCGGAGTCGAGGCGCACGTCGACGCACGGGGCTCGGTCGTCCAGATGACGTCCGCCGAGACCCACCAGTGCGACGGCCAGATCGCGCACCTCGCGCTCGGATGCCCGCCACTGGGGCACACGCTCAGCACCGTGACCGCGATCGACGAAGAGCCCGCTCGCACCGTTGACGAAGATGTCGGTGACCCGCTCGTCGGCGCAGTGCTCGGCGAGCGCGCCGAAGGCCGGATCCACCTGCAGTGGCGCGGCGGGAGCGCCAGGGGCAGTCGGCGCACGGCGAGGGCGGAGCACGAACGGATCGGTCATGTCCCGACGCTAGAAGCGCGCCGCGGCGCCCGGATGCACGGAACCCACGCCCTGTGCAGAAGAGATCGTCGGGGGCGATTGTGGAGTGCCGACGCGGACGAGGCGCGGGAGCGCTCCCAAGATGAAGGGCGGCATCTCACGGGGGAATGAGATGCCGCCCAGGGCGCGCCACCGAATCGGGGGGTATCGGGCGCGCGAAAGCCGGAATACGATTTCGGCTGAGCAAGAGTGTACGCAAGGGAGGCGTCCTCACAAAACCAGGCCGGAATACCGACTTTCGGCAGTAGGCCCGGTAAGGGGCGCGGGATAGATTCGCCGTGCCACGGTCGTGTCCCTGCACGACCCCACCATCCGCGCAAAGGAGCGAGCGCCATGAGCAGCCAGATCGACCACCTTCTCAACGAGTCCCGGCAGTTTCCGCCCTCGCCCGAGTTCGTCGCCCAGTCCATCGACGACCCCGCGCTGTACGAGCGCGCCGCCGCCGACCGCGAGGGGTTCTGGGCCGATCAGGCCCGCGAGCTGCTGCACTGGCACAAGCCGTTCACCGAGGTGCTGGACTGGTCCAACCCGCCGTTCGCCAAGTGGTTCGACGACGGCGAGCTCAACGTCGCGTACAACTGCCTCGACCGTCACGTCGAGGCGGGCATCGGCGATCGCGTGGCCATCCACTGGGAGGGCGAGCCGGGCGACTCGCGCAGCATCACCTACGCCGAGCTCACCGACGAGGTCAAGCGCACCGCGAACGTGCTGGCCGATCTCGGCGTCGGGCACGGCGACCGCGTCGCCATCTACCTGCCGATGATCCCCGAGGCCGTGGTCTCCATGCTGGCGGTCGCCCGCCTCGGTGCGATCCACTCGGTCGTCTTCGGCGGCTTCAGCGCGGACAGCCTGCGCTCCCGGATCGACGACGCCGGCGCGAAGGTCGTCATCACCGCCGACGGCGGCTACCGCAAGGGCCGCGTCTCGGCCCTGAAGCCCGCTGTGGACCAGTCCCTCGCCGACCGCAACGGCGAGGGCGAGCAGCAGACCGTCGAGCACGTGCTCGTCGTCAAGCGCGGCGGGAACGACGTCGACTGGACCGAGGGCCGCGACATCTGGTGGCACGACGTGGTGCCTGCGGCATCCGCCGAACACGAGGCGCAGGCGTTCCCGTCGGAGAACCCGCTGTACATCCTCTACACCTCGGGTACGACCGGTAAGCCGAAGGGCATCCTGCACACCTCGGGCGGGTACCTGACCCAGGCCGCGTACACCCACAAGTACGTCTTCGATCTGCACCCCGAGACCGATGTCTACTGGTGCACCGCCGACATCGGCTGGGTCACCGGGCACTCCTACGTCACGTACGGCCCCCTGGCCAACGGCGCGACGCAGCTCATGTACGAAGGCACCCCGGATGCCCCGCACCCTGGCCGCTGGTGGGAGCTGGTGCAGAAGTACGGCGTCACCATCCTGTACACCGCGCCGACGGCGATCCGCTCGTTCATGAAGATCGGCCGCCAGGTGCCGAACGAGTTCGACCTCTCCAGCCTGCGCCTGCTCGGCTCGGTCGGAGAGCCCATCAACCCCGAGGCGTGGATGTGGTACCGCGAGGTGATCGGCGGCGGCAGGGCCCCGATCGTCGACACCTGGTGGCAGACCGAGACCGGCGCGATCATGGTCTCCCCGCTGCCCGGCATCACCGCCGCGAAGCCCGGCTCCGCCCAGGTGCCGCTGCCCGGCATCTCGATCGACGTCGTCGACGAGCAGGGCCAGGAGGTCGAGAACGGCGCCGGAGGCCTGCTCGCGATCACCAAGCCGTGGCCGTCGATGCTGCGCGGCGTCTGGGGCGACCCCGAGCGCTTCAAGGAGACCTACTGGGAGAAGTTCGAGGAGCAGGGCTTCTACTTCGCCGGCGACGGCGCCCGCCTCGACGAGGACGGCGACCTCTGGCTGCTCGGCCGCGTCGACGACGTCATGAACGTGTCGGGACACCGTCTGTCCACCGCCGAGATCGAGTCCTCGCTGGTCGCCCACGAGGCCACCGCCGAGGCGGCGGTGGTGGGAGCATCGGATGAGACCACGGGTCAGGCGGTGGTCGCGTTCGTGATCCTCAAGGAGAGCTTCCTCGCCTCGCACACCCCCGAGGGCCTGGCCCTGCAGCTGCGCGGCTGGGTCGGAGAGCAGATCGGCCCGATCGCCCGCCCGCGCGACGTCTACATCGTCGGCGAGCTGCCGAAGACCCGGTCCGGCAAGATCATGCGCCGTCTGCTGCGCGATGTCGCCGAGGGCCGTGAGGTCGGCGACACCACGACCCTTGCCGACACCGCGGTGATGAGCATCATCTCGGCACAGGTGAAGTAACGCTCCCCGCTCGTTGAGCGAGGAGCGCAGCGACGAGACGAAACGCTCTAAGTCCGGCTGGGGCGTTTCGTCTCGCTTCGCTCGCTCAACGACCGAGTCTCTGGGTCCCTGAGCCTGTCGAAGGGCCCGGGACGTGACGAAGGCCCCCTCCGTGGAGGGGGCCTTCGTCATGTGCACGATCGATCAGCCGAGGAGGAAGGCGACCTCGACCTCGACCGGGCTGTCCAGCGGCAGCACCGGCACGCCCACGGCGGCACGGACGTGCTTGCCCGCGTCGCCGAAGATCTCGCCGAGCACCTCGCTGGCGCCGTTGATCACACCGGGCTGACCGGTGAACGCCGGGTCGGATGCCACGAAGCCGCCGACTCGCAGCACCCCGACGATCCGGTCGGCATCGCCTGCCGCCGCCGCGGCCGCGGCGAGTGCGTTCAGCGCGCAGTTGCGGGCGTAGGACTTCGCGTCCTCGGCGTCGACTCCGGCGCCGACCTTGCCCGTGGCGGGGAGCGCCCCCTCCTCGAACGGCAGCTGGCCGGAGGTGTAGACGACGTCGCCGTGCACCGTGGCGGGCACGTAGGCGGCCACGGGTGCGGCGACGGCCGGCAGCTCGATGCCGAGTTCGGCGAGACGTGCGGTGGTGCTCATCGGATCAGTTCCCCTCGAACTGGCGGGCGGCCTCGGCCGCAGCCGCGAGACCGGCGTTGGTGGCCGCGTCCTCCTGAACGGGACGCTTGAAGTACGCGACCAGCCCTCCCTCGGGTCCGGTGACGACCTGCACGAGTTCCCAGCCCTGCTTGCCCCAGTTGTTGAGGATCGCGGCCGTGTTGTGGATCAGCAGCGGGGTGGTCAGATACTCCCACGTGGTCATGGCACTCCTATGCGTCGGGCAGGCCCTCAGCGGCCTGACGTTCGGGCTGTTATTCAGGGAACTCCCCTACGATCAAGCGTATGCCCCAAACGAAACGCACGGTGAAAGGTGTGCTCGGCGGACTGCTCGGCCTGGTCGGCCTGAGCGCAGTCGCCGGCCTCCTGGTCACCGCGACGGTCACCCCTGCGATCGCCATGGCCGGTTTCACCGGTTCGCAGGCGCTGACCCTTTTCGACGAGTTGCCGAGCTATCTGAAGCCGTCCGAGCCGATGTCGCCGACGACCATCTACGGCAATGACGCGAACGGCAAGCCGTTCAAGCTCGCCACGTTCTACGAGCAGAACCGCACCCCGGTCACCTTCAATCAGCTGTCTCCCACGCTGGTCGATGCGCTGCTGTCCAGCGAGGACAAGAACTTCTACTCGCACGGCGGCGTGAACCTGCTGGCAACGGTGAAGGCCGTCGTCGAGAACGTCAGGGGCACTTCGTCTCGCGGCGCGTCGACGATCACGCAGCAGTTCGTGAAGAACGTGCTCATCCAGCAGTGCGAGCAGGATGTACCGCCGGATGACGAGCACTACGACGACAAGATGCAGCAGTGCTACCTCGATGCCGCGACGGCGAAGGGGTCGGCGGGCATCGAGCGCAAGCTGCAGGAGATGCGCTACGCGATCCAGGTCGAGAAGGACTACTCCAAGAACGACATCCTGCTCGGGTACCTGAACGTGTCGAACTTCGGCGGCACGACGTACGGCATCGAGGCCGCAGCGAACCGCTACTTCAGCACGACGGCCGCCAAGGTGAACCTGGCGCAGGCGGCGACCCTGGCCGGCATGGTGCAGGAGCCCAACCTGCTGCGCATCGACAAGCCGGAGGGCACCTGGACCGACAAGGACGGCAAGGCGCACAATACGAAGGATGACGGGTACGAGACGACCAAGAAGCGTCGCGACTACGTGCTCGGCCAGATGTATCTGAACGGCCAGATCACCAAGGCGCAGTACGACGAGGCCAAGGCCACACCGGTGACACCCAAGATCTCGACCACCACGCAGGGCTGTGCGAGCGCCCGCGACAACGCCTACTTCTGCCAGTACGCGCTGTCGGTGATCAAGAAGGACAAGGCGTTCGGCGCCACTGCGTCAGAACGGGCGGCGAACCTCAAGCGCGGTGGCATGCAGGTGTACACCTCGCTCGACCTGCGCGTGCAGAGCGCTGCCGTCGAGTCCGTGCACAGCCGGGTACCCGCCTTCATGTCTGGCATCAACTTGGGCGGCGCGGCCGTCTCGATCGAGGCGAGCACTGGACGCGTCCTGGCCATCGCGCAGAACACCCAGTTCAGCGAGTCCGCGGCGGATGCCAAGAAGAGCGGTATCAGCTCGCAGGTGTTCGCCGCCGATTCTGCCCATAACGGCGCCAACGGCTTCTCGGTCGGTTCGACGTACAAGCTGTTCACGCTGATCGACTGGCTCGAGAAGGGCCACTCTGTGAACGAGACGCTCGACGGCCGGGCATCGGGCACCGCCGGCACGTACAACCGCGACGGCTGCGGCGGTACCTACACGCTGGCGAAGGACAAGGCGATCGGCAACTCAGGCCGGAACAGCGGATATGTGGGCAGCGTCATGCGGTTCACCGCAAGGTCGCTGAACACCGGCTTCCTGGCGATGGCGAAGCAGCTGAACCTCTGCGACATCAACCAGGTCGCCAAGCGCATGGGCGTGCACCTCGGCAGCGGCTGGGACGTGACCAAGCCGGACCAGGAAAAGAACCCCGGTGCCAACGACCCGTTCCCCTCGGTGCTCGGTTCGAAGAACATCGCTCCTATTCAGATCGCCGGCGCCTATGCGACCGTCGCCAACAAGGGCAAGTATTGCGAGCCGCGGGTGATCGACAAGATCATCGGCCAGGACGGCAAGGAGATCGCTCCACCGACGCCCGCGTGCAGCCAGGTGATCTCTCCCGAGGTCGCCGCGACCGCCGCCTACGCGCTGCGAGGCGTGATGGAGGGCGGCACCGGTGGTGGCGCGAACCCGTACGACGGCACCCAGCTGATCGGCAAGACCGGTACCGCCGAGAAAGAGCACACGATGCTGGTCGAGTCCAGCACCAAGGTGACCACCGCAGTCTGGGTGGGCAACATCGTCGGTTTGGTGCCCCTGAAGAAGTTCACGGCGCATGGCGTGCGGCTGAACGACATCCGCTATGGGATGGCCAGAGAGATCCAGCGTGCCGCAAACAAGGCGTATGGCGGCGACGCCTTCCCGACGCCCGACAAGAACCTCACGCGCAGGGTGCTCAAGGACCTGCCGAACGTCGTCGGGATGAGCGTCGACGACGCGAAGAGGACCCTGACTGACGCCGGGTTCCAGGTGAGTGTCGGCACTGCCGTGGACAGCGACCAGCCGGCAGGCAACGTCGCGACTCAGGCACCGGGCGCCGGACAGGTCGCGGCCGGTACGACGGTGACGATCGCGCCCAGCACGGGCAAGCCGAAGGAGACGGGCCTGAAGGTGCCCGACGTCAAGGGCAAGTCCGCTGCCGAGGCGATAGCCGAGCTCAACGGCGCCGGCTTCACGAACATCAACTGGGACGGCCGCTGCGAGCCCAGCTCCAAGGTGGCCGACACCGATCCGGCCGCAGGGTCCACCGCCCAGGCCAACCAGGGGATCAAGGTGAGATGCGAACGGGAAGACGGACATTGACCGCTCGTGACGCTCACCCGGCCCTCATCGCGCTCGGCGCGGTGGGGGCCGTCGGCGTAGCCGCTGCGACGTGGGGCATCGGCATCGAGCGCTACCTGTTCACGGTGCGCACCGCGACTGTTCCGATGCTCTCCCCTGGGTCTGCCCCGATCCGGGTGCTGCACCTGTCCGACGCGCACATGGCGCCGTGGCAGCATCGCAAGCAGCAGTGGCTGGCCTCGCTCGCCGAGCTCGAGCCCGACCTGGTCGTGAACACCGGCGACAACCTCGGGCATCCGGACGGTCTGGCCGGCATCCGCCGCGCCTTCGCGCCGCTGGCGGGCATTCCGGGCGTGTTCGTGCACGGCTCCAACGACGTGCACGCCCCTTCGCCGCGCAACCCGTTCAAGTACTTCGCCGGTCCGTCCGCGCGCCGCTCCGCGCCACGCCTGCTCGACACCGACGCGATGGACGCCTTCTTCACCGACGAGCTGGGCTGGACCGACCTCAACAACGCGGCGGCCCGGCTGACCGTCGCCGGGCGCCCCGTCGACTTCTTCGGCGTGGACGACCCGCACCGTGACTGGGATCGCCTCGAGGACCTCCCGCAGCGGATCGCCGAGGTCGGACCGCAGCATCCCGGAGCTCCCGTGCTGGGGGTCGCGCACGCGCCCTACCAGCGGGTGCTGAACGAGTTCGTCGACCTCGGAGCCGACATGCTCATCGCCGGCCACACGCACGGCGGCCAGGTCTGCCTGCCCGGGTACGGCACGATCGTCGCGAACTGCGACATCCCGCTGAAGCAGGCCAAGGGCCTGAGCACCTGGTCGCACGGCGGGCGTTCGGTGCCGCTGAACGTGAGCGCCGGATGCGGCACATCGATCTACGCTCCGGTGCGCTTCGCGTGCCGTCCCGAGGCCTCGCTGCTGACCCTCGTCGCGGCGCCCTCGATTCGGTAACCGCGCTCGTTCCATGTAGACTCGAACAGTTGCAAAAACGGGGTGTGGCGCAGCTTGGTAGCGCGCGTCGTTCGGGACGACGAGGTCGCAGGTTCAAATCCTGTCACCCCGACAGCATGCAAGAAGGGGCCTGATCCGCCGGAGGCGGATCAGGCCCCTTCTTGCATGCCCGAGGGTGTCAGGCGGGCCCCCGCGGCGCAGGAGGCTCCGCATGCCGCCTACCTCCCAAACGCGACCTGCCCGCCTGCCAGCGGCATGTGGAGGGCGCCGTGGGGACGCACCCCGTCGCGACGTGCCTCGCAGGCGATGCCGCATCGCGGCAGCGCCGTCCCGAGCGTCGACCCATCTGACGATCCCGCCATCATCGCTCGTCTAGGCTGGAGGGATGACCTCGCCCCGCCTCGTCGCCTTCGATCTCGACGACACGCTGGCTCCCTCGAAGGGCGCGATCGATCCTCGCATCGCGGGTCTCCTGCGCGTCCTCATGCACCGCGTCGACGTCGCGATCATCTCCGGCGGCAACGAGGAGCAGTTCCGCTCCCAGGTGATCGCCCAGCTCGGCGACGCGGATGCCACGGACCTGCAGCGACTGCACCTGCTGCCCACCTGCGGCACCCGCTACCTGCGCCACGACGGACACGACTTCGCCCCGGTCTACGCCCGCGATCTGACCGCCGACGAGCGGGATGCCGCTCTGCTGGCGCTCCGCGAGGAGGCACAGCGCCTGGGTCTCTGGGAACCGGAGCCCTGGGGCGACATCCTCGAGGACCGCGGCTCGCAGATCACCTTCTCAGCCCTCGGCCAGCGGGCACCGCGCGATGCGAAGGTGGCGTGGGATCCCGACGGGGCGAAGCGCGAAGCGCTGCGCGACGCGGTCGCCGCGCGGCTTCCGGGTCTGGAGGTGCGATCCGGCGGATCCACGTCGATCGACATCACCCGGGCCGGTATCGACAAGGCCTACGGCATGCGCCAGCTCGCCGAGCTCAGCGGCATCCCGCTCTCGGACATGCTGTTCTACGGCGACCGGCTCGACGAGGGCGGCAACGACTACCCGGTGCTCGCGATCGGCGTGCCGTGCGTGGCCGTGGAGGGCTGGGAGGACACGGCCGACAAGCTCGACGAGCTGCTCGTGGCTCTGCCCATCGGTCGTTGAGCGGAGGCGCGCCAGCGCCGCAGACGAAACGCGGCGACGTGCCTGGCGGGCGCAGCGCGTTTCGTCTCGCTCGTTCCTCGCTCGCTCAACGAACCGCGACGGACTCCCCCAGCGGCACCATCCGGGTCAGCTGCGTGACGTGCGCAGGCGTCAGCTCGGCGAGCGATGAGACGCCCAGCAGACGCATCGTGCGCTCGATCTCGGTGCGCAGGATGGCGATCGTGCGATCGACGCCCTGGCGGCCGCCCGCCATCAGCCCGTACAGGTACGCCCGGCCGATCAGGGTGAAGTCGGCACCCAGCGCGACGGAGGCGACGATGTCGGCGCCGTTCATGATCCCGGTGTCGACCATGACGGTGAAGTCGTCACCCACAGCCCTGCGCACCTGCGGCAGCAGGTGGAACGGGATCGGCGCGCGGTCGAGCTGGCGCCCGCCGTGGTTCGAGAGCACGATGCCGTCGACGCCGGCATCCTTCAGGCGCACCGAGTCCTCGACGTTCTGCACGCCCTTGACCACGATCTTGCCCGGCCAGATTCCGCGGATGACATCGAGGTCGGCGTAGCTTATGGTCGGATCCATCGCGGCATCCAGCAGCTCGCCGACGGTGCCGCCGGTGGTGCTCAGCGATGCGAACTCGAGCTTCGGCGTCGTGAGGAAGTCGACCCACCACCACGGCCGCGGGATGGCGTTCACGATCGTGCCGAAGGTCAGCTGCGGCGGGATGCTGAAGCCGTTGCGCTTGTCGCGCAGGCGCGCGCCGGCGACCGGGGTGTCGACGGTGAAGTGCAGGGTGTCGAAACCGGCCGCGGCGGCGCGACGGGTGAGCTCGTAGGAGATCTCGCGGTCGCGCATGACGTACAGCTGGAACCAGTTCCTTCCCGGCACCGGTCCCTGAGGCTCTCGAAGGGTGGCCGCCTTCACGCCCTCGATCGAGGTGGTGCCGAGCGTGGAGAGCGTGAACGGGATGCCAGCCGCGGCGGCGGCGCCCGCGCCGGCGACCTCGCCCTCGGTCTGCATCAGGCGGGTGAAGCCGGTCGGCGCGATGCCGAAAGGCAGCGCGCTGGGCCCGTCGAGGATCTCGACGCTGGTGTCGACAGTCGGTGCGGGCTTGAGGATGCCGGGGTGGAACTCCACGTCCTCGAAGGCCTGACGTGCCCTGGCCAGCGACAGCTCGCCCTCTGCAGCGCCGTCGGTGTAGTCGAACGCCGCCTTGGGCGTGCGGCGCTTGGCGATCGTGCGCAGGTCGTAGATCGTGAGCGCGGCGTCGAGGCGGCGCTTGCGGCCGTCGAGCTCGGGCTTCTTGAACCGCATCAGCTCGAAGAGCTCTGCGGGCTTGGGCAGCTGCCGCTGGACCATGGTGTTCTCCTTCAGAGGGCGGCGTCGGGGACGAGCCCCGACGCGGTGTAGTAGCCGATGATGTGGTCGTGGACCAGAGACCGTGCGCTGTCGCCGTCGCCGCTCTCGATCGCCGCGACGAGGGCACGGTGCTCTGCGCGCAGGCGTTCGGCCATCCCGCGCCAGTCGTCGATGCGGGCGGACCCCTCCAGAACGTACGATTCGATCGCGCTGCGGAGTCCCGCCATCATCGCCGCGATCACCGAGTTGCCGGATGCCTCGGCGAGAGCCAGATGCAGCTGGGCGTCGAGAGCGAGGAACTCCGGGGCGGGAAGATCGGCGTCGTCCATCGCATCCAGCAGCGCGTGCGCTGCGGCGGTGTCGCGGGACTCGGAGGCGGCGAGGGATGCCGCGACGGCACCCTCGAGCACGAGCCGCGTCTGCACGACGTCGGCGATCGGAAAGCCCTGTGCGGCGACCTGCAGGCGCAGCAGCTGCTGCATCCCGCCCGCGGGCGTTGCGATGACGATCGCGCCAGACTGGGGCCCGGAGCCGGTCGCCGTGCGGATCAGGCCCATCACCTCGAGCACGCGCAGCGCCTCACGAACGCTGGACCGGCCGACGCCGAGGTCGGCGGACAGGTCGCGCTCGGACGGCAGCCGGTCTCCGGGGCCGAGGCGCCCTTCCACGAGGTCGCTCTCGATGCGTTCGAGCACCGTGCGCCAGGCGCGAGCGGCAATGGGCTCCGGCATCCGTCCTCCTGTGGTCTGACCACAGGTTATCCCGTGTGGTCAGACCACGCAACCCGTGCGTACACCGGTCACTCACCCACTCACTTCCCTTGGGTTTGGGGCGGATTCTGGTGTTCGGGGCGCTCCGGCACCGCCCCAGACGGGGGATTCCGCCGCAAACCCGGGAAGAAGAAGTCAGTGCCTCAGCCGAGCACTCCCCGGACTCCTCGAGGTAGCAGTTGCCGCACAGCGATTCGTAGGTCACCGCGGCGCCGTCGATCGCGACCTGATCGCCGTCGAACACGAAGCGGCCGTCCACCAGCCGCCCGTTGAACACGGCCTTCCGGCCGCAGCGGCAGATCGTCTTCAGCTCCTCCAAGGAGTGCGCGATCGCGAGCAGCCGGGCCGAACCGGGGAACGCGTGGGTGAGGAAGTCGTTGCGGATGCCGTACGCCATCACCGGGATGCCGTCCAGCACCGCGATCCGGAACAGGTCGTCGATCTGCTCGGGCGACAGGAACTGGGCCTCGTCGATGAGCAGGCAGGCCACGTCGACGTGCTGCGGCAGCAGCGTCGCGGCGTCCTGCTGCCGGATCCGCTCCCGCTCGCGTGCGAACAGCTCCCGGGCATCATCAGAGGCGCCGATCAGGAAGTCGACCTCTCGGGTGACGCCGAGGCGGCTCTCGATCTGCGTCGCACCCTTGGTGTCGATCGCGGGCTTGGCGAGCAGCACGTGCTGGCCGCGCTCCTCGTAGTTGTACGCCGCCTGCAGCAGGGCCGTCGACTTGCCCGAGTTCATCGCGCCGTAGCGGAAGTAGAGCTTCGCCACGGTCGTTGATCAGGCCGTGAGGTCGAGTGCCGCCGCGGTCGCGCTCATCGCCATCTCGGCGGTCTCGCGATCGTCGTTCAGCTTCGTGCCCAGAGTGGGGACCAGCTCGCGCAGCTTCGGCTCCCACTCCGCGTACTCCGAGGGGAAGCACCGCTTGAGCAGCTGCAGCATGATCGGCGGGGCGGTCGAGGCGCCCGGTGAGGCGCCGAGAAGGCCTGCGATCGAGCCGTCCTCGGCGGCGACGATCTCGGTGCCGAACTGCAGCTTGCCATCGCGCATGACCTGCGCGCGCTGGCCCGCCTGCAGCAGCTCCCAGTCGCCGTCGGCGGCGGTCGGCATGAACTGCCGCAGCGTCGCCACCTTCTTCGAGTGCGTCTTCAGCAGCTCGCTGACGAGGTAGGTGATGAGGTCGAAGTTCGTGAACGCGACCTTGAGCATGCTGCCCAGGTTGTGCGGGCGCACCTGCGTGACGATGTCGAGCATCCGCCCGTTCTTGAGGAACTTCGGGCTGAACGTCGCGAACGGGCCGAACAGCAGGCTGCTCTCACCGTCGACGACACGCGTGTCGAGGTGCGGCACTGACATCGGAGGGGCGCCGACAGGCGCCTGCGAGTAGACCTTGGCCTTGTGCTGGGCGACGATCTTCGGGTCGGAGGTCTTCAGCCACTGACCGCCGATCGGGAAGCATCCGTAGCCGCGGATCTCGGGAATACCCGAGCCCTGCAGCAGCTTGAGGGCCCAGCCGCCGGCGCCGACGAACACGAAGCGCGCCTTGATGTCGCCGGGCGCCCGCCCGATCGTGCGACGGTACTTGACGTGCCAGCCGCCGTCCTTGTCGCGCTTCAGCTTGCGCACCTCGGTGTTGGTGCGCACGTCGACGCCGCTCTCGCCGAGGTGGTCGAAGAGTTGACGGGTGAGCGCGCCGAAGTCGACGTCGGTGCCGGCCGCACTGCGGGTCGCCGCGAACGGCTCGCCCTTGCGGCGCTTCTGCATCAGCAGCGGAGCCCACTGGTTGATGACGCGGGAGTCCTCGCTGTACTCCATTCCGGCGAACAGCGGCTCGTCCTTCAGCAGGGCATAGCGCTCGCGCAGGTACTGCACGTCGTTCTCGCCGCGCACGAAGGTCATGTGCGGGGTCGAGTTGATGAACGTCTTCGGACCGTCCAGGATGCCGCGCTTGACCCACGACGACCACAGCTCGCGGCTGAGCTGGAACTGCTCGTTGATGCCTACCGCCTTGCTCGAGTCGAGCAGCCGGTCCTCGCCGCGGGGCGTGTAGTTGAGCTCGCACAGCGCGGAGTGACCGGTGCCGGCGTTGTTCCAGGCGTTCGAGCTCTCCTCGGCGACCTCGCCCAGGCGCTCGAACGCGACGATCTTCCAGTCCGGCTGCAGCTCGTGCAGCAGGGTACCCAGGGTGGCACTCATGATGCCACCGCCGATCAGGACGACGTCGACGGATTCAGTCACCGAACCAGTCTAGGCTTCTCCCGCGCAGGGCCCGAATCGGCAAGCCCGCGCCGAGACGGGGGCGGAGCCCCCACGTCTCGGCGCGGGCTTGCCGTTTCGTCAGGTGGGTCAGGCGACGGCTGCGCCCAGGCGCTCGGCGACCACCTCGGCGATCTGCACGGCGTTCAGCGCGGCTCCCTTGCGCAGGTTGTCGTTGCTGATGAACAGCACGAGGCCCCTGCCCTCGGGCGCGGACTGGTCGGCGCGGATGCGGCCCACGTAGCTGTCGTCCTTGCCTGCCGCGTAGAGCGGCGTCGGCACCTCTTCGAGAGACGCCGGGTGCGGATGCGAGCACCTCCCGGGCACGGTCGGGGGTGATGTCCGCGCCGAACTCGGCGTGGATCGACAGCGAGTGCCCGGTGAACACCGGGACGCGCACGCAGGTGCCGGCGACGCGGAGGCCGGGCAGCCCGAGGATCTTGCGGCTCTCGTTGCGGAGCTTCTTCTCCTCGTCAGTCTCGTTCTCGCCGTCGTCGACGAGGTTGCCGGCAAGCGGGATCACGTCGAACGCGATCGGGGCGATGTACTTCTCCGGCTGCGGGAAGTCGACGGCCGAGCCGTCGTGCACCAGGCGCAGCGTGTCGCCCTGCGCGAGCACGCCCTCGACCTGACCGAGCAGCTCCTCGGCACCGGCGAGCCCGGAGCCCGAGACAGCCTGGTAGGTCGAGACGATCAGGCGCTCGAGGCCGGCCTCGTCGTGCAGAGCCTTGAGCACCGGCATGGCCGCCATCGTGGTGCAGTTCGGGTTGGCGATGATGCCGCGCGGACGATCGTCGATCGCGTGCGGGTTGACCTCGCTGACCACCAGGGGCACCTCGGGGTCGTTGCGCCAGGCGCTGGAGTTGTCGATGACGACGGCACCGGATGCCGCGAACTTCGGCGCGTACGCCCGGCTGGCGGTCGCTCCGGCCGAGAACAGGGCGATGTCGATGCCCGCGGCATCCGCTGTGTCGACGTCCTCGACGATGACGTCGACCCCGCCGAACTCGATGGCGGTGCCCGCGGAGCGGGCGGAGGCGAACAGGCGCAGCTCGCGGATCGGGAACGAGCGCTCGGCGAGGATCTCGCGCATCACTCGGCCGACCTGGCCGGTGGCGCCGACGACGGCGACGGAGTATCCGGAATCGGAGATGCGGGTCATGACTGGGTCCTTGGCGGTAAGACGATGCGCCAGGCTCGGCACCGGGTCGCGGATGCTTCGCCCGGCGCCGATGTCAGGGTTGCGGTGAGTCTACCGTGCCCTGGATGGGCTCTGGCGCTCTTGGTCGTTGAGCGGAGCGACGAAGGAGCGAAGACGAAACGCCCCGGCTGATCTGAGAGCGTTTCGTCTCGCTTCGCTCGCTCAACGACCGACGACCGGAGGTCGTCAGCGGCCGGTGCCGGCGTGGACCGTGGCCTCGATCTCGCTGTCGAGGCCGTACGCGGTGTGCACCCCGCGTGCGGCCTCGACCAGCTCGTCGGCACGCAGCACGACCGAGATGCGGATCTCGGAGGTGGAGATCATCTCGATGTTGATGCCGGCGGTCGAGAGCGCCTCGAACAGGATGGCCGAGACGCCGGAGTGGGTGCGCATGCCGGCTCCGACGACCGAGAGCTTGCCGATCTGGTCGTCGTGAAGGAGCGCCTCGAACCCGATGCGGTCGCGCTCCGCGGCCAGCGCCTTCAGCGCCGCCGCCGCATCCGCCTTGGGGACCGTGAACGAGATGTCGGTGCGACCGGTGGAGGCGGCGGACACGTTCTGCACGATCATGTCCACGTTGGCACCCGACTTGGCGACGACGGTGAAGATCTCCGCGGCCTTGCCCGGCACGTCCGGGACGCCGGAGACGGTGATCTTGGCCTGGCTGAGGTCTGTGGCGACGCCGGCGACGATGGGTTCTTCCATGGCTGCTCCCTCGGATTCGCGGGGGTTCTTCATGCCCTCGCCCAGAACGTAGGTGCCCTCGGCCGCCGAGAAGGTCGACCGGGCGTGGATGATGACACGGTGCCGGCGGGCGTACTCGACGGCTCGGATGTACAGCACCTTCGCGCCGTTGGCCGCAAGCTCGAGCATCTCCTCGCTGGAGACGTGGTCGAGCTTGCGGGCGTTCGGGATGACGCGCGGGTCGGCGGTGAAGATGCCGTCGACGTCGCTGTAGATCTCGCAGACGTCGGCGTTCAGCGCGGCGGCGAGCGCGACGGCGGTGGTGTCGGAGCCGCCGCGGCCGAGCGTGGTGATGTCGAGGGTGTCGCGGTTGATGCCCTGGAACCCGGCGACGATGACGATGGCGCCCTCGTCGAGCGCCTCCCGCACGCGCACCGGGGTCACGTCGACGATGCGAGCCTTGCCGTGGTGCGAGTCGGTGATCATGCCGGCCTGGCTGCCGGTGAACGAGCGCGCCTCGAAGCCCATCGAGTGGATGGTCATCGCGAGCAGCGCCATCGAGATGCGCTCACCGCTGGACAGCAGCATGTCGAGCTCGCGCGGGGCGGGGATGGGCGCCACCTCGTGCGCGAGGTCGAGCAGCTCGTCGGTGGTGTCTCCCATCGCGCTGACCGCCACGACGACGTCGTGCCCGGCGCGCCGGGTGTCGACGATGCGCTTCGCGACGCGCTTGATGCTCTCTGCGTCGGCGACGGAGGAGCCGCCGTACTTCTGCACGATGAGGGCCACGTTCACTCCCTGGGATTGCGGGCGATCAGCCCACGCACATTCTACGGAGCGGGTTCATGCCTCGTGGCGTATGTGTCAGATCAGGCCGCGACGGCGGGCTTCGGCGGCGGCAGCTGTGCGGCTGGGCACACCGAGCTTCTCGAGCAGGTGCACGACGTGTGTCTTCACCGTGGCCTCGGTGATGAACAGCCGGGTGGCGATCTCGCGGTTGGCGGCGCCGGCGTCGATGAGCTGGAGCACCTCGCGCTCCCGCGCGGTCAGCGTCACCCGTGGCGCGCGCAGCGCGCCGATCAGGCGGTCGTCGGCCAGCCCGCCCACGAGGCCGCTCGATGCGGCATCCGTGATCGCCTTCGCGATCGTGTCGGTGCCGACCTCCTTGAGCAGATATCCGGCGGCACCGGCCTCGATCGCGCGGACGATCTGCGCGTCATGATCGAACGTGGTGAGGATGATGACTGCCGGCGGCTCCGGCTTCGCGCGCAGTGCCGCCGTCACGGCGACGCCGTCGATGCCCTCCCCCAGCCGCAGGTCGCAGAGCACGACGTCGGGGCGCAGCTCGGATGCCGCGACCAGCGCCTCCTCGCCCGTCGACGACTCACCGACGACTTCGAAGCCCCGGCTCTCGATCACCGCACGCAGTCCGGCACGCACGATCGGATGGTCGTCCACGAGGAGGATGCGGGTGCTCACGACGCCCCCGCTTCTTCCCCCGCGCGGTCGATTCTGCATCCGCACGGCCCGGCTCCGCTGCGCTTTCCACCGCGCGGTCGAAAACGCTCCGCACCTCTGGGTCCTGTGCGGTGGTTCTCGCATCCGCTCGCGCCGAATCACCTGTGTCTCCGACCGTGCGGTCGTACGTGAGCGGCACGCTCGCCGTCAGTCGGGTCCCGGCACCGTGCGTGCTGTCGATCCGGAGCTCGCCACCCAGCTCCTCGAGCCGCGAGCGCATCGCGATCAGCCCGTACGATGACCCTGGCCGGCCGGCGGATGCCTCGTCGAAGCCGTGTCCGTCGTCGGCGATCTCCAGCCGCGCCACGCCTTCGGAGGCGCTCAGGTGTATCTCGACCCGCGCCGCACCGGAGTGCTGCCGCACGTTGGCGAGAGCGGACTGCGCCACACGCAGAAACGCGACCTCGACGCCGGTCGGCAGCGCAGGCATCGGCTCGGACACCTGCAGCGCGGTGTCGATCCCGGCGTCCGTGCGCAGCGTGTCCAGCATCCGTTCCAGTGCACCGGCGAGGGCCGAGTCCTCCAGTTCGGTGGGCGCGAGAGACGCCACGATGCGGCGCAGTTCGACCAGCGACTGCTGCGCGAGGGCGTCGATCTGCGGCATCCGCTCGGCGGCTCCGGTGCGTGCCAGCAGCGACACCGAGCTGAGCTCCTGCGCGATCGTGTCGTGCAGGTCGCGGGCGAGCCGGGTGCGCTCCTTGGCGGCGCCGGCCTCGCGCTGGGTGTGCGCGAGCTCGTCCTGCAGAGCGGCCGTCTCGTGCTGCGCCTGCAGCAGCGAGGCGATCAGCCGCTCGCGCTCGGCGGCGTCGCGCAGCAGCGTGTCATAGCCGAGCGAGATCGCGAGGGCGAACCCGCCGCCGAGCAGCGGGCCGACGATGTGCGCGAACATCAGCGGGGTGTGGTGCAGCATCGGCGCAGTGATCGCGGCTGCGAGCACCACGGCCGCGTAGACCCACGTGACGCCCCCACGGAGCAGATGCCCGGCCAGCAGCAGCAGCGGGAACGACAGCCAGGTGTACTCCGGCGACAGCACCAGCATCCCGGCCCAGATCGCGGTGAGCGCGGCCAGCCACCAGCGCGCACTGCGGCCGTGGATGAGCGCTGCGCCGGCTCCGTACCAGCCCAGGAAAAGCCCGGCGGCGAGCGTCGCCGGCAGCAGCGGCACGCCGCCCAGCACCGCGCGGATGCTGGTCACGACGGTGAGCAGGACAGCGATCAGGTGCAGCGCGAAGCGTGCGGTGCGCAGCATCCGATGCCGACTCGGAACGGATGCTGCGGCGGTCATGCTCCGATTCTCGCGCGTCTGCGCGGAAAACGGGGGCGGCGGGCATCGTCCCTTCGATGGATGCGGGGCCGCACGGCTGCGAGCACCCTGGAACCATGACCGACAACGCTGTGACCGAGACCTCCCGCGCTCAGCGCTCCGCACTGAGCATGCTGCTGCTTTCCGTCGCCGTCTACACCGTGCTGGGGCTGGCCGCGGGCCTGTTCTATCGCGAGTTCACGAAGGCGAACGGGTTCGAGGAGGGGATGCCGGGGCAGCTCGCCGTCGCGCACACTCATATCCTCACACTCGGCATGATCATGCTGCTCATCGTGATGGCCCTGGAGAAGTCGTTCCGGCTGTCCGGGAGCAGGCTGTTCCGCTGGTTCTTCTGGATCTACAACGCCGGGGTCGTGCTGACCACGGCGATGCTCGTCTGGCACGGCACCCTGCAGGTGCTGGGTGAGAAGGCGTCGATGGCGATCTCCGGCATCGCAGGCGTCGGCCACATCCTGATCGGGGCAGCCTTCGTGCTGCTGCTCCTGAACCTCTGGAAGTCGATCCGCCGGGGTTAGTCGGCCGCCGCCGTTGTCCGTTGCCGCGCAAACCAGAAACGACCGCGCGAACGGCCTCGAACAGCTCGCGCTGCAGTTCTTGGCTCACGCGGCGCACATACGCGCAGCGTGAGCAACAAAGTGCAGCGCGAACCGCAGGACGTGTCGAGAACTGCCGCGCGACCAGAGGTCTGTGGCGCGACGTCATGGGGAGCCTGGATCAGCGGGTGGGATCGGTCTTCGGCGCCGGCGGACCGTCGGCGATCGCCTCGGCGGTCTCGGCGGTCGTCACCGGACCGGTCGTGAGATCGGGTGCCGAGGGTTTCAGCCGGCCGCCGGTGGCGGCGAACCAGCATCCGGCCAGGATGATCGGGAAACCGATCAGCAGACCGGCGGTGACCGGCTCACCGAGCAGGATCGTGCCGAGGATGATCGCGACCACCGGGTTGACGTAGGTGAACAGCGGCGCCCGCACCGGACCGACCTCGCGGATCAACGCGAAGAAGAACACGAACGCGAGGGCCGTGCAGATCACGCCGAGCAGCACCAGGGACACCGTGGAACGCACGGTCGGCACCTCGTGCTGCGTGAGCAGGCCGGCCGGCAGGTAGGCCAGGCCGACCACGGTGAGCGCGAGCGCGATGGTGCCGATCGAGGGCACGTCCGACAGCTTGTGGGCGATGATGAACGGCGCGATCGCGTACAGCACCGCGGTGAGCAGGATCTCGCCGATGGCGATGAAGCTGGCCGTGCCGTGCGCGAACAGACCCGGGCCGGCCACGACGATCGCGACGCCGACGAATCCGACCAGCAGTCCACCCAGGCGCGTCGGGGCGAGTACGGAGCGGTCGCCGCGCAGCAGGGCGATGACCACGGCGAACAGCGGGACAGTCGACACCAGCAGTCCGGTCAGGCCGGACGGCACCTGAGTCTCGGCGTGACTGAGCAGCAGAAAGGGGCCGGCCATCTCGACGGCGCCGAACGCGAGCACCCACGGCCACACCTTGAGCGCGGCCTTCAGGGCCCCGGAGCGGATCGCGAAGGGCAGCAGCACGAGTGCGCCGAGCAGGGTGCGGGCCGAGACGACCGCCGGTGGCGAGAACGACTCGACCGCCTCTTTGATGAACAGGTAGGTGATGCCCCACACGATCGACATGATCGCGAAGAGGATCCAGCCCTTGCGGGTGAATCCGCCGTGGGGGCTCACAGCCGGCGCCGCCCTCGAAGGCGCGGCCGAGGGTGACCTCGTCTGCGTACTCGAGGTCGCCTCCGACGGGCAGGCCGGAGGCCAGGCGCGAGACCGTGATCTCCATCGTGGTCAGCAGGCGGCTGAGGTAGCTCGCGGTCGCCTCGCCCTCGAGGTTGGGGTTGGTGGCGAGGATGACCTCCTGCACGGTGCCGTCGGCGAGGCGGGTCATCAGCTGCGCGATGCGCAGGTCGTCGGGGCCTACGCCGGCGATCGGGCTGATCGCGCCGCCGAGCACGTGGTACAGCCCGCGGAACTCGCGGGTGCGCTCGATCGCCGCGACGTCCTTGGCGTCCTCGACCACGCAGATGAGCGCGGCGTTGCGCCGAGGGTCGCGGCAGATCGCGCAGCGGTCCTGCTCGGAGACGTTGCCGCACACCTCGCAGAACCGCACTCGGGCTCGCACCTCGGTGAGCAGCTCGGAGAGGCGGGCCACATCGAAGGACGGTGTCTGCAGGATGTGGAAGGCGATGCGCTGCGCGGACTTCGGGCCGATACCGGGAAGGCGGCCGAACTCGTCGATCAGCTCCTGGACGATGCCGTCGTACATCAGTTGAACCTCGTCTGGGGCTCGTAGGGCTCTTCGCGCAGGAATGTCGCGCCGAGCACCTGGCGGATCACGGCCTCGCCGCGACGCTCCACGCCGCCGGGAGCCGAGGAGCGGCTGGTGACGACGGGCGCAGCGGCCGGCGCGGTCCGCTGCGCTGCGGGGCGGGATGAGGCGGACGCCGGGGCCGTCTGCGGCGCGGGTGCCTGTGCAGCCGGCATCGGGCCCGCGTCCGGCGGAGCGGCGTCGTAGTGCGGGTCGTACGGTGGCTCGTCCATGTCGGGAGCATCGTCGTCGTCGGGCAGCGGCGGCTCGTCGTGATCGACCATGCCGTCGACCGGCGGCGCCGGCGCGGATGCGGCGGACTCGACCTCTGCGGGCTCGTCGTCGACGGCGAACTGCGGCTGAACGGGCTCCTCGTGCGATGCGGGGATCGGCGCGACCGCCCACTCGGTGACCGGCGTGGCGGCGGATGCCGCGGTACGCGGAGGCTGCGGAGTGCGCGCGCCCGCGGACGGCTGCGCGGTCGCAGCCGGTGCCGCGGATGCGGGCGCGGTCGATGTGCCCTGCGACACGGGTTCTCCGGGCTGCGGTACGCCGGGCGTGGCCCAGCCGGATGCCGGCGCGTCGTCGCCGTCGCGGGTCGCGGATGCCGCCTGACCAGCCGGGACGGGGTCGGACGGCGCCGGCTCGGCGGGAGCCGCAGCCCCTCCCCGATCCGGGCCGTCCTGAGGTCCACGCGCTCCCCCGCCGCCTCCGCCACCGGGCGGAAGCGGCGCGGGGCGGTACTTCACCCGCACGCCGAGCTGCTGCTCGATCGCGCTGCGCAGGTGGTCGGAGGGGCCGGGTCCGGGCGTCGGCCCCTTGAAGCGCGTGACGTCGGACGGCGTCGCGAAGCCGAGGGTGAGCACGTCGTCGGCATAGGCGAGCGGCTGCACGGTGGTGACGAGCGTCCAGGCGTTGCGATTGATGCCCGCGAGCCGGTCGAGCACGGCGGGCCATTCCGCCGTGATGCGCTCGAAGGTGACCGGACCGGTGGGCGTCCGGGGTGCGGGCTCCGGGGCAGGTGAGGGCGTTTCGTCTCGCTCCGCTCGCTCAACGACCGGAGGCGCAGACGAGCCGTCGGGAGCCGACGTCTCGGACGCAGCGACCGGAGTCACGGGTTCGCGGGCCGCGGCGGGGGCTGTCGGCTCAGAGGCAGCTGAAGGCGTTTCGTCTCGCTCCGCTCGCTCAACGACCGGAGACGAGGCGCCCGGGGAAGCGGCCAGCACGCGAGCCACCATGAGCTCGAGGTGCAGCCGCGGCGACGTCGCGCCGGTCATGTCGTCGAGCGCCTGGCTGACGACATCCGCCGTGCGGGAGAGCCGCGCCGACCCGAAGGCGAGGGCCTGCCCCTGCATCCGCTGCAGTTCGTCGGCGGGCACTCCGCGCAGCACGGCGGATGCGCCGTCGCCGACGGCGGCGATCACGATGAGGTCGCGCAGCCGTTCGAGCAGGTCGTCGACGAAACGCCGAGGGTCCTGTCCGGTCTGCACCACGCGGTCGACGGCGGGGAAGGCCGCTGCGGCGTCGCCGGCGGCGAGCGCGTCGACGATCTCGTCGAGCAGTTCGGCGTGGGTGTAGCCGAGCAGCGCCACGGCGCGCGCGTAGGTCACCAGCGGCTGGGTTCCTGAGCCCGTCGAAGGGTCGGAACCGGCGATCAGCTGATCGAGCAGCGACAGCGTGTCGCGGGGCGAGCCGCCGCCGGCGCGCACGGCGAGCGGCAGCACGCCCTGCTCGACCTGCACGCCCTCTTCGGCGCAGAGCTTCTCGACGTACTCGAGCATGGCCGCGGGCGGCACCAGCCGGAACGGGTAGTGGTGGGTGCGGGAGCGGATGGTGCCGAGCACCTTCTCGGGCTCGGTGGTCGCGAAGATGAACTTCACGTGCTCCGGCGGCTCTTCGACGAGCTTCAGCAGGGCGTTGAAGCCCTGCGGCGTGACCATGTGCGCCTCATCGAGGATGAAGATCTTGTACCGATCGCGGCTGGGCGCGAAGGTGGCCCGCTCGCGCAGGTCGCGGGCGTCGTCGACACCGTTGTGGCTGGCCGCGTCGATCTCGACGACGTCGAGCGAGCCGCCGCCGCTGCGCGACAGCTCCACGCAGCTCGGGCACACGCCGCAGGGCGTGTCGGTGGGGCCCTCGGCGCAGTTCAGGCAGCGCGCCAGGATGCGTGCGGACGTGGTCTTCCCGCACCCGCGCGGACCGGAGAACAGATAGGCGTGACCCACCCTGTCGCCGCGGAGTGCGGTCATGAGCGGGTCGGTCACCTGGGACTGACCGATCATCTCCCCGAAGTTCTCGGGCCGGTAGCGGCGATAGAGGGCTGTGGTCACCAGAACAGCCTACGGTGTGCCCCGGACACTCGGATCTGTCGCGGAGCGTGAAGGCGTTTCGTCTTCGCTCCTTCGTCGCTCCGCTCAACGACCGGATGGCGGACCCTTCGACAGGCTCAGGAACCCAGCATTCCGTCAGTCGATCTCGAGCACCGGAATGGTCGTGGTCACCGGGACGGTCGGCGACATCAGTGTGCCGTCCTCGCGGCGGGCGTCGGCGAAGCGCTGCAGCGTCGGGCGACCGGGGCGCACCGGCCCCTGGCCGGCCAGGAGCGCGACGGCATCCGAGCCGACCGAGGCGGTGTGCGCCGCGCCCCGCACGGTGAACGACACGGGATCGCCCGAGAGCACCCGCATCCGCAGTTCGCCACGAGTGATCGTCACGCACAGCGACGACCCGCGCCACTGCAGCGGGAACTCCAGCGACGGCCAGGAAGCGGGCAGCCGCGGGTCGAAGCTCAGCTCGCCCGCGTAATCGCGCATGCCGCCGAAGCCACTCACCAGGGCCGACCACACGCCGCCGGCCGACGCCACGTGCACGCCGTCGGTGGCGTTGCTGTGCAGGTCGTGCAGGTCGACGTAGAGCGCCTCACGGAAGTACTCCAGCGCCAGCTCCTGGTACCCCACCTCGGCGGCGAGGATCGACTGCACGACCGCCGACAGCGTGGAGTCGCCCGTGGTCAGCGGGTCGTAGTAGTCGAAGTCGGCCAGCTTCTCCTCGTCGGTGAAGTGACTGCCCTGCAGGAACAGCGCGAGCACGACATCCGCCTGCTTCAGCACCTGGAACCGGTAGATCACCAGCGGGTGGAAGTGCAGCAGCAGCGGGCGCTGGTCGTCGGGGGTGTTCGCCAGGTCCCAGACCTCGCGCTCGAGGAACAGCGAGTCCTGCGGGTGGATGCCGAGACCGGGGCTGAACGGGATGTGCATCGCCTCGGCAGCGCGCTCCCAGCCGTCCGGCTCCCCGGCATCCAGCCCGGTGCGCGCGACCAGCGCGGCGTACGCGTCCGGTGCCGACTCGGCCATCGTGCGGACGATGCGCGCCGCGAACCGCAGGTTGTGCCGGGCCATCACGTTGGTGAACAGGTTGTCGTTGACGACCGTGGTGTACTCGTCGGGTCCGGTGACGCCGTGGATGTGGAACGTCGAGTCGCCGTTCGTGCCGCGCCAGAACCCGAGCGTCGCCCACAGCCGCGCCGTCTCGACCGCGATGTCGGCCGCCTCGCTGCGCAGGAAGTCCACGTCGCCGGTCGCGTACACGTACTTGCCCAGCGCGAAGCTGACGTCGGCGTTGATGTGGTACTGCGCGGTGCCCGCCGCGTAGTACGCCGAGGCCTCCTCGCCGTTGATCGTGCGCCACGGGAACAGCGCACCGGCCTCGTTCAGCTGCGCGGCCCTTCGCCGCGCGGCCGGCAGCATGAGCACCCGTGCGCGCAGCGCGTTGCGCGCCCACTGCGGCGACGTGTAGGTGAGGAACGGCAGCACGTAGATCTCGGTGTCCCAGAAGTAGTGCCCGCTGTATCCCGAACCGGTGAGTCCCTTGGCGGGGACACCGGCGCCGTCGGCCCGCGCCGACGCCTGCGCCAGCTGGAAGAGGCACCAGCGCACGGCCTGCTGCAGGTCGTCGTGATCGCCGATCCGCACGTCGCTGCGCTCCCAGAACGCGTCGAGCCACTCCGCCTGACGGGCGAACAGCGCGTCGACGCCCTCCACCGCCGCGCGATCGAGGGTGCGGCGGCAGCGGTCCACCAGTTCGCGCGCGGGGACGCCTCGCGACGTGTGATAGCTGACCAGCTTCGTGAGCCGGATCGGCACGCCCGCCTTCGCCTGCATGCGGAACACGTTCTTCGCGATGTCGGGCTCGATCAGGGTGCGCGCACTGTAGTCGTTGTCGGTCTCGATCACGTGGTCGGCGACCACTGCCAGCGTCATCCCGGAGTCCGCTACCCGGTACGACAGTGCGGAGCGCAGTCCGTCCTGCCAGTACTCCGCGGGCTGCAGTACGCGGTCGGTGATCTTCTCGGCCCTGCGCGGATCGAACCCCGCCTTCCCGGCGGCGGCCCTCTGCGCCGCCTCGGGGGTGCCGGTGTAGACGGTGCCGCCGTCCTGGCGGTTCAGCAGCTGACAGCTGATCGTGACAGGGGCATCCGCGTTCTCGACCACGAGATCGAGTCGCAGCACGGCGAGGTGACGCTCATCGAAGCTCACCATGCGCTCGTCGCGCAGCCGCACCCGCTTGCCGGAGGGCGTCACCCACAGCACGTCGCGGTGCACGACGCCGGTGCGCATGTCGAGCGTGCGCGAGTACTCGCGCACATCGGCGTCATCGAACGACAGCGGCTCGTCGTCGACGTAGACGCGCATGATCTTGGCATCCGGCGCATTGACGATCGTCTGCCCGACCTCGGCGAACCCGTACGCCTGCTCGGCGTGCCGGATCGGCCAGGTCTCGTGCAGGCCGTTGATGAATGTGCCGTGCTCGTGCGCGCTGCGCCCCTCGATGTGGTTGCCACGCAGCCCCAGGTACCCGTTGCCCACGGTGAACAGGGTCTCGGGCAGGCCGTCCGCGTCATAGCGGCTCTCGACGAGACGCCAGGGATCGGGGAGTAACGGTCGCTGTCGAACACTTCGGCTCTCTCCGTTCGCTCAGTACGCCGCATGCGCACTCTCTCCGTGGATCGGTGTTTCGGATGAAGGGATCAGGATGCCAGCAGGCGTGCGAGATCATCGACGATACTCGTCGCGCCGGCATCCCGCAGTGCCGCCTCGCCCGCGCCGCGATCGACGCCGACCACGATGCTGAACCCGGCGGACGCCGCGGATGCCGCTCCCGAGACCGCATCCTCCACCGCGACGGCGTGCGCCGGATCGACGCCCAGCGCGAGCGCGCCGGCGCGGAACATGTCCGGTGCGGGCTTGGAGGCGAGGTGGTCGCGCTCGGCGACGACCCCGTCGATGACGACGGTGAAGAACGAGCGGATGCCGGCTGAGCCGAGCACCTCCTCGGCGTTCTTCGAGCTGGACACGACGCCCATCGGGATGCCGGCGTCGCGCAGCTGCTCGAGCAGGGCGAGTGAACCGGGGAACGGGACGATGCCATGGCTGCGCAGCTCGGTGGCGAACGCGGCGTTCTTGCGATTGCCGATACCGCTGATCGTGTCCTCCGTCGGCGCGTCGTCGACGTGCCCCCAGGGGATCTCGACATTGCGGCTGCGCATCACCGCGGCGACGCCGTCGTACCGCTTCTTGCCGTCGACGTGCGCGAAGTAGTCGGCATCCGTGTAGGGGGTGTGATGCCCCAGTGCGCGAACACGTCGTCGAACACGGCCTGCCAGGCGCGCATGTGCACCTCGGCGGTCGGAGTGAGTACGCCGTCGAGGTCGAAGAGGACGCCGGCGGATGCGCGGAGATCTGGCAGGGATTCGGGCATGTGTCCAGGGTAGTCACGCAGCCCGGTCGTTGAGCACTCCCGGGTCGTTGAGCCCGGGTCGTTGAGCGAGCGAGGAACGAGCGAGACGAAACGCTCTCAGGTCCCGAGACACGTCACCACGTTTCGTCTCGTCGCTGGCCCTCCTCGCTCAACGACCGGCCGTGACGTCCAGCGTCTGCCGCGCGATCTCCAGCTCCTCGTCGGTGGGCACCACCAGCACCTCGGCCGACGAGTCGTCCGAGGAGATGCGCCGGATGCCGCCGCGTGCGGCATTGCGTTCCGGGTCGATCCGGACGCCGAGGAAGCCCAGCGTCGCCATCGCGTCCGCGCGCACCGGTGCCGCGTTCTCGCCGACTCCGGCGGTGAACGATATGACGTCGACGCCACCGAGCTGCGCGATGTAGGCGCCGGCGTAGGCGCGGAGCCGGTGGATGTAGACGTCGTAGGCGAGTGTCGCCGCCTCCTCCCCGGCCTCGCGACCGGCGAGGATGTCGCGCATGTCGCTGCGCCCGGCCAGGCCCAGCAGACCGCTGCGCTTGTTCAGCAGGGTGTCGAGGTCGTCGGGCCCCATCCCCGCACGGCGTGACAGGTGCAGCAGCGCGGCAGGGTCGATGTCGCCGGAGCGGGTGCCCATCACGAGCCCCTCGAGCGGCGTGAACCCCATTGAGGTCTCGACGGACTCGCCGCCGCGGATCGCGGTGACCGAGGCGCCGTTGCCGAGATGGAACACGATCTGACGCAGCTCCCCGGCATCCCGCCCGAGGAACGCGGCCGCCTGCTCGCTGACGTACTTGTGGCTGGTGCCGTGGAAGCCGTAGCGGCGCAGGCGGTGCTCACCGGCCAGCTCGGCGTCGATCGCATAGGTGTAGGCGGCCGGCGGCAGCGTCTGGTGGAACGCCGTGTCGAAGACGGCGACGTGCGGGACATCGGCGAACACGCGTCGCGCCGAGCGGATGCCCGCCACGTTGGCCGGATTGTGCAGCGGGGCGAGCACGGCGAGGTCCTCGATGTTGATCTCCACCAGCCGAGTGATCACGGTCGGCTCGAAGAACCGCGCTCCGCCGTGCACGACGCGGTGGCCGACGGCGACCGGCGGATGCTCGGCGAGCGACGGCCCGTGCTCGGCGAACTGCTCGAGCATGACGGCGAACGCGACATCGTGGTCGGCGACGGGACGCTCGCCCTTCGTCGTGGCATCCAGCATCGTGGGGGCCGGCTCGCCGGGTCCCGCCGTCTGCCGGATCGTGTGCGAGACGATGCCGACGTCCTGCCCGATCCGCTCGATCAGGCCGCCGGCCAGCTCGGTCTCGCGGTGCATGTCGAGCAGACTGTACTTCAGCGACGACGAGCCGCTGTTGATCACGAGGACGGCGCTCACGAGCGCGCCCCCTGGGCCTGGATCGCGGTGATCGCGACGGTGTTCACGATGTCCTCCACCAGCGCGCCGCGGCTGAGATCGTTGATCGGCTTGTTGAGCCCCTGCAGCACCGGGCCCATCGCCACGGCGCCGGCGGAGCGCTGCACGGCCTTGTACGTGTTGTTGCCGGTGTTCAGGTCGGGGAAGACGAACACGGTCGCTCTGCCTGCCACGGCGGAGTCCGGCAGTTTCGCCCGCGCGACGGCGGCGTCGGCCGCGGCGTCGTACTGGATCGGCCCCTCGACGGGCAGCTCCGGTGCGCGCTCCCTGACCAGGGCGGTCGCCGCGCGCACCTTGTCGACCTCGGCGCCGGAGCCGGACTCCCCCGTCGAGTACGAGAGCATCGCCACCCGGGGCTCGATGCCGAACTGGGCTGCCGTCGCCGCGGACGACACCGCGATGTCGGCGAGCTGCGCACTGGTGGGCTCGGGGATCACCGCGCAGTCGCCGTAGACGAGCACACGGTCGGCGAGCGCCATCAGGAACACGCTCGAGACGACCTCCACTCCCGGTCGCGTCTTGATGATCTCGAAGGCGGGACGGATCGTGTGCGCCGTGGTGTGAGCGGCTCCGGAGACCATGCCGTCGGCGAGGCCGAGGTGCACCATCATCGTGCCGAAGTACGACACGTCGGTGACGGTGTCGGATGCCTGCTGCAGAGTGACGCCCTTGTGCGCGCGCAGCCGCGCGTACTCGGCCGCGAAGCGCTCCACGAGCGCGGCATCGGTAGGGCTGATGATCTGCGCGGCGTCGAGGTCGAGGCCGAGCGACGTCGCTCTGGCACGGATGTCGGCCTCGTCGCCGAGGATGGTCAGGTCTGCGACATCCCTCGCGAGCAGCACGGCGGCGGCGCGCAGGATGCGGTCGTCGCCGCCCTCGGGCAGCACGATGCGCCTGCGGTCGGTGCGAGCGCGCTCGATCAGCCCGTATTCGAACATCAGCGGCGTGACCACGGACGACTCGGCGAGACCCAGTTCGATGGTCAGCTCGGTGAGGTCGACGTGGCGCTGGAACAGGGCGAGCGCCTTGTCGTAGCGCTGGCCGGATTCCACGCTCAGCCTGCCGCGGGTGTTCATGATGCGGGTGGCGGTGTCGAAGGTGCCGAGGTCGGTCGCGACGATCGGCACCTCGATCTCGAAGCCCTCGAGCAGCTGCTCGATCGGCTCGGGCAGCGCGAACGGCCCGTTCAGCACGATGCCCGCGATCTGCGGGAAGGTGCCCGAGGCGGATGCCAGGAGCGCTGCGAGCAGCACCTCGGTGCGGTCGGCGGCGATCACGACCACGGCGCCCTCGGTGATGCGCGGCAGCACATTGACCATCGACATGCCCGAGATCACGACGTCGAGCGCCTCGCGGTCGAGCAGGGCTGTGTCTCCCTTCAGCAGCCGTCCGTCGACTGCGCGCAGCACGCCGCGCATGGAGGGCGCGACGAGCGAGCGGTCCTCGGGGATGGCCCACACCGGCGTGCGCCTGTGCGGAGATGCTTCGACCACCTCGATCGTCTGCTCCAGTGCCTCCGGATCGGCGCGGTTGACGACCACGGCGAACAGCTCGGCGCGCTCGGCGGCGAGCTCCGCGAGTGCGAGCGAGACCATCTGCCCGACCTGCGCCGGGGTTCGGGCGGTGGTCGTGCCGAGGCGCTCGGCCTGGGTCTGCTGGTCGCGACCCGAGATCACCAACAGCACCGGTGCGCCGAGGTTCGCCGCGACGCGCGCGTTGTAGCCCAGCTCGGCCGGGCTGGCGACGTCGGTGTAATCGCTGCCCAGGACGACGACGGCGTCGCACTGGGCCTCGACCGCTTTGAAGCGTTCGACGATGGTGGCGAGGGCGCCATCGGCGTCGCGGCGCACGTCGTCGTAGGTGACGCCGACGCACTCGTCGTAGTCGAGCTGCACGCCGTCGTGGGCGATCAGCAACTCGAGGATGTCGTCGCGCTCGGTCGTCGACCGGGCGATGGGCCGGAAAACTCCGACCCGAGGCGAGACCCGCATGAGCGCGTCGAGAACGCCGAGCGCGATCGTGGACTTGCCGGTGTGCCCCTCGGCGGACGTGATGTAGATGCTCTGCGCCACGGGTTCAGCCTATGCCGGGGCGGGGACGGGCTGCCATCGATCCGGGACGGAGGAGAACCTCACGCGCACGCCCCCGACAGGGCGTCGACGACTGCGGCCGCGTCATCCTGGAACTGCGCGTAGTAGTCGCGGTCGGTGTTCACCTGCACCCGGTGGATCGCCTGCGAGGGCGGCATGCTCTGCCAGCCGTCCAACTTCGCGAGCTTCGCGTAGAACAGGCCGGCGGCACCCGGCAGGATCCATCCGGGTCTCGACGCTCCCCCACCACTTCTGCTGCTGGAACAGGCCGATGCTCGTGGTGCGGCTGCCGTCGGGGTTGCGGAAACCGATCGTCTCCCAGTCACCGTAGTCGATGTTGTGCAGACCGCTCTCGCCCATCGCGGTCATCACCCCGAGGATCTGCCCGTCGCGTGCGAACCCCAGCGACGAGGCGGTGCGCACGATCGTCGCCGCGTTCTCGAGCTGATCTCCCTGCCAGCCGGAGACGCCCGAGGCGGGAAAGGATGCCGGATCGGCCGCGCACAGCGACGGCTGCTCGGCCATCCGCAGCGGCACCATCACCAGGAGCGCTGCGACCGCCGCGATCAGGCCGCCGATCGCGAAGCCGCGCAGGCGGCGGTCGCGCACTCTGCCGCTGGCGGCGCGGCGGCGCGCAGAGGCGGCACGGCTCGGTCGGCCGACGGGACGACGGGCCCCGCTCCTCCTGCGCCGGGCGGCGGCCGTTCGACTGGTGGCGTGCACGTTCGCCATCGTGCCAGCATCCGCTGTGAACGGGACCGACGGAGCCAAAGAAAAGACCCTCCGCGCACCCGACAGAGCCCGGTTACCCTTGCTACGTTTCCGTCCTGGGGGAATTGGCCTGGGTGTCGTCACGCGGAGAGCCGTGGACCAGTCTACCGGATGGCTGAGGGCGTTTCGTCTCGCTGACGCTCGCTCAACGACCGGGTGCCTGCTCGGGGTCCAGAGGGGCCCGCTGCGGGTTACGATCGATCCACGCGCACTGACGGGCGAAAGGGACTCCATGACCGACGACGCACCCTCGATCACGGCCGAGCAGTTCGCTGCGCAGACCTCGCGGATCATCGCCTCCGTCAGCGCTGTCATCGACGGCAAGCCCGACGCCGTGCGCAGCGCCCTGGTCTGCCTGCTCGCCGAGGGGCATCTGCTCATCGAGGACGTCCCCGGCGTGGGCAAGACGATGCTCGCCCGTGCACTGGCCGCGAGCGTGGATGCCACGGTGCGGCGCATCCAGTTCACCCCGATCTGCTCCCCGGCGACGTCACCGGCGTCTCGGTCTACGACCCGGTGGAGCGCGAGTTCGCATTCAAGCCGGGTGCGATCTTCGCGCACATCGTGATCGCCGACGAGATCAACCGCGCGTCGCCGAAGACCCAGTCCGCGATGCTCGAGGCGATGGAGGAGGGCCAGGTCACCGTCGACGGCGCGACGCATCCGCTGCCCGACCCGTTTCTCGTCGTCGCGACGCAGAACCCGCTCGAGATGGAGGGCACCTACCCGCTGCCCGAAGCTCAGCGCGATCGGTTCATGATGCGCATCTCGATGGGATACCCGGATGCCGACGGCCGAGGCCCTCATGCTCCGCCAGCGCGACACCGTCAATCCGCTGTCGGCCGTCGCACCCGTCGCGGATGCCGCTTCGGTGGGCCTGCTGATCGCGCACGCCCGCAGAGTGCACGTCGCCGAGGCGGTGGAGGAGTACGCCGTCGCGCTGGCGCAGGCCACCCGCATGGACCCCAGCCTTCACCTCGGCGCCAGCCCTCGCGCCACCCTGCAGCTGGTGCGCGCCGCGAAGGTGCACGCCGCGCTCGACGGCCGCGACTACGTCATCCCCGACGACCTCGCCGAGCTGCTCTCCCCCGTGTTCGCGCACCGGCTGCTGCCGGCCCGCGGTGCGCACCGCGCCGGTGCCCAGCCGGTCGAGGCCGCTCTGGCGCAGATCCTCGACCGGGTCCGCGTGCCGCTCGCCGCGCGGCTCTGATCATGCGCCGGCGACCGCTCACCCTGCGTGGCGTGGGGTGCCTGCTGTGCGGCATCCTGCTGGTGATCGCGGCGAACCTCATCGCCGCACCCGTGCTGATCTACCTGGCTGTGCTGCTGTTCGCGCTGCCGCTGGTCGCCGCGATCGCCGTGCATCTGCCGCGGCGCAGCGGCACGGTGTCCCGAGTGATCTCGACCGATCTGCTCACGGTCGGCGAGACCTCGCGGGTGACGGTGCGCTTCGATCTGCGTGCGCTGCGAGCCCCTACGGGCTCTGGCGCGACGAGCTGCCCACGGCGGTCAGGGGCGAGGCGTCCGGTGAGTACGAGCGCGGCAGCACCTCGCTGCGGTACCAGGTCACCGGCGCGCGACGCGGTGTCTCCGCGCTCGGACCGCTGCTGCTGCGCACCGTCGACCCGTTCGGACTCGCTCAGCGCGAGCAGCAGTTCGGCGACACCAGCACGATCACGGTCGTGCCGCAGGTGGTCGCCCTCGAGCCCCTGCCGGTGCGCGTCGGCGCCTCCGGCGGCAGTGCGCACTCCCGCTCCAGCCGCCTGGGACCCGGCAGCGACAATCTCACCCGGCGGCACTACGTGCCCGGAGACTCGATGCGCCGCATCCACTGGCGGGCCACCGCCCACCGCGGCGACCTGATGGTGCGCCAGGAGGAGGAGGAGGCGAGCCCCGACGCGATCGTCGTACTGGACCGTGCCGCTTCGCGCTGGGCTCGGCCCGCGATCGAGCCGGATCCGCTGTTCGAGACCGCCGTCTCGCTGTGCGCATCGGTCGCGGTGCGGCTGGTGCAGGACGGCTATGGCGTGGACGTGATCGACAGCGCCGGTCAGCTGCTCGGATCGCTGCACGGCCACGAGGACGACCGCGACGGCCTGCTGGTCGCCCTCGCGACGGTTTCTCCGCGCGGTGAGTCGCGCGACATCGCCGCCCTGGTCGGAGGTTCGGCACCGGGACCGCTCGTGGTGATCACCGGCGCCATGATCGAGGCCGACGCCGACCGGCTGCGCGCCGCCGGGAGCGGCCGCACCGATCCTGTTCGCCGCGGGACCGGTTGAGGGCGCGCTGCCCGCTGCGGCCAGGCACGGCTGGCGCACCGCCGAGATCGATGCGGGGACCGACCTCGCCGATGCGTGGCAGGACGTCATCCCGATGCCGGGAGCGCTTCATGGCTGACCCGTCGCCGCAGAGCGCCTGGGGCGCGCGCAACCCCGACCGCCGGCCGGCGCCGGTCGCCCCCGCGCTGCTCGCCGCCGGTGCGACGGTCGTCGCGACGTGGCCGTACACCGCGGCGGTGAAGCCGGGTGCGTGGACCATGATCGTCGTCGCCGTCATCTTCGCCACAGCAGTCACCGGCATCCTGATGCGGAAGCTGCTCGCCCGTCGCCGCCCGCTCGTGCGGGAGGGGTCGACGTTCATCGCACAGTTCGTGGTGGTGACGCTCACGCTGACCACGCTGCTGGTGCGGGAGGCCGCCTGGTTCGGCATCGTCCCGACCCCGACGGCGCTGCGCCTGGCGGCGGCGCACCTCGGCAGAGCGTCGGCGGAGATCGTGAACGGCGTCGCGCCGATCGACGCCACGATCGGGATCTCGGTCCTGCTCGGCAGCGCCTTCGGACTGCTGGCGATCGTGATCGACCAGCTCGTCGCGCTGCGCTGCGTGATCGCCACCGCCCTCGTGGTGGCGGCGGTCGGCGCGGTGCCGATGATCATCGTCGGCGGCGGCGCGAACGTCGTCTGGTTCGTGCTCCTCGCCGTCCTGGTGCTGGTGCTGTTCCGCTACGGAGCGCGGCACGACGACCGTGCACCGCGGCGCACCTCAGGCGCCGTCGCGACCTCGGTGGGGTCCGTCGCGGTGATCATCGCCCTGGTGATCGCCCCCGGGCTGCCGGTGTCGGCGACGCTGCCGGGCACCGGCCCATCGGTCAGGGTCGACGCGAGCCTGCGGCTCGGCGACGACCTGCGCCGGCCCGAGAGCGTGCCGGTGATGTCCGTCGTGACGACGGCTTCGGATGCCCCCTACCTGCGGATGGCCACGCTGTCGCGCTTCGACGGCGAGATCTGGCGGCCCGACCGGCCGGGACGGCAGCCGCTCGACGAGGGCTTCGGCAGCCCGGACTGGGCGTCGTCGGTGAAGACCGCGGAGCAGAGCACCTCGATCCGGGTGACCGGCATGTCGAGCTCCCGGCTGCCCCTCCCGTACGCGGCCGAGAAGATCTCCGGTCTCGGCAGCGGCTGGGAGGTCATGCCCGGCAACCGCACGGCGTCCTCGGCGACCAGGAACGCGGACGGCACCGACTACACAGTGACCTCGACGGCCGTGCAGCCCTCCCTCGAGCAGATCCGCGCCGCGAGCGCCGGAGGCGCCGACGTCGGCGAGGTCCCCGAGGACCTGCCGCCGGTCATCGCCGAGAGCGCGCAGGAGGTCACCGCCGGCGCCACGAACGACTACGACAGGCTGATCGCTCTGCAGAACTGGTTCCGCAGCCAGTTCACGTACTCGCTGGAGACGCCGGTCGATCAGGGCTTCGACGGTACCGGAGCGGAGGCCGTGGCATCCTTCCTCGAGGTGAGATCGGGGTACTGCATCCACTTCGCCGGCGCCTTCGCGCTGATGGCGCGCAGCCTGGGCATGCCGGTGCGCATCGTGGTCGGCTACCTGCCCGGCCGGCCGACGGATCAGCGCCGGGAGGAGAGCACCGTCTTCCAGGTGGACAGCGACCAGCTGCACTCCTGGCCCGAGGTGCACTTCGAAGGCATCGGATGGGTGCCGTTCGAGCCCACGGCGACACTGGGCGTGCCGACCGAGTTCACCGCCGCTGGAGGCGGCGGCGGAGAGGCACCGGAAGCACCCACGCCCACCACCGCGCCGACTGACGATCCCTCCCCGGCGCCGACCGAGGACCTCAGGGATCCCGGTGCGCAGGGCGGCGGAACCGGAGGACTGCAGACGGCCGACCCCGCGCCGTTCCTGTGGACGATGCTCGGACTGCTCGTCGCACTGCTGCTGCCCGCGCTGATCCGCCTGATGCTGCAGTTCCTGCGCCTTCGGCGGGCCTCGCGCGGAGACGCCATGGCCGCCTGGCGGGAGCTGCAGGCGACCATGGTCGACCTGCGGTTGCCGGTGTCGGATGCCGACACCGCACGCACCCGCGGCGACTGGATCGTGGCCGAGAGCACGGCGGATGCTCCGGATGTCGCCGCGATCGTCCGCGCCGTCGAGCGCGCAGCGTACGCGGAGCGCACGGATGCCGCCGCGCCGGCACCGCCCGAGGGACTGGGCGGCGCCGTGACCCGGGTGGACAGGGCGCTGCGGGCCGCGTCGAGCACGCCGGCCCGCCTGGGAGCGCGGCTGGTTCCGCGGTCGCTGCTGCCGCGCCGGAAGGATGGCGCAGCCGTCGTCACCGGGAAGTAGGTGTCGCCGCGGCGTGCTCCTCGCAGGGCACCGTGACGCAGCTCTCGCACACCACGAACTGGCGGCGGCAGGACGGGTCGGGGCAGTTCGCGGTGCGCTTGGTCGGCTCCCCGCATCCGGCGCACATGCCGATCACTGCGGCGTGGTCGGAGAAGTCGATCGAACCGCGTTTGTCGAACACGTACAGCGATCCCTCCCACAGGCCGTCGTCGCCGAACCTCTCGCCGTAGCGGACGATGCCGCCCTCGAGCTGGTACACCTCGCCGAATCCGCGGGCGGCCATCAGACTGGACAGCACCTCGCAGCGGATGCCGCCGGTGCAGTAGGTCACGACGGGCTTGTCCTTGAGGTGATCGTATGCGCCGCTGTCGAGCAGGCCGACGAAGTCGCGGGTGGACTCGGTGTCGGGCACGATCGCGTTCCGGAACCGCCCGATCTCCGCCTCGAGCGCGTTGCGCCCGTCGAAGAAGACCACCTCGTCGCCGCGCTCGGAGACCAGCTCGTGCAGCGCCTCGGGTGTCAGGCGCTCTCCCCCGCCGACGACGCCGTGCTCGTCGACCGCGAGCTCATCCGGTGCGCCGAACGACACGATCTCGTCGCGCACCTTCACACTGAGCTTCGGGAAGTCGAGGCTCAGGCCGTCGGCGTCGAGCCCTGTGCCCTCGCTCCACTTGATGTCGGCGGCCCGGAAGGCGGGATGCTCGCGGAACCGGCGCAACCACTTCTTCACGTTCGGCAGGTCGCCCCCGAGGGTTCCGTTGATGCCCTGTGCCGAGATGAGGATGCGGCCGCGCAGCCCGAGCAGCTCGCAGAGGTCGCGCTGCCACAGGCGGACCACCTCGGGGTCGGCGAGCGGCGCGAAGGCATAGAACAGCACGATCTTCGGGGTGGGCACCAGGAGATTCTAGGAAACCCGGATGTGAAGATCAGGCGAGCGCGAGCACGGCCTCCTCGATGAGCCGCCAGAATCGTTCGACGTCGAGGTCCATGGCGATGTCGGCGTTGGCCCGCCTGCCGAGCGAACCGAGCAGGTCGACGCTGGTGGCGCCGCGGGTCTCGGCGCCGTGCAACTCGATGTCGAGGCGGGAGCGCACGGTGGTCGCCACCGACGGGTCCGCGAGCAGCGCGACCGTGATGGGATCGTGCAGCGGAGCATCCGGCATGTGCTCGGCCTTCTCGTAGGTGGCGCAGAAGAAGTCCAGCAGTTCTCGGCCGAACACCGCGGTGCGGGTGCCGAGTGCACCGATGCGCTTACGCACCTCGGGGGTGATCAGTGCCTGATGCGAGATGTTCAGGCCGACCATCGTGAATCCCACGCCGCTGTCGAGTACCAGCGCGACCGCCTCGGGGTCGGTCCAGGCGTTGAACTCGGCGTACGGGGTCGTGTTCCCTCGTCCGGTCGAGCCGCCCATCCAGACCACGTGGGGAACGCGGGCGAGCACGTCGGGGCGCTCCCGCGCCAGGATGGCGATGTTGGTCAGGGGGCCGGTCGCGACGATCGTGACGGGTTCGGAGGATGACTCGATCACGTCGACGATCAGGTCGAGAGCACTGCGCGGATCCAGCGAGACCGTCGGTTCGGGCAGCTCCGGTCCTCCCAGTGCGTTCGCTCCGTGGATGTTCTCGGCGGGGTGCAGCGCCCCGGTGAGCGGTTCCGCCGCCCCGGCCGCGATGGGCACGCCGTCGATGCCCGCGACCGTGCAGGCGATCCGCGCGTTCCGCGTCGTGTGCTCGAGCAGGCCGTTGCCTCCGACCGTGGTGATCGCGCGCAGGTCAATCGCCGGATGCGCCGCGGCCAGCCAGAGCGCGAACACGTCGTCGTGCCCGGGGTCGCAGTCCAGGATGATGGGGGTGCTCAATGCGGATCCTCCTCTTTCACGGTGACGTCATCGTCGGATCGGATCCGGTTCGGGGCACCCCGGCTGATCGGATAGGATAGTCAGGTTGTTCCTTGGTGACGTGTCCGAGCGGCCGAAGGAGCACGCTTGGAAAGCGTGTGTTGTGCAAGCAACCGCGGGTTCGAATCCCGCCGTCACCGCCATGAACTGAAGGGCCTCGTTCTCACGGGGCCCTTCAGTCGTTCTCGGGTTCATGCCCCGAACCTCACTCCGTACATCCGCACGCCCTCGTCCGACGGCAGCATCTGCATCCCGAGGCGCTCGTAGAACGCGCCGGCTCCGGTGTTCTGCGGGTTCATGCCCAGATGCAGCCCTGCGACGCCACGACCGGCCAGCTCGGCGAACAGCACCTCGGTCAGGCGACGTCCGAGTCCCA
The DNA here is from genome assembly GCF_021582875.1 of Microbacterium sp. KUDC0406. NCBI lineage: Bacteria > Bacillati > Actinomycetota > Actinomycetes > Micrococcales > Microbacteriaceae > Microbacterium > Microbacterium sp. KUDC0406. The sequence goes on along the minus strand of NZ_CP091138.1, from coordinate 230,700 downwards.
TGCCCTGCGTCTCGGGCAGCAGATCGATGTGCAGGTGCGCCGGATACTTCTCGGCGTTCGGCTCGTCGGTCGCGCCGCGGGCGGCGGCGTACGACATCACCCACGCCTGACGGTCGTGCCCCTCCACCGGAGGCTCGGGGTACTCGCCGACGCGCGTGGGCCACCACTCGTCCCGGAACCAGGCCTCGAACGACGTGGTGTCGTCCGTCGCGACGATGTAGCCGATCACGCGCTCGTCGTCGGATTCGACCACCCAGCACAGGTCGGGGTGCCGCTCGGCATAGGGCACCGCCCAGACGTCGCCCCAGAGCCGGTCGTCGGAGAGGATGCCCGTCGCATCCGCACCGGCATCCGCCGTCTTCACGCACACGTCGTAGAGACCGTCGCGGTCGGAAGGGCGGTAGGGACGGATCTGCGGCACGGAGTCCTCCTGGGTCAGGCTGGGCGCTCCGCCGTCGGCGGGCGCCGATCCCAGCGTAGCCAGGCCCACAGCAGCGCGGCGACCAGCAGGCTCGTGCCCGCCCCCACGAGCGCGCCGCCGACGGTGTCCGTCAGCCAGTGCACGCTCAGCACCGTGCGCGACAGCGCCATCGCGACGACCCACAGCGCACCCAGCATCGCCGCCCACACCCGCGGCGTGATCAGCCACAGCACCATGGCGATCGTCGCGGCGTTGGCGGTATGCCCGGAGGGGAATGAACCGAAATCGGACGCGACCAGCAGGTCCTCGGGTCGTGCTCTCCCGAACAGCGCCTTGAGCAGCTGCACGCCGGCGGCGCTGGCGGCGAAGGCGGCGAGCGCGAACAGCGCCTCGCGCCACCGACGCAGCACCAGCAGGACCCCGGCGACGCCGAGGGGCACCAGGAAGACGGCACGCCATCCCCCGCCGATCCAGTTGAGGAACAGCGCGACCTCGATCGCCCACGGCTGTCTGACCACTGCCATCAGCTCGTTCCACCGGCCGTCGAGCACGCCGTCCAGGGGGGCGAGCGTCACCAGCGCTCCGAGCAGGATGGCCGCCGCGACGAGAGCTCCGCCCGCGATCGCCCCCGCACGTCTGCTCATCGTGCCATTCTGCCCTGCCCGCGACGTATGCTCGGCCCATGACCCTCATCGCCGTCTCCGCCGCCGACCTCGCCGACAGATATCCGATCGAGGATGGCCGGGTGCGGCCGCACAAGACCCTGGACGGTGACGGCTTCAGGATCCGCACTCTCGTGATGGATGCCGGCGCCGTGCTGCGCGAGCACCGCGCCCCGGTGCCGATCCTCGTGCAGGTGGCATCCGGCCGAATCCTGTTCCGTGTCGAGGGCGCGGAGCACGATCTCGCAGCCGGCGGGGCGATCCAGGTGGATGCCTCCGTGCCGCACGAGGTCGAGGCCGTCGACCCCTCGCACGTTCTGCTCGTCCTGCTCGGACAGCCCTAGGGCGCCAGCATCCCGACGGTCCGCGGGCGCACGATCAGCCACAGCGACAGGATCGCCAGCACGGCGCATCCGGCCATCACCGAGGCCATCGTCGTCGCGGTGATCCCGGCATCCCGCGCGATCCAGCCCACGACCGGCGAGATGAGCGCGGCGATGCCGTTGTTGCTGGCGCCGAGGATGGATGCCGACGGTGCCGGCGGCCTTGCCGTGCCGGTCGAGTGCGAGCACCTGCACGCAGGGGAAGCTGAATCCGCACGAGGTCATGAACACGAACAGCGGGATGACGGTGCCCCACAGGCCGAGCCCGAGCTGGTCGCAGACGATGATCGCGACTCCAGAAAGCAGCAGCATCGCCGTCGAGACCGCGAGCACCCACTGCGGACCGAACCGGGCAGCCAGCCGCGCCGCGGTCTGCACGCCGAGCACGACGCCGAGCGAGTTCGCGGCGAACAGCAGGCCGTACTGCTGGGGGTCCAGTCCGTGGGTCTCCTGGAACAGGAAGGGCGAGGCCGACAGATACGAGAACAGCCCCGAGAAGGTCATGCCGCCGATGACGAGCACGCCGAGGAACACACGGTCGGTGAGAACGCTGCGGTAGCGCTGCAGCGCCGTGCCGGTGCCGCGCTCCTGGCGACGCTCCTTCGGCAGCGTCTCGGGGATGAAGACCGCGGTCGTGACGAGCATGACCGCGCCGTAGCAAGCGAGCACCACGAAGATGCCGTGCCACGACATGACGGTCAGCAGCCACGAGCCGATCAGGGGCGCGACCACCGGAGCGACGCCGGAGACCAGCGCGAGCCGCGACAGCATGACCACCAGGCGTTTGCCGCCGAACAGGTCGCGCACGATCGCCATCGCCACGACGCCTCCCGCGGCGGCTCCCACGCCCATCAGCACGCGCGCGCCGCCGAGCAGCAGCAGGTTCGGCGCGAGCGCCGCCGCCACGCTGGCCAGCACGTGCAGCGCGGTCACCGAGATCAGCGGCACGCGCCGGCCCACCTTGTCGCTGAGCGGGCCGACCACGAGCTGGCCGATCGCGAAGCCGAGCATCGTGCCGGTGAGCGTGAGCTGGATCATCGCGGCCGTCGTCTGGAAGTCGCTCTCCAGCACCGGGAACGCCGGCAGGTACAGATCGATCGTGAACGGGCCGAGAGCGGTGAGCGCGCCGAGCAGCACGATGTACAGCACCCGCCGCCCGCCCGGGATCGCGTCGCCAGGGTGCAGCATGACCGGCGCGGTGGCCGGGTTCGGACCGAGGGTGCGGATCGCCCCGGTGGACGTCGAGGTGCGGATGCTGCCGGTGATGGCGCGGATGCTGCCGGTGGGGGTGCGCTCGTCTGTCACTGAGTTCTTTCGAGGAGGATGCCGAATCGATTCGAGAAAGGCACAAGTCTATCCCGGCGTCCACGTACGCGAAGACCGCCGGGGCCCGTCGCGGACGGCCCCCGGCGGTCTGTCACGCGGCGCTCAGCCCTTGGTCGCGCCGGCCAGCAGGCCGCGCACGAAGAACCGCTGCAGAGCGAAGAACACGATCAGCGGGACGATGATCGAGATGAACGTTCCGGCGGACTGCAGGAACCATTTGTCGCCCCACGACCCGGACAGCGAGTTCAGTGTCTGCATCAACGGCAGTGAACTCGATGGCGCGAAGATCGTCGCGACCAGCAGGTCGTTCCACACCCAGATGAACTGGAAGATCGCGTAGGACGCGATCACCGGCATCGACAGCGGCAGGATGATGCGGAAGAAGATCTGCCCGTGTCCGGCGCCGTCCACCCGCGCCGCCTCCATGAGCTCGCTGGGCAGCTCGGCGATGAAGTTGTGCAGCAGGAAGATCGCCAGCGGGATCGCGAAGATCGTGTGCGCGATCCACACCGTCGCGAAGCTGTGGTCGACATCGCGCAGCGCGAGCCCGGGGAAGATCTGCACGCCGTTGACCGTGAGGCCTCGCGAGAACAGGCTGAGCAGCGGCACCAGCGTCATCTGGATCGGCACGATCTGCAGTGCGAACACCGCCACGAACAGGAAGCCCCTGCCCCGGAACGGGATCCAGGCGAACGCGTACGCGCCCAGCGATGCCACCGCGATGGCGAAGATCGTCACCGGGATCGTGATCACCAGCGAGTTGATGAACGAGTCCGCCAAAGTCAGCGCGGTGCCGCCGGCGGTCAGCGCCTCGGCGTAGTTCGAGAGCGTGAAGTTCGGGTCGACGAACACCGTCCACCAGCCGGTGACCGACGAGTCGGCACCGGGGCGGAACGAGGTGACGAACAGGCCGAGTGTCGGGATGGTCCAGACCACGGCGATCACGATCGCGACGATCGTGGCGCCCTTCGAGGCGAGCTTCTTCTGCGCCTCGTTCTCGAGCTTGCGCGTCTGCCGGGCGACCCGTCGGGCCTCCTTGGCGTCGAAACGCGGCGTGGGAGCGGTCTCCACGGTGGCCATCAGCGCACCTCCCTCTGCTTGCGCAGGTTGCGCACGTTGTACACGATGAGCGGCACCATGAACAGGAACAGCACGACGGCCAGCGCCGAGGAGTGCCCGTAGCTCTGGAATCGCTGCTGCTGGTTGACCATCTCGAAGCCCAGCACCGAGGTGTTGGACCGGCCGCCGGTCATGTTCGCCACGATGTCGTAGACCTTCAGCGAGGCGATCGTGATCGTGGTGAGAACCACGATCATCGACGAGCGGATGCCGGGCAGCGTGACGTTCCTGAACCGCTCCCAGGCGTTCGCACCGTCGAGCTCGGCCGCCTCGATCTGCTCGGTCGGCACGCCCTTGATGGCCGCGGAGAGGAACACCATGGCGAAGCCGGTCTGGCTCCAGATGAACACCGCCAGCAGGCAGAACGTGTTGATGAACGGGGTCTTGTCCAGCCACCCGATCGGGTCACCGCCGAACCAGGTGATGATCGCGTTCAGGATGCCGATCTGGTCGCCCTGCCGGTAGTCGTAGACGAACTTCCAGATGATGCCCGCGCCGACGAACGAGATGGCGACCGGCATGAACACCAGCACCTTCAGGAACTTCTCGCCGTGCGCCCGGTCGATGAACACCGCGTAGGCCAATCCGATGAGCGTCGAGATCGTGGGTGCCAGCAGCGCCCAGATGAGCGTGTTGATGACCGACCAGAAGCCCTCGGGCTGCGTGAAGGTCCACACGTAGTTCTCGAGCCCGACGAACTCCTTGCCGGTCTTGTCGAAGAACGACTGTACGAAGGTCGCGATCGTCGGGTAGACCAGGCCGACCAGCAGCAGGATCGCCGCCGGGGCGAGGAAGATGATCAGCTGGAACAGATAGCCGGCACCCGCCCTGGCGCGATAGTCCGCGAAGAACAGCAGGGCGCCGGCGAGCAGTGCGATCGCCACCACGTAGAGCACGGCTCCCTGATAGGGCCGCATCATCATGAACGCGATCAGCGGGATGACGAAGCATGCCGCCACGCGCAGGATCGCATAGCCCCTGCCGGGACGCGGCGCGTACTCGATCAGCACCAGTATCAGTGCGACGACCACGCCGAACACGGCGATGACGACGGGGATCTGCACGAGCGGACTGATTCCGCCGATCCAGATGAAGAAGCTGTTCAGCGAGAAGCCGAGCGAGGTCGGCTTCGGCTCGTCCATCGGCGTGCGCGTCACCATGAACAGGAACAGCGCGACGATCAGCACGCCGATGACGAGGGCGACCACGCCGGTCACCCGTGCGGAGTATCTGCCCTGCTTCGGCGCGATGTGCGGCGCCGCGGCGGACTCCTCAGAGGTCGTGAGTGTTCGGGTATCGGTCATGACCCTGCCTTTCTGAGCGCGTCTTCGAGCCCGGATGCCGGCTGCGCGCTGAGCGAGGATGGGGCTGCTCGCTCGAACGCGCAGCCCCATCCTCCCGGATCCGGACCCGTCGGGCCAGGACTAGTTCTCGTAACCCGCCTGGATGTCCTTGAGCACCTGGTCGGTGGCGCGGCCGTCGATCCAGTTCACCATGCCCTTCCAGAACGAGCCGGAGCCCACCGTCGCCGGCATCATGTCGGAGGCGTCGAAGCGGAACGTGGTGTTCTCGTCCTGCAGCAGCTTCATGGCGTCGGTGAGGAACTCGCTGGAGGCCAGCGACGGGTCGGCGCCCTTGTTGGCCGAGATCGCCCCGCCGAGCTTCACGCGCGCGTCGGCGAACTCCGGCGTGGACATGAACTCCACGACCTGCTTGGTGGCGTCGTCATCCGAGAAGCGGGTGACGAACTCGCCGCCGCCCTCGATCGACTGCTCGCCCTCGGTCATGCCGGGGAGCACGAACGCGTACACGTCGCCGTCCGGTGCGACCTCGGGCGTGTTCCCGTCGGCGGTCTTGACCTCGAGGAAGTTCGCCGTGAGGAACGACGCCTGGTGGGTCAGCGCGCAGGTGCCATCGGCGACCTTCGCGGCGATGTCGTTGCCGAACGGCGTCGAGTTGATGGTCTTCACGTCACCGAAGCCGGCGTTGACGTAGTCGCCGTTCAGCAGGATCTTGCCGACCTCGTCGAAGGCGGTCTTGATCTCGGGGTCGGTGAACTTGACCTCACCCGAGACCCACTTGTCGTACACCTCGGGCCCGCCGGTGCGCAGCACCAGGTCCTCGATCCAGTCGGTGCCCGGCCATCCGCTGGCATCGCCGGACTCGAAGCCCGCGCACCACGGCTGCGTGCCGGTCTTCTCCTGGATCGTCTTGGTGAGGGTGAGCAGCTCGTCCCAGGTCTTCGGGACCTCCACGCCCCACTCCTTGAACTTCGCCGGCTGGTACCAGACGTAGCCCTTGACGTTGGCGAGCATGGGGGCCGCGTAGAAGGTGCCGTCGGCGCTGCCGTACGACTTCCAGTCCTCGCCCCAGTACTCGTCGACGTTCTTCGAGACCTCGTCGGTGCCCTCCTGCACCTCGCCGGTGTCGATCAGCGAGTTGAGCAGACCCGGCTGCGGCACGATCGCGACGTCGGGGGCGGATCCACCGGTCACCTTGGTGACGATGTTGCCCTCGAAGCTCTTGTCGCCGGTGTACTCGACCTTGATGCCGGTGTCCTTCGTGAACTGGGCGAAGGAATCCTGAAGGTTCTGTGCCTCGCCGCCGGTGATGCCACCGGCGATCTTGACGGTCTTGGTGCCGGAATCGCCGGAGCCGCCGGTGTCGCCCTCTGCGCAACCGGTCAGGACCAGCGCCGCGGCGCCGACCAGGGCGAGCGGAGCAAGAAGGCGGTATCGCTGTGACAAAGCCATGTGATTTCTCCTCTTCGAGTGCTTGTCGATTACTCGACGGTCACCTTTCGGCATCCGTTCAGGAACCGATTCCAGCCCAACCTAGTCGGCGAGGGCACACCGGCACAATGCTGAACGGGTTACAACAAGGCAACCATCTGCTCCCTCATGGGAGCGCTCCCACAGCCTACCTCATGGAACCGGTTCCGCACAGGGGCGTCTTCCGCTACGCTGTGCCGGAGCCGTGTGTCGACCGGAGGACCCATGAGCACCATCGCCGATGTCGCTGCCCGCGCAGGGGTCTCCAAGGCGACGGCCAGCAGGGCGCTCAGCGGCAACGGCTACGTCTCCGGCGAGACTCGCGATCGCGTGCGGGCCGCAGCGGCGGAGCTGTCCTACGTCGCGCACTCCTCCGCGATGAGCCTCGCGACCGGCCGCTCGCTGTCGGTCGGCGTGATCATGCCGTCGCTGGACCGCTGGTTCTTCGCCGAACTGCTGGCCGGCATGCAGGACTCTCTGTTCGCCGAGGGGTACGACCTGGTGCTGTACGGGATCAGGGAGGGATCCGCGGAGCGCGCACGGCTCTTCGAGGACATCCTGCCGCGGCGCCGGTTCGACGGCATCCTCGCGGTCGGCATCCAGCCCAGCGCGCACGAGCTGGAGCGTCTGCTGCAGGTGTCCTCCCCACGGTCAGCATCGGCCCGTACAGCGAGGGCACCAGCGCGGTCTCGATCGACGACGCGGTGGCCGCACGCATCGCGACCGAGCATCTCATCGACCTCGGGCATCGCGACATCGTGCTTCTCGGCGGCAGGGCGGATGCCGCGACCCACGCGGTCGGTGACGAGCGCCGCCTCGACGGCTACCGCGCGGCGATGATCGCCGCCGGCCTCGAGGAGCACGTGAGGCACGCCCCGGGCGCGCCCACCATGCCGGGCGGATACGAGGCGGCCGTGCGGATGCTGGGCGACCGGCGCAAGCGGCCGACCGCCTTCGTGGGCGTCTGCGACGAGGCCGCCATCGGCGGCATCGTCGCAGCTCGGCGCCTGGGGATCGCTGTGCCGGCGGAGCTCAGCGTGATCGGCATCGACGACCACGAGCATGCCGAGATGTTCTCGCTGACCACCGTGCGGCAGCATCCGCGCGAACAGGGAGCGGCCGCGGTGCGGCTGCTGCGCGACCGGATGGAGCATCCGGCCTCCGCCGCCCAGCAGGTGACGCTGCCGATCGAGCTGGTCGCGCGCTCGTCCACATCCGGTCTCCGCTGAAGACGCACGAAGACCCCGGGATCTCTCCGGGGCCTTCGAAAGCGCGGTGAAGCGGAATTACTTCAGGGTCACCGTGGCGCCGGCCTCCTCGAGGGCGGTCTTGGCGGCCTCAGCGGCCTCCTTGTTCGCACCCTCGAGAACGGGCTTCGGAGCGCCGTCGACGAGAGCCTTGGCCTCGCCGAGGCCCAGCGAGGTCAGCTCGCGGACGGTCTTGATGACCTGGATCTTCTTGTCACCGGCGGCCTCGAGGATGACGTCGAACTCGTCCTTCTCCTCCTCGGCCTCGGCGCCGGCAGCGCCACCGGCAGCACCGGCGACGGCGACCGGAGCAGCAGCGGTGACCTCGAACTTCTCCTCGAACGCCTTGACGAAGTCGTTGAGCTCGACGAGGGTCAGGCCGGCGAACTGCTCGAGCAGCTCCTCAGTGGTGAGCTTAGCCATGATGTATCTCCTAGATTGATGGGGTTTGGGGTAAAAGATCACCAGGCCGCTCACGCGGCTTCGGCGGTCTCCAGCTTTTCGCGAAGCGCGTCGATGGTGGCGGCAGCCTTGCCCATCGTCGCCTTCATCATGCCCGCGGCCTTCGCCAGCAGAACCTCACGGCTCTCCAGCGAGGCGTACTTGTCGACCTCAGCGGCGTCGAGGGCGTTGCCCTCGAAGATGCCGCCCTTGATCACGAGAAGCGGGTTGGCCTTGGCGAAGTCACGCAGGGCCTTCGCGGTGGCGACGAAGTCGCCGTGCACGAACGCGATGGCCGACGGACCCTTGAGGTCATCGTCCAGAGCGCTGATCCCCGCGTTGTTCGCGGCGATCTTGGTCAGCGTGTTCTTCACCACGGCGTACTCAGCGTTCTGACGGATGCTGTTGCGCAGCTCCTTGAGCTGGGCAACCGTCAGACCGCGGTACTCGGTCAGCAGAACGGCGTTCGAGTCCTCGAATGACTTCGTGAGCTCGGCGACCGATGCATCCTTCTGCGCCATGGTCACTCCTTGATGTGTACGAGATGCCTCACGGAGGTGGGACATCGACCTCGACCCCGCCTGCATGAAGAAAGCTCCGGCGCAAGCGCACGGAGCTCTGGAAACTGATCTCGCACACCTGCGCGGGCCCCTGCGATGCAGTGCTTCGATCGCCTCGCGCTCTCGCGCACGACGATGACCGGCGGTCTTCGGTTGTCTCCACTCTACGGCATCCCCGATCGCTGCCCAAATCGGGGCGGCGTTCCGACAGGGCAGTTCTCCCCATCGCCGGGACCCGCTGCCAGTGACTACCGTGGAGGCATCCACTCGACGACCGGATGACAGGGGGATCATGGCCGATGTGAGTCTCGACTATGCCGCGATGGAAGCGAGCATCAGCGCGTACAAGAACATGCACTCTCTGCTGGACGGCTCGACCGCCGCACTCGGCTCCGCATCGAGCGACGCCATCCCGCAGTCGGCGCTCCGCGACCGACTGCACGACCTGCACGACTCCTGGGGCGGCGGGCTGGACAAGCTCTCCCGCTACGCGGAGGACGCGCACGGCGGTCTCAGCAACGTGCTCGAGGCGTTCCGCAGCTTCGACGAGGATGTGGCGGCGAGCATGGAGGAGGGAGGAGACAGCGCATGACCTCCTACCCCGCACTCGGCTTCGACCCCGCACCGGGCGACCTGTCGCTGCTCGGAGCCTTCGTCGACAACCTCAGCGCCGGCGCCGACGGCGTCGAGGACGCGCTCTCCGCTCTCGACGGCGGTGAGGACGCCTCGTGGTCGGGGCTGGCCGCCGACGCCTTCCGCGCTAACCAGTCCGAGGACTTCCGCCCGCGCCTCGTCGACTCCGGCCGCGCCCTGCGGTCGTCTCACCGCACACTTGCGGGCTGGGCCGACGAACTCGCGGAGTTCCAGCGCCAGGCACGCGGTCTGGAGCAGGAGGCGGCGACCGCGAAGGCGGCCGTGGCCCGCACCCAGGGCGATCGCAACGATGCGAAGACCGCGTCGACCGACGAGGATGCCGACCCGAGCGATCTGGCCGACGCCGAGCGCGCGCTCGGACTGGCCCAGGGCGACCTGACGGCAGTCATCGAAGCGGCGCACCGTCTGCTCGAACGGGTCGACGAGCGCGCCCGCGAGGTGGCCGAACAGCTCGAGGACGCCCAGGACCTCATCTCGCAGTACTCGGGCAACTTCTTCTCGAACCTGTGGGACGACGCCGTCGACCTCGCCGACAAGTTCATGGAGTACGTCGTCCCGATCCTCGAGGACATCCTCCGTGCGGCGCTGCCGATCATCAGCCTGCTCTCCTTCGTGTTCCCCGCACTCGCCCCCATCGCGCTGGGCATCTCGATCGCGCTGGTCGTGATCGACGGGCTGCAGGCGCTGACGGGACGCGGATCCTGGGGCGACTTCGCCATCGGCGTGGCGGGCCTGGCACTCGGCTTCGCCGCATCCGGCCTGGGCGGAGTGCTCGGCAACGGTGCGAGCACGCTCCGCATCAACATCCCGACGATCGGCCCGAGCCTCGCCACCGCGGGCGGCGGGGCCGCCACCGGCGGCATCGTGACCGTGGCCTCGCTGTCGATCAGCACCGGCGCGATCGTGGGCAACACCTACTGGGCGGCGACCACCGCGAACGACATCTACTCCGGGGGCAAGGACCTCATCGAGAGCGTCGGCGGCCCCTGGTCCAATCTCGTCGAGCGCGGTCAGAACCTGGTCGCGGGTAACGGTCCGCGCACGGATGAGGAGCTGCGGGGATGACCACCGCGCAGAAGGACGTCGTGTGGCAGCGGCTGCCGCAGGGATGGATCGAGTTCCGCTCGTTCGGCGACGCCACGCCCGCGCAGTGGTGGCAGAACTATCTCTCCACGGGAGAGGGCTGGCTCACCGACGATGTCCGCGCGACGCTGACCACCGGGTTCGAGCAGGGCGTCGCGCTGTTCGCCGATGCCCCGTTCGACTTCGCCGGGATGCACCTCGAGATCGGTGCGAGACCCGCGGTCTGGTTCCTCTCGACCCAGGTGGCCCGGGGAACGCCGGACGCCTCCGAAGAGGCCGAGGGATCACTCGCCTACCTCGCCGCCGCCCGTCTGGGCGCGGCGGGTTCGAGCACGTCCTTCACCGCGAGCGACGGCCGGACCGGCCTGATCGCGTTCGGCCTGGCCGGGAACCCCGCACACGGCATCGTGGCGGTCGGCCAGCTCGCTCTGCCGGACAGTCGCGGCGTCGCACTGGTCACCGGCATGACGACCGACCCGGAGCGCTACGAAGACCTGCTCATCCGCGTCGCATTCGCTCTCGACACCACTCTCGTGCTCCCCGCCGGCGAGCTTCCCCCGGATCTGGATCCGGCAGAATGACGGCATGGCGTTCCATCTGATCCAGAACAGCTCCCGCGCACTCCTGTCGCCTGCCGCGGCGGACGTCGCCGCGGTCGCCCCGGCGCAGCGCGCTGTCGAGATCCTGGGTCCGGACTACCTGCGCTGGTCACGTCTGGGCATGGGGGCTCTCGGGTTCGTCGGCGCCCTCGTCGGCGCCTCAGGGCCCGGAGCGATCGTCGACGCCGTGGCATCCGGACAGCCGCCGGTGGTGGTCGCCTTCGCGGCGATCATGGGCGTGCTGCTCATCGCCGTCCTCGCTCTCTCCGTCTGGCTGCTGGTGAGCCTCGCCGTCTCGGGCAGCCGGCTGGTGCGGTCGCTCGCGAGCTGGCTCGGCGGCCCGTACCGCTCGGGGCAGCTGGCTGCGAGCTGGTCCGGCTGGCTGCACACGCGCCTGCTGCTCTTCCGCCTGCCGGTCTTCACCCGCATCGCGGCGGCATCCTGCGCCGCGCTCTTCGCGGTCTACGCCGTCTACGCGTTCATCTCGTCCCTGGCGGTGCCGTCTGCGAACGCCGTCGTGTACGCGTGCTGGGCCGCCGTCGCGATCGCCACCTCCGTGTGCCTCTTCTCCGGCAGCATCCGTCTGATCAGCGGCCGAGCCGAGGCCGACCGCGTCTGGCGCTCGGTCCGCGACGGCTCCTTCCGCTGACGCCCCGGCGGCGTGTGCGTGAGCGGATGCCGGAGGTCAGGGGTAGCCTCGTGAGGTGACCCCGGAACTCGAAGCGCGCATCATCGCGGACTCCCGCGACCGGGTCGCGTGGCTCCGGGCCAGGGCACGAGGGATCACGGCGACGGATGTCGCCGGTCTCTCCGGCGAGTCGTCCATCGCGCGGGCCGCCGACTCCAAGCTCGGCGCCGGTCCCCGCTTCGGCGGCAACGCCTACACCGATCACGGTCGCCGGCGTGAACCCGAGATCGCCGCCTGGGTCGCCGCCACCCATGGCATCCTGCCCTCGTCCGCGCTGTTCTGCGCCGAGGTCGAGAGACGGCACCTGGCCACGCCGGACGGCATCGTGCAGGAGGCCGGCGGACGAGTGCTGCTCGCCGAGATCAAGACCACGAACAAGTCGTGGCGTTCCATCCCCCGCACCTACCTGCGCCAGGTGTGGTGGCAGCAGCACGTGCTCGGCGCCGAGCGGACGCTGTTCGTGTGGGAGGAGCATGACGACTTCCAGCCCGTCCACGACGAGCCGAAATCGGTGTGGATCGATCGTGACGACCGTGAGATCGGGCGCCTGGTCGGCCTCGCCACCCGCCTGATCGATGAGCTGTACCACCGCACCACAGGGCAGCTCCCGCCGCAGCAGTCGTCCGTCGCCGCCAGCGGCCGCGAGGCGCTGCGCGAGCGCGACATGTTCCGCGCGCTGGCGCTCAGCGACTGACCCGCGCAGAGTGCGCTCAGCGCAGGGGTGCGAGGGCTCGGGATGCCTCGGCGGCGACCTCGCGCGCGATCGCGTCCAGCAGGGGTGAGCGCAGGTTCCACTGCTGCCAGTACAACGGCACGAGGGTGGCGGGCCCGCCCAGATCGACGAGCCCCCCGATGCCCTGCACGACCGGGATGAGACCCCAGCCCAGCCCGAGCCTCACCGCCTGCGCGAAGTCGTACGATGCGGGCACGTAGTGCCGGGGCACCGACCACGGGTCGACTCCGTGGGAGCGCAGCCAGTCGTGCTGCAGCTGATCGCGACGGTCGAAGTCGACGAACGGCGCACGGGCGAGCGCCTCGGCCGTCGGTCCGCCCGGGAACCAGCGGTCGATGTACTCGGCGGTGGCCATCGGGCGGTATTCGAGCACGCCCAGCGGATCGACCCGGCTTCCGCCGACCGGTGTGCGCTGGGAGGTGACGGCGGCCATCACCTCACCCGACTCCAGGAGCCTCGCGGTGTAGTTCTGGTCGTCACGGTGCAGGTCCACGTCGACGTCGTGCTCACGGGCGATGCGCGCGATCGGGGCGAGGAACCAGGTTGCCATCGAGTCCGCGTTCACGGCGAGCGGGACCCGCACCCGGGTCTCCCCCGCGTCGTCGGGCGCGAGCCCGAAGGCCGTGATCGTGTCGTGTTCGAGCAGCGCCACCTGCCGCGCGAGCCGGATCAGCGCCTCCCCCGCCTCGGTCGCGCGCACCGGCTTCGACCGCACCACGACGACGCGTCCGAGCTGCTGCTCCAGTGCCTTGATGCGCTGACTCACCGCGGACGGCGTGAGGTGCAGCCGTCGGGCGGCCGCGTCGAAGCTGCCCTCGTCGATGACGGCGGCGACGGTGGCGGCGAGCTGGGCGTCGATCTGCACATAAGCGATGCTAATGCTCATGCAGTTCTCTTCGCTGGAGTTCATGCACGACTGCTCCTAGCGTGGAGACATGCTCACCGTCCTCGCCGGTCTCGGACTCGGCCTCTCCCTCATCGTCGCGATCGGGGCGCAGAACGTCTTCGTGCTGCGGCAGGGACTGCGGCGAGAGCATGTTCTGCCGGTGGTGCTGATCTGCGCGCTGTCGGACGCGGTGCTCATCGTCGCCGGTGTCGCGGGACTGGGATTCCTGATCGGCAGGGCCCCATGGCTGATCGTGGTCGCCCGCGTGGCCGGCGCGCTCTTCCTCATCGCCTACGGGCTGCTGGCCGCCCGTCGGGCCTGGCGCGGCGGCGACATGCTGCAGGCCGAGGAGAAGGACGCCGACGGCGGCGTCGGCAGCGTCGGCAGCGGGCACGCTGACAGCGACCCGCACCCGCCTGGTTCCGGTGATCGCCACAGTGCTCGCACTGACCTGGCTCAATCCGCATGTGTACCTCGACACCGTGCTGATGCTGGGCTCCGTGGCGGCGACGCACGGGGATGAGCGCTGGCTGTTCGCGGCAGGAGCGATCATCGCCAGCTTCGTGTGGTTCACCGCGCTGGGCTTCGGCGCACGTCATCTCGGCCGCTGGCTGCGCACGCCGCGTGCCTGGCGCATCCTCGATGCCGGCATCGCGGTCGTCATGATCGTTCTCGGCGTGAACCTCGTGCTGCCGGTGCTGTTCTCCTGAGATACCCGACCGTCAGGAGCGGCGCAGGGAGGGGTCCTCGATCTCCGCCATCCGCGCCGAGACGATGGCGCGGATCGCGTCATCCGGCAGCGGATGCTCCGGCTGGAACCGCACGGTGCCCTTGTCGTGCTCGAACCCGGCAAGGTGCTCCGCGACGGCGTCCGGCACCCGCCCGCTGAACGGGTAGAGGCCGATGTGCTTCCTGGTGCGCATGAGCGAGATGAGTGCCTTGCCGCGGTAGGTCAGCGCGGGCATCCCATAGCTCGTGCCCTGCTCGACCTGGCCCGCGGTCTCCTCGGCGATCGCGTAGACGTGTGCGATCACGGCGCGATCGGCGGGCTCGAGCCCTGCGAGATAGTCGTCGACGGTTCCCATGGGCTCATCCTGGCATCCGCACCGACAACGCAGAAGACCCCCGCCCCGTGCTTGTTGAAAGCGAGGGCGAGGGTCTTCGTGCGCTTCGACGGGCTCAGCGGCCCATCGATCAGATGGCGTTGACGTCCAGCGGGATGCCGGGGCCGAACGTGGTCGACACGGCGCCCTTCTGGATGTAGCGGCCCTTCGAGCTGGACGGCTTCAGGCGCACGATCTCCTCGAGCGCGGCCTTCATGTTCTCGTCGAGCTGCTCGGCCGAGAACGAGGCCTTGCCGACGACGAAGTGCACGTTGGCGTGCTTGTCGACGCGGAACTCGATCTTTCCGCCCTTGATCTCCTCGACGGCCTTGGCCGTGTTCGGGGTCACGGTGCCGGTCTTCGGGTTCGGCATCAGACCGCGCGGGCCCAGCACCTTTCCGAGACGGCCGACCTGGCCCATGAGCTCAGGGGTGGCGACGGCGGCGTCGAAGTCGGTCCAGCCGGCGGCGACCTTCTCGATCAGCTCGGTGCCACCGACCTCGTCGGCGCCCGCGGCGATGGCTGCCTCAGCAGCCGGGCCGTTGGCGAACACGATGACGCGGGCGGTCTTGCCGGTGCCGTGCGGGAGGATGACGGTGCCGCGCACCATCTGGTCGGCCTTGCGGGGGTCGACCGAGAGCTTCAGCGCGACCTCGACGGTCGAGTCGAACTTCGCCGAGCCGGTCTCCTTCGCCAGGACGACGGCCTCGGTGGGCGTGTAGAAGCGGTCCGCCTCGATCTTGGCGAGGGCGGCGTTGTAAGCCTTGGACTTGGCCATGATTATTCTCCTCAGCCCTCGACCGTGATGCCCATGGAACGGGCGGTACCGGCGATGATCTTCGACGCGGCCTCGATGTCGTTCGCGTTCAGGTCGGCCTGCTTGGTCTCGGCGATCTGACGGACCTGGTCCTTGGTGATCTTCGCGACCTTGACCGTGTGCGGCGTGGCGGAGCCCTTGGGCACGCCTGCGGCCTTCTTGATCAGCTCAGCAGCCGGCGGGGTCTTCAGGATGAAGGTGAAGCTGCGGTCCTCGTAGACGGTGATCTCAACGGGGATGACGTTGCCGCGCTGCGACTCGGTCGCGGCGTTGTACGCCTTGCAGAACTCCATGATGTTGACGCCATGCTGACCGAGCGCGGGGCCGATCGGCGGCGCCGGGTTGGCCGCACCGGCGTTGATCTGAAGCTTGATCAGGCCGGTCACCTTCTTCTTCGGTGCCATTCTCTTTCCTTTCGTCGAGGCGGATGCCTGAGCATCCGCTTCTCCCACGGATCCGGCATCTCCGGGTCGTGGTCGTCTGCGGGCGCGCGAAGGCGCGCACAAACCACGTAAGTCTACCCGATGCACGCCCCCGCCGCACATCGGCGCAGGGGACACTCGCCTCGTGGATACCGGAGAAGATCTGGTCGACGACGGGAATGTGCTGCCCATGTCCCGGGTTCCTCAGGGCATGAGCATCGACGCCAGCCCTGAGAGCCATCACGACCGCCTCCGGAACAGAGTGGTCCGCCAGAACGCCTTCGGCGGCCCGGAGCACATCTCGATCGAGGAGAGGACGGCACCGGATCCGGGGCCGGGCGAGGCGCTGGTGCGCGTGCATGCCGCCGGGCTCAACCCGGTGGACTGGCAGATCCCCGCCGACCCCTCCGTCGCTCAGGAGTTCGGCGTCTCCGTTCCGGGCGGCTACGGGCATGATCTCGCCGGTGTCGTCGCGGCCGTCGGATCCGGAACGTCGGCAGTGCAGGTCGGCGACCGTGTGCTCGGCGGCGCCCGCGGCGCGGCCATCGCCGACTTCGCGATCGTTCCGGCCGGCCGACTGACCCTCGTGCCCTATGCCGTGCCCCTGAACGTCGCGGCGACACTGCCCATCGCCGCGCGCACTGCCGCCGCCGCGATCTCACTCCTGGAACTGACCCCTGACGACACCGTCCTGATCGGCGGGGCCGCGGGCGGGGTCGGCGTGCTCGCCGTGCAGTTCGCCGTGCGCACCGGAGCGACGGTGGTCGCAACGGCCTCGCCGGCGAACCACGACTTCCTGCGCAGTCTGGGCGCCATTCCGGTCTCCTACCGGGACGGGCTGGCCGATGCCGTGCGTGATCTGGGCGTGACGATCACGGCTGCGACGGATCTGCAGGGAGCCGAGACGGCTCGCGCCGCGCTCGATCTCGGCGTCGCCGCTGCGCGGATCACCACGATCGCGACAGAGCCGATTCCTGGCACGATCCCCACCGGAGGCATGGATGCACCGGCCGGGACCATCCCCCAGGTCCTCGACGACCTCGCCGTCGGCGACGTGCGGGTGCAGATCTCCGGCGAGTACCCGATCGAGCGCACGGCCGAAGCCGTGGCCCGCCTGCGCGAGGGGCACGTGCGCGGCAAACTCGTGATCACGACCGGCGCCGCGTAGCCGGCGGATCAGACGAAGAACGGCCGCCCCGGAATGGGACGGCCGTTCTTCGAATGCAGGATGTCAGATCATCTTGGTGACCTGGTCGAACGACAGCTCGACCGGGGTCTCGCGCTCGAAGAGCGACACCAGCACGGTGAGCTTGCCGCTCTCGGGCTTGATCTCGCTGATCGAACCGGGAAGGCCGGCGAACGAGCCCTCCTTGATGGTGATCGTCTCGCCGATCTCGAAGTCGACCTCGGCGGCGACCGGGCGGGCCACAGCAGTGCCGCCCTTGGCGGCGATGGACTTCGCGGTGGGGACGTCCTTGACCTCGACGAGGGACTTCAGCATGTTGAAGGCCTCTTCGAAGCGCAGCGGGGTCGGGTTGTGGGCGTTGCCCACGAAGCCGGTGACACCGGGCGTGTGGCGGACGACAGACCAGGTGTCCTCGTTGAGCTCCATGCGCACCAGCACGTAGCCGGGGATGCGCACGCGGGTGACCATCTTGCGCTGGCCGTTCTTGATCTCGACGACGTCCTCCATCGGGACCTCGATCTGGTAGATGTCGTCCTCGACCTCGAGCGTCGATTTGCGCTGCTCGATGTTGGCCTTCACCTTGCGCTCGAAGCCGGCGTAGGAGTGGATGACGTACCACTTGCCGGGCAGCATCCGCAGGTCGAGGCGGAAGGCCTCGTACGGGTCCTCCTCGGCCTGCTCGTCAGCCTGCTCCGCGTCGTCGCCGAGCTCGGGGCCGTCGTAGGGAGCGACCTCGGCCGCCTCCTCCGCCTCCTGCTCGGCGGCCTCCTCGGCAGCCGAATCGTTGAGAACCTCTGCGGCGGCCTCGGTCTCGGCCGTCTGGTCCAGGTTGAGAGCGTCGTTCACGATCGCATCCGCCTCCGGGTCGTCGATGTCGTCAGTGTCGTCATCGGTCTCGTCGTATTCCTCATCGTCCTCGACATGCAGGGCGACGTGCTCGGCCGAGGTCGCGGAGCGCTCCTCAGCGGCGAGGACGTTGCCCTCCTGGGCCTCGTCCTCCTCGCTGGACTGCTCAGCCGCGGTCGCCCAGTCGGCGTCGTCGGAATATCGTTCAGACACTGTGCTTCTTTCGGTTCACTGCGGCGGTCGCCGCAGGGGCATCACTTGGCCGGGACTCCGAACACCACGTGCGTGAGGTATCCGAAAAGCGTGTCCAGGCCGTAGACGACGCCCATCACGATCAGCACGAACACGAGCACGACCAGCGTGAACTTCACCAGTTCCTTGCGGGTCGGCGTGACGACCTTGCGAAGCTCGGCGATCACCTGCCGGAAGAACAAAGCGATTCGACCGAAGAAGCCCAGCTTCTTGTCGCGGGTGGCGGTTCCGCCGAACGCTGCGACCTCGCCGCGCGGTTCGTCCTGATCCATCCTGCATGTACCTTTCGTGGTCAGCGTCGCGCTGACGCGCAGGGCGGACAGGAATCGAACCTGCAACCTGCGGTTTTGGAGACCGCTGCTCTGCCAATTGAGCTACCGCCCTAGAGACCCTGAGGTCCCTGGGATCCGCACCCTGCGCCGACCGTGAGGCACGGCGAAAGAATGCAGACAACTGCCCCACCAGTGTACGGCATCCGGGACCCACCGCCGAACCGTGCCCGCGACCGGTCCCCTGTTAGGCTCTGCGAGCGGCCGCGAACGGGAGGGGTTCCAGTGACCGAGGGGATGCAGCAGTTCCAGGTGGATCTGCGCGGTGTGGTGGATCTGCTCAGTCGCCACATCTACTCGAGTCCGCGGGTGTACCTGCGGGAGCTGCTGCAGAACGCCCGAGACGCCATCACGGCGCGTCGCGAGGTGGACGGCGGCGGCGGGCTGATCAGGATCACGCCCCTGTCGGAGCACAGCGGCGAGTTCGTGCTCCGCGACGACGGCACAGGTCTCACCGCTGCCGAGGTCGCCGAGCTGCTCGCCACCGTCGGCCGCAGCTCCAAGCGCGACATCTTCGACCTGCCCCGCAGCGACTTCCTCGGACAGTTCGGCATCGGACTGCTGAGCTGCTTCATGGTCGCCGACAGCATCGTGATCCGTTCGCGGAGTGCTCGCGGCGGCGCCGCCGTCGAGTGGACGGGCAACGCCGACGGCACCTTCGTCGTCGCCGAGCTCGACGAGCAGCTGCCGATCGGCACCAGCGTGCACCTGGTGCCGCGGTTCGACGCCGACGACCTGCTGCGCGCCCCCGCCGTGCGCGAGCTCGCGCAGACCTTCGCCGAGTTCCTGCCGGTGCGCGTGGTGCTCGACACGCCGACCGGCGATGTGGACGTCACGCGCCCCGCGCCGTTCCTCGACGGTGCGATGTCGGATGCCGCATGGGCCGACGCCGCCCGCGGCTACGGCCGCGACCTCATCGGCGCCGCCCCGCTCGACGTCATCGAGATCGCCGAGCCCGGCACCGGCACCCGCGGCCTCGCTTACGTGCTTCCCTACGCCCCGCCGCCGAGCGCCCGGCAGGCGACCCGGATGTACCTGGGCCGGATGCTGCTCTCGGAGCACACCCCCGACGTGCTGCCGGACTGGGCGTTCTTCGTGCGGGCGGTGGTCGACTCGACGGGGCTGTCCCCCACAGCGAGCCGCGAATCCCTGGTCGAGGATCCGGCGCTCGAACACGCCCGTGAGCACCTCGGCGCCGGCATCCGCCGCTGGGTGCTCGAACTGGGACTGCGCGAGCCGCACCGGCTGGCGCAGTTCGTCGCCGTGCACGAGATCGGCCTGAAGTCGCTGGTGCGCCACGACGAGGAGCTGGCCCGGTTCATCACCCGCTGGCTCACCGTCGAGACCACCCACGGCACGATGCGCCTCGGCGACCTCGCCGAGAGGTACCCGCTGGTGCGGTACGCCGCGTCCGTCGACGAGTTCCGCCAGGTGGCGGGCGTCGTGCGCCCCGGTGAGGTGCTGGTCAACGGCGGATACCTGTACGACGCGGAGCTGGTGCGGATGCTGCCCGAGCTGTACCCGCACCTGACCGTCGAGCAGGTGGACGTCACCGGAGAGCTCGACCGGCTCGACCCGCCGCCGCTCGACGATCGTGACGCGGCGGTCGCTCTGGAGGAGCGCGCGAGCGGCGTGCTCGCGGCATCCGGCTGCGCGGTCGTGGTGCGCAGCATCGACCGTCCCGAGCTCACCGGGCTGTACGTCGCCGACCCTGACGTGCTGCGCGCCATGGACCGCACCCGGACGAAGGGCATCACGAACTCGCTGTGGGGCGGCGTGCTCTCCCGTATCGACGACCAGGTCGGCGCCGGGCGCGACGATGATCTCGCCGCCAGGCTGTGCCTGAACTGGAGCAACCGCGTCGTGCGCGCCCTCGTCGCCGTGCGGGACGACGCCGTGTTCGCCCGCACCGTGCAGCTGCTCTACATCCAGTCGCTGCTGGCCGGGCACCATCCGCTCTCGGACGACGATCGCTCGCTGATGACGAGCGCCCTCACCGATCTCGTCAGCCTCTCCGCCGGCCTCGAGGCCGACGTGTTCCCGTTCGACGAGCCGCGCTGACGCGCGCCTCCCCGCAGAAGCACAAGGAGCACCATGCCCCGTCACGCCCAGCGCTTCGAGCAGCTGCTCGAAGAGATCGACCGCACCCCGTGGGGGCCGGCAGAGCAGGCCCTGGTCGCCGAGGCAGTGGCCCTCGCCGTCGAGATCGGCGACGAGCAGCTCGAGTACCGCGCACGGATGCGGCAGACCGCGTCGGCGAACATGGGCGGAGCCACCGACGTGATGCTGAACTCGTTCGCCTGGTGCCTGGCCCGGCACGACGCCGACCCGGGCCGCTTCCCCGCCGACATCGAGAACGGCGGCGCCGATCTGATGTGGCAGTTCAAGTGGATGGCCGCGTCGCTGCGCTCCTCGCCCTCGTTCTCGCAGGAGCAGATCGCGGCTGTCCTGGACGACATGGAGACGCACTACCGCGCCGCCGGCATCGGCATGAGCGGGGTGCTCACGGCCCGCTTCGAGGACGCCTGGGACTCCGGCCGGATGGCGGATGCCGAAGAGCTGCGAGTGCGCCTGGAGGCGACGCCTCGCGACGACCACAGCCACTGCGACGCGTGCGGCCGCAGCCAGGTCGCCGGCTTCTTCGCAGTGACCGACCGCGAGGAGGAGGCCGTCCGCCTGGTCGAGGAGATGATCGAGGGCGGCTTCTCGTGCGGTGAGGAGCCCGAGCACGCGCTCTCCCGCGCGCTGATCCCCTACCTGCACCTCGGCCGCTTCGACGAGGCGAAGTCGGCGCACCTGCGCAGCTACCGGTTGGCGAAGGACAACCCGGACAACCTGGTGATCGTCGCGAACAACATCGTGTTCGCTGCGCTGACCGGCAACGAGGCGCGCGCGCTGACCATGGTCGAGCGGCACCTGCCCTGGCTCGCGCACGACCAGCTCAACGTCGACGGTCACCATGCGGCCCTCGCCTCGATCGCCTTCGCCCTGGACCGGGTGACGGCCGCCGGCCACGGCGGCACCCCGGTGCGCGGCGCGGATGCTGCGGCGCTGACGTCCCTGTTCGGAGAGCACCAAGGCGTCTGGAGCGCCGAGCAGCTCGCGGCCGCGGCCTGGACGGCGGTCGACCGCATCGGCGCCGCGTTCGACGAGCGCGACGGCACGGACGGCCACGCGCAGCGCCGCGCGCGGATGCAGGCACTCGCGGCGGAGCGCTACGACGTGCCGATCCGCTCTGACGCCTTCGCCCCGGCACCCGCGGCCACAGACCCGGTCGATGCGGAGGGCTGGTACGAACGGGCGGTCGCAGTCGGCAGCTACGGCTCCGAGCACGACGCTCTGGCCGCCGCCGACCGCGCAGACTCCGCCGGTCTGCCCGACGCCGCGAAGCGGGCCCGGATGCTCGGGCTGCGCATCGGCGCCCTCGTCTCGCTCGAGCGTCTCGACGAGGCATCCGCCCTGCTCGAGCCGCGGCTCGCCGAGCTGCACGCGTCCGGCCAGGACGACCAGGCCGCCCTCGAGGAGCGCCTCGGCCTGGCGATCTTCGGTCGCAGCGCCGCAGAGGATGTCGCCGCGCTGGAGCACGAGTGGGCGGATGCCGCGTCGCTGCCGGTGCGGCCTCGCGGTGATCTGGCGCTGACCCTCGCGTCGGTCCGCACCGGCGGGGGCGACCCCGTCGCACTCGAGCTCGCCGCCGAGGCGCAGAGGATCTACGAGGAGATCGGCGAGCACCGCCTCGCCACGACGGCGGTGCTGACCGCCGCGGTCGCGCTGCTGCGTGCCGAGCGGACGGCGGAGGCCGCCGAACTGCTGGATCAGCTGGTCGACGCCGAGCAGGTGAACGACGGGCATCGCGCCAGGGCTCTCGACCTTCGCGCCCGCGTGCGCGGCGGCATCGGCGAGTTCGCGGCCGGTGCCGCCGATGCCGACCGCACGGCGGGCCTGCTCGCCGGGCTCGGTGCGGATCGCGCCCTGGCGAACGCGCAGCTGCTCGCCGGTGCTCTCTGGGAGGACGCCGCGGAGCCCGAGCGGGCCGTGATCCGGTATCGGCTCGCTGCGCGGCTGGTGGCGGACCATGGCGGCGACCGCGAGGGCGCGGAGTTCCGTCAGGCCAGGGCGATGCTCTCCGCCGGAGACGCCGCCGAGGCCGCCGAGCTGCTCAGCGATGTGCTGCGGCGCGAGGAGGACGCCGAGGTTCCCCCGGGATCCCGCGCGTTGACGGTGGGCCTGCTGGCCCGCGCGCTCGCGGGCTCGGGCGAGTTCGGGCAGGCCGTCGGTGCCTTCGGCTACGAGGCCGGGCTGCACGCCGAGGCGGAGCAGCCGGCCGATCAGGCGATGGCGATGCTCGAGCAGGCCAGGATCCTCGCCCGGTTCGGTGAGATGGCCGAGGCGATCGAGACACTCGAGGAGGCTGCCGAGCTGGTGCGACCCACCGGGGCCGCCGGAGCGATCGCCCAGGTGCTGCACGAACTCGGCCAGGGCTACGGGGCGCAGAAGGACGAGCGCGCGTTCGCGCTGTTCGACGAGGTGGCCCGGGTCGCCGCCGAGAACGACGCGGCCTGGCTGATCGCCGATGTGACCGACTCGCGCGGCCGGGCGTACGCCGAGCTCGGCCGGCTCGACGACGCCGTCGCCGCCGCACTGACGGCAGCCGACGGGTTCGCCGAGCTGGGCGATGCCGGATCGGCCGGCGGATCGGAGCTGTTCGCCGCCCGCGTGCTCACCGAGGCCGGTCGCCGCGACGACGCCGTTCCGCTGTTCCGCAGCGCGATCGAGCGCGCGGCGCAGTTCCCGCCGCTGCGGCAGGTCGCCGCGCTGGAGCTGGGCGACGTGCTCGAGGCGCTCGGCCGCAGCGCCGAGGCCGCCGAGGCGCGGGCGATCGCGGAGGCCTGAGCGCCGCTCAGTACTCCGAGACGCCGTAGCGCTCCGGCTCGGGTGTGCGCCCGAACGCGCGACCGCTCAGCGTCTGCGGTGCGATGCGCACGAAGTTGTACTTGAGCGTGGGAATCCAGGGCGCCAGACCGAGCGCCTCGGCCGCCTCCTGCTCGGCGAGCGTCTCGAGACGGTGCGCTGACCCTCGCACGATGACGCTCCAGGCCTCCGTGTCGGAATGGTCGTCTACCTCGAAGAGCACCTCGTCGTTGACGGTGAGCTCAACCAGCTTGCTCCCCTCTGCGGTGCGGAAGACGATCGAGTGATCATCGACGACGTAGTTGACCGGAAAGATGTCGAGAACGTCACCGACATGCGTGACCAGTCGTCCGAGTTCCTGCGCGCCCAGCCGCTGCCAGCACTCCTCGTCGCTCAGACGGGCGACTGCATCTTCTGCGCTCATGGCCCGATCCTCCTCCCTCCAGCGTGTGCTGTCCACCGCCCGGACAGTGCAGAATTGGCCTTCTATGGAACCTGTGCCCCTGCTGCGGCGCGCGGGTGCCGAGCTGCTCGGCACCGCGCTGTTGACCGCGGTCACGCTCGGCTCTGCGGCGATGGCACAGAAGCTCTCGACGGATGCCGGGCTGCGCCTGCTCGAGGGGTCGCTGGCGACCATGCTCGGGCTCGGCGCTCTCATCCTGCTGTTCGGTCCGGTCTCGGGCGGGCACCTCAACCCCGCGGTGTCGCTGACCGATGCGGTGCTGAGCAGGCGCGGCAGCGGCAGGGGCCTGCGTCCAGGTGAGCTGGGCGTCTACGTGCTTGCCCAGGTGATCGGCGCGGTTCTCGGCGCGCTGCTGGTGAACGTGATGTTCGAGGTGCCCGCCGGGCTCGGCACCGTGCAGCGGGCGACTCTCCCCGCTCTGCTCGGCGAGGCCGTCGCGACGGCGGGCCTTGTGCTGCTCATCGTCGGCCTGGTGCGCGCGGGGCGCAGCATCATGGTGGTCGCGACTGCCGTCGGCGCCTACATCGGCGCGGCGTTCTGGTTCACCAGCTCGACCGCGTTCGCCAACCCGGCGGTGACCGTCGGACGGCTCCTCACCGACTCGGCGGGCGGCATCGCACCGGCATCCTTCCTGCCCTTCCTGCTCGCGCAGCTGATCGGCACCGGCGCAGGCATCGCCCTGGCCGTCCTGCTCTTCCCGCATCCGCGCACACCGGGCACGGACGTGCCGCTCGTGCACGAGCCCGAGGCCGTCGCCGACGCGGCGACCGATGAATAGGAGCATCCGATGACGGAGAATCCCGATACCGCTCGCGTGTACCGCAAGCCGCGCCGGTACGGCACCGGCCGCATGGAGGCGCTCAGCGACGGCGTGTTCGCCTTCGCCGCGACGCTGCTGGTGCTCGACCTGGTGATCCCGCGCAGCGACGGCACTCAGGATCTGCTGGGCGCATTCTTCGACCTGTGGCCGCACTACCTGACCTACGTGATCAGCTTCGCGACGATCGGTGCGACCTGGCTGGCGCACAACGCGATCTGCGAGCAGCTGAAACGTGCCGACTCGACGTTCCTGCGACTGAACCTCGTGCTGCTGCTGCTCGTCGCGTTCGTGCCGTTCCCCACCCGCTTCCTCGCCGAGTACATCAGCTCGGACGCCTCGGAGCGTGTGGCCGTGGTGCTCTACGGCGTCTCGTTCCTGCTGCTGCTGGGCATGACGCTGCTGCTGTGGTGGTATGCGCGGACGCACTCCCTGCTCGCCGATGACGAGGAGGGAGAGTCGCGCCTGTTCACCTACCGCCTGCTGCCCGGCATCGGCGTGTACGTCATCCTGATCTGCCTCGGGCTGGTCTGGCCGATGGCGGCGGTGCTCGGCTACCTCGCTCTCGCGCTGTTCTTCATCGTGCCGCTGCGCCGACGGCGCCAGACCGCCTGACGGCGCCGGTCAGAACAGCTGCCGCCAGTTCGCCTTCGCCAGGTCGAGCAGCTCATCGCCGCGGCCCGACATCACAGTGCGCAGGGCGTACAGCGCGAAGCCCTTCACCTGATCGGCCTTGATCGCCGGCGGCATCGACAGCTCCTGCCGCTCGGTGACCACGTCTAGCAGCGCGGGGCCGTCATGCGCGAGCACCTCGGCGACCGCGTCGAGCAGGTCCTCGGACCTCTCCACGCGCCGCGCGAAGATCCCCAGCGCCTGCGCGACCGCGGCGAAGTCGGGGTTCTCCAGGTCGGTGCCGTAGGTCACGAACCCTGCCGCCTTCATCTCGAGCTCGACGAAGTTCAGCGACGAGTTGTTCACCACCACGACCTTGACGGGCAGCTTGTTCTGCGTGAGCGAGATCAGCTCGCCGAGCATCATCGACAGCCCGCCGTCGCCGGCGAGCGCGACCACCTGCCGGTCGGGATACGCGACCTGCGCACCGATGCCGTGCAGCAGGGCATTGGCCATCGAGCCGTGGTTGAACGACCCGATCAGGCGGCGCCCCTCTGTCACGGTGAAGTACCGCGCCGCCCAGACCGTCGGCGAGCCGACATCCGCGGTGAAGACCGCATTGGAGGATGCCGCGTCGTCGAGCAGGCTCGCCAGGTACTGCGGGTGGATGGGCGCCTTGCCGCGCGACGGCACAGCCAGCTCGTCGAGCTTCGCGCGCGTCTTGCGGTAGTGCGCGGTCGCGTCCTCGAGGTGCGCGCGATCCTCCTTGCGCGTCAGCCGCGGCAGCAGCGCCTCGGCGGTCGCCTTCACGTCGCCCACCAGGCCGAGATCGAGCGGATGCCGCTTCCCGAGCTGCGATCCGCGGATGTCGACCTGGATCGTCGTCACCCCGTCCGGATAGAACTGCGTGTACGGGAAGTCCGTGCCCAGCAGCAGCAGCGCATCCGCGGCATCCATCGCCCGATAGCCGGACGCGAAGCCGAGCAGACCGGTCATGCCGACGTCGTAGGGGTTGTCGTACTCGATGTGCTCCTTGCCGCGCAGCGCGTGCACGATCGGGGCGCCGAGCCGCTCGGCGAGCGCGATCACCTCGTCGTGGGCGCCCTCGACGCCCGCGCCGGCGAGGATCGTCACGCGATCGCATCCGTTCAGGATGGTCGCCGCCTTCTCCAGCTCGGCGGGGCCGGGCACGACCACCGGCCTGGTGCGTTCGATCACCGTGGTGCGCGTGTCACGGGCATCCGCCAGCGCGACGTCGCCGGGGATGACGATCACCGCGACGCCACGCTGCTCGATCGCCGCGCGCATCGCGATCTCGAGCACGCGCGGCATCTGACTGGGGTCGGCGACGTACTCGACGTAGACGCTGGACTCGCGGAACAGCTCCTGCGGATGCGTCTCCTGGAAGTACCCGGTGCCGATCTCGCTGGTGGGGATGTGCGCGGCGATCGCGAGCACCGGGACGCGGGAGCGGTTGGCGTCGTAGAGGCCGTTGATCAGGTGCAGGTTGCCCGGCCCGCACGAGCCCGCGACGACTGCGAGGTCACCGGTCAGCGCCGCGTCGGCGGCGGCCGCGAAGGCCGCGGTCTCCTCGTGCCGCACGTGCACCCAGCGGATCGTGCCGTCCTTGCGGAGCGCGTCGGTGAATCCGTTGAGCGAATCCCCCGGGATGCCGTAGACGCGCTGCACCCCGTTGGCGCGCAGGCTCTGGACGATGTTCTCGGCGACAGTGGTCATGACGGCCTCTCTTGAAGGGACAGGACGATGTCGACGCTACTCCGGGTGATCGGCTTTGAGACGGAACAGCGACATCCGGCGTCGGCACTGGTGGAAGCGTCCGCGCATCGTGGTGCCGATCGCCTTCGGAATCGCGGTGCTCGCGACAGGAGCGGCAGAGTACGTGCCGCTGATGCTCGGCGTCAACGGGACGCCGGTCGACGTCGAGGTGCGCATCCCGATCCACTATGTGACGGACAGTGGTGTGACGATCGACTGCGAGGAGGGCTTGTACGTGGGCGATCCTGCGCATCGCACAGCCGCCGATGAGAAGCTCGCCGACTTCCTGAAGGCCCAGGACTGGAGCGGAATCGGCCAGGAGATCTACGACAAGGCGATCGCGGAGCCCTTCGTCCCCGGCCCGAACGACGACTGGGAGGTTGACACTCAGGAGCTGCGCGACGGCTTCTCGTTCCGCAACGCGGAGAGCCTGATCTATGAGCGGATCCCCGATGAACTGACGCCCGATGGTACAAGCATCGGCGGCACCGGCACCTGCGCAGGGCAGCTGCGATGAGCGACGAGCACATCACCGGCGTCATCCGCGACAACGGCAGCGATCTGCTCGGCTACTTCCTCCGCCGCGTGCAGGATCCGGAGCAGGCGGCCGACCTGCTGGCCGACCTCTTCGTCGTGATCTGGCGGCGCAGGAAGGTCGTCCCGACCACTTCGGAGGATGCCAGGAAGTGGTGCTTCGGGGTCGCGAGAAACGTACTGCGGGAGCATCACCGGGGCAGGACGCGGCGAAACGACCTGGCCGATGCGCTGCGCGATCACCTGGAGACGATCGTCGCCGATCCCGCTCGCGTGGCCGAGGACGGCGAACGGGATGCCGCCGTTCGCGCCGCCGTCCGCAGTCTCGATGCCCGTTCCCGCGAGCTCGTCGTCCTCCTCCACTGGGACGGCTTCACGATCGCCGATGCCGCGGCGCATCTCGGCATGAATCCGTCGACGGCCCGGACCAGGTACGCCCGAGCACGGACCCGCCTCGCGCAGCTGCTCACCGAAGGAGCGTCGCAGCCGAGCGTCCC
The DNA here is from genome assembly GCF_021582875.1 of Microbacterium sp. KUDC0406. Taxonomy (NCBI): domain Bacteria; kingdom Bacillati; phylum Actinomycetota; class Actinomycetes; order Micrococcales; family Microbacteriaceae; genus Microbacterium; species Microbacterium sp. KUDC0406. Next base: position 202,562 of record NZ_CP091138.1, on the reverse strand, counting down.
GGCCGGCGAATCGACCGCGCCAGTCTGAGGTTGATGCGGCATAGCTTCTGACAGGTTTCGTCCTCGTTCCCCTGCGGACGGCGGTTCAGACGAACATGATGCGGCGGGGTGCGGTGTCGGTGTAGTGGCGGCCGTTGGGCGCGGTCCAGACCAGACCGCCGTCTGGGTCGATGCGTGCGGTCCATCGGAACTGGTCGGGCACGGAGGGATGTTTGAGCTGGTGATGGGCCGGGCAGAAGTGGGCGAGGTTGCCGATCGCAGTGGGCCCGCCGAGAGCGTAGTCGTGGTTGTGGTCGAGTTCGCAGGACGCGACGGTGCGGCGGCATCCGGGGAATCGGCAGTGCTGGTCTCTCGCGCGCAAGAATCGGCGCATCCCGTCGGTGGGCGAATACGCGTCGGTCTCTGTGACCATGCCGGTCGGGTCGAGGAAGAGCCTGGCCCACCCGGAACTTCGCCCGGCCAGCTCCCGGGCGATGTCGGGATGCACCGGCCCGATGCCGTCGATCTGTGCCATCTGGTTGTCGGCGCCGGCGAGGGTGGTCGCGGCGACGGTGACCTGGATGCGAGCGGTGATGCCGTCCAGCCCGGTGCCGGACAGTGCGGTGGGGTCTGAGCCGAGCAGCAGGTCGGTGAACAGATCGGCACGGATCTGGTCCAGGGTGCGCTCACCGGCACGCGTCCTGTTCCGGTCGTCGGTGCGATTCAGGTCGGCGAGGAACGCGTCCATCCGGGCGTCGAAGTCGGCTGCGGGTTCCGCGTCGGAAGGGAACCACTCGTCATCGGGGTGTCCGAAGAACGGCCGGCCCGTCGCTCCCTCGAACGGGCCGTCGTCGTACTGGTGGTTGTCGTTGAGGTGGTCATCTCCTGCGGCGAGGTAGGCCTCGATGCGGGTGAGGAACTCCTCGACCGAGTCGGGGTCATCCGGCATCCGGCCCGCCCACATCCCGCCCTGCGGGTCCTCGTCCGCGAACGCGGCCTCGCCGGCCGTCTCGGCGTCGTCGGCGTCCTCGCCGGCCGCCTGGTCAGCGCCGACCACGTGCCCCTCTGCGTCGCCGGCATCCGCGGCCGTGCCCGCCATCGCATCCTCCGCTTCGGCCCGCTCGCGCGCTGCCCGCTCGCGCTCGGTCTGCGCCCGCTCGTGCTCTGCCCGCTCGCGCTCGGTCTGCGCCCGCTCGTGCTCTGCCCGCTCGCGCGCGGCCCGCTCGTGCTCCTCGCGTTCGATCTGTGCGCGCTCGGCTTGTTCGGCCTTCTCGGCGCGCACGACCTCGCGGACGAGCTGGTCGAGCCGGTCACGGATCGCGAAGGCGAGGTGCTCCGGAAGCACGGCGGTCAGCCGGGCCAGGCCGTCCTCGATCGACACGATCTGCACGCACCGCTCCGACCGCGTGCGCTGGTGCCGTTCACGCATCGTCTCTCCCAGAAGCGCGGTCACGACCTGACGGGCGTGGGCCCCGGTGCGTGCCGGGGAGTCCTGCTCCGCGAACGCCAGCACCGCCGTGTCGAACAGGACGGTCACGGCAGGGTCGACCGTGCCATTGACGACGGCCTCATCGATCGCCGCGGCCACCCGTGTGATCTGCCGGGCGTGCGCGACCGTGATCCGCCCCTCCTGGAGCGCATCCAGCACCGCGGGATGATCGGTCAGCGCCCGCGCCGTCGCGAACGCGGACTCCATCGTCCCCCTGGCCAGGCGCCCGGTCGCGGAGAACTCCGCGATCATCGACCGGCGGATCGACTCACGCGCCAGCTGATGCTCCGCGACATCCGCGTCGAACAGCACCTCACGGGCAGCGAGCAGCTCGGCCGCCCGCGCCTCCATCCGATCGATCTCCCGCCGACACTCCACCCAGGCATCGAGAAGAGCATCCTTCTCTTCGAGACTCGACACCTGCACCATGCATCCAGTCTAGAACAGAGCTACGAATCCTGCAAGCGCTGCTTCCGGCTTTTCTCGGAGCATCCGCACTGTCTGCCCGGGCCTACTCATCGGCCCGGAAGGTGCGCCGGTATGCGCTGGGTGTCGTACCGGTGACGCGCCGGAAGTGAATGCGCAGGTTCGTCGGCGTGCCGAGCCCGCACAGGGGTGCCAGCTGGTCGACGGGGAGGTCGCTGGTCTCGAGCAGCTCGCGGGCTCTGTCGATCCGGGCTGAGTTCAGCCACTTCAGCGGTGTCGTCCCGGTCGCGGCGCCGAAGACGCGCGCGAAGGTGCGCGACGACATCCTGGCGTGCCGTGCGAAGTCCGCGACGGTGAGAGGAAGCTCGAGTCGAGCGAGTGCCCATTCGAGGGTCGGAGCGAGGCTCGAAGGTTCATTCGCCGCAATAGCCGGCTTGGGGATGAACTGAGCCTGTCCGCCCTCACGCCGTGGCGCGGCGACGATATCGCGGGCGACCGCGTTGGCCACGGCTGCTCCATGATCCTGGCGCAGCAGATGCAGGCAGAGATCGATCCCACTCGAGACTCCCGCCGAGGTGACGACGTCGCCCTCGTCGACGTAAAGCGCATCCGGGTCGACGACGACCTCGGGGTGCTGTCGCGCAAGCCTCGCGGCGTGAATCCAGTGGGTGGTGGCCCGCCGGCCGTCGAGAAGCCCGGCGTTCGCGAGGGCGAACGCCCCCGCGCAGATGGATACCATCCGAGCCCCGCGACTGTGGGCCTGACGCAGCGCGCTAGCGACATCTTCGGGGATCGAGCCGATGTCTCGGAAAGCAGGAACGATCACGGTATCGGCGGTCTCGAGGGCGTCGAGGCCCCACGGTGCGATCAGCTGCCACCCGTTCATGGTGTCGACCGGGCCGGCCCGACGAGCGCAGAGCACCACGTCGTAGGGGAGCGCTTCGCGGTCGAAGATCTGGAACGGGATGCCCACTTCCATCGGCTGCACTCGCTCCATCGCGAGCACGGCGATCCGATGGCGGGCGGACTCGCGTGGCATGGAGGAACGAACCATGGCAGTAATCTTAGCTAAAGCGGCATTCATGCCACTGGTCGGGCTGCCGCCGGGTCCGGATCATCGATGACATGACCGAATCTTCGACGATCTCAACCCGACATGCGAGCCTTCGGATCGCGCGTCGGTTAGCCCCTTCACAGGCCCTCGCCGTGTTCGGAAGCTCTATCGATCTCACGCTCACCGGGATCGTCGGGCATCACCTCGCCCCGACGGACGCGCTCGCGACGCTTCCCTTCAGCCTGATCGCCGTCGGCGCTCTGTCATCGACATTCGTCGTGTCACGGACGATCGGGCGATTCGGCTACCGCAAGACGTTCGTGCTCTTCTCCGGCGCCGCAATAGCTTCAGGGCTGATCTCGGCGTTGGCGGTGCAATGGGGCTCCTTCTGGCTGCTGTGTGCGGGCACGTTCCTCATCGGCCTGTACGGCGCGGCGACGGGCTACTACCGCTATGCCGCCGCCGACACCGCTCAGGGGGCGCGCGCGGCGGCCGTCACGACGGTGCTGGCCGGCGGGCTCGTCGCCGCCCTGATCGGGCCGTTCCTCGCCACGTGGACCGCGGACCTCCTACCCGTGACCTACGTGGCCAGCTACGTCCTGGTCGCGGTGTTCGGCGTGATCGCCGCACTCTGGAACGCGATGCTCCCCGCCGAGCTCGGGCGCATGACAACAGGCCCGGCAGTAGGCTCGGGCGGGCGGTCCCGGAGAGTGCTGTGGCGCCAGCCGATCCTGCTGGCGGGAGTGCTGACAACGGCATTCGCCGCGGTCGCGATGAACGCGATGATGACAGCGGGCCCCATCGCGGGGATGGCGATGGGCCACAGTGAAGCTGCAGCGGCGTTCGCCGTCCAGTTGCACATGGTCGGCATGTTCGCGCCCGGATTCTTCGTCGCGCGCATCATCGACCGGATCGGCGAGCGGGCCATCACCTCCATCGGGATCGTACTGATTCTCGTTTCAGGCGCGGTCGCAGCCTTCAGCACCGCAGAGTGGGCGTTCTTCACGGCGATGCTGACGATCGGCGTGGGCTGGAACCTCACCTTCAGCGGAGGCAGCGCACTGATCACCAGCACCTACCGCGCCGAAGAACGGGGACGCGTACAGCCCATCGCAGAGACGATCACCGGCTCGTTCCAGGTGATCGGATCCCTCGGTGCCGGCGCGATGGCGAGCGTCGCGGGCTGGCAGCTGCTCGGCCTCGGAGTCGTGGCGGCCTGCTTCCTCGTCGCACTCGCGACCGCGAAGCTCCGGCGGCGTGCCGATCCTTCCCCGGCCCGAGCCGGAACCTCGGATGTCACTCCGTGATGTACACCGCGCGACCGATCCAGTCCGGATGCGTCAGGGCGTCGACCGCCGCGCGGCCGACGGTGTCGAAGGTGGCACGGCATCCGCTCCGGTCATCGCCGCGGCGAGGGCGTCGACGTCGCGGGCATCCGCCTGCGCGACCTCCGTCGACGCCGGCGCGGACGACGGCGTGCGCACGACCGAGACGACCTCGTGTCCCGCTTCGAGGGCGTGGGCGACGGCCCGGCGGCCGGACCTGCCGGATGCTCCGATGATGGCGACGCGCATGCGATTCCCCTCGGGGTGAGTGAACACTTACTCACTAGGATAGGCCCATGGCCGATCCTGCTCCGCCCGCCCGTGAACGCTTCCTCGACGCTGCGCTTCTCGTCATGCGCGAGCGCGGCATCGCGAACGCGACGACCAAGCTCATCGCGCAGCGGGCCGGCCTGTCCGAGGCGCTGCTGTACAAGAACTTCGACGACAAGCAGCACCTGTTCCTGTGCGTGCTCGAAGAGCGCACGCCGCGGGTGCGCTTCGATCCCGATGCCGCAGGCTCGGAGGATCTGCTCGAGGCGCTCATGACGCTGACCGAGCAGCTGATGGCGTTCTTCACGAGCACGTTCCCGCTCGCGGCATCGGTCTTCGGGTCACCCGACCTGCTCGCCCAGCATCGCGACGGCGTCACCGCCCAGGGCAAGGGGCCCGCCGAGGCCGTCACCGAGGTGCGCCGGTTCCTCGACGCCGAGCGCAGAGCGGGTCGCATCCGCCGCGATGCCGACACGACGGCCGCCGCGCGCACGCTCGTCGGTGCCGCGTTCCACCAGGGGTTCCTTGCGGCCTTCTCCGGCGAGGACGATGTGCCGGGTTCGCGGCGGGTCGCCGCCGGCATCGCGGGCGTGCTGCTCCCCGCGCTCAGCGCCGAGGACTGAGCAGCCGCCACCCTGGAACAGGAGTTCCGGCGAGGACAGGAGGATTCCGCGGGCCGAAGCGCACCGCACTGGAATGCAGGACGCCCCACCCGGCGGACCGGGCGGGGCGTCGGCGCTGCGGGACTCACCCCACGCGGATGAGCTTCTTGTTCACGAACTCGTCGGCGGCGAGGTGTCCCAGCTCGCGGGCCGTGCCGCTGCGCTTGATGCCGCCGAAGGGCAGCTCGGGGCTGTCCGCCAGCACGAGGTTGACGTAGACCATTCCGGCCTCGATCCTGTCGGCCACGCGCTCGGCCTGTGCGGCATCCGTCGTGAACACGTACGAGCCGAGCCCGAACGAGGTGTCGTTCGCCAGGGCGACCGCCGCGTCCTCGTCGGCGACGCGGTAGACCACTGCGGCCGGGCCGAACAGTTCCTCGCGGTAGACGTCCATCTCGGGCGTCACGTCGGCCAGCACCGTCGGCGCGAAGAACGCGCCGTCGCGGGTGCCGCCGGTCAGCAGCGTGGCCCCCTGCGCGACCGCGCCGTCGATCTGCTCCTGCAGACGTTCCGCCGCAGCCTCCGACGACACCGGACCGAGCACAGTGTCGTCCTGCATCGGATCGGTCGCGGTGACCGCCGGCCATCGCCGCCGTGAACTTCTCGGTGAACGCGTCGTACAGGCCGTCCACGACGATGAAGCGCTTCGCGCCGTTGCAGGCCTGGCCGTTGTTGTCCAGGCGGGCGTCGACGCCCGCCTGGACCGTGGCGTCCAGGTCATCCGTCGACAGCACGATGAACGGATCTGAACCGCCCAGCTCCAGCGCCACCTTCTTCAGGTTGCGGCCGGCGACCTCGGCGACGGCCGCGCCGGCACGTTCGGAGCCGGTCAGCGAGACTCCGGCGATCCGCGGGTCGGCGATCATCCCGGCGATCTGCTCGTTCGTCGCGAGGATGTTCTGGTACGCCCCGGCGGGAATCCGGCGTCGCGATAGATCTCCGCGATCGCGCTCGACGACTCCGGGCACTGCGGTGCCGGCTTCAGCAGGATCGTGTTGCCGACGATGAGGTTCGGCGCCGCGAAGCGCACGATCTGGTAGGCCGGGAAGTTCCACGGCATGATGCCGATCAGCGGCCCGAGCGAGGAGCGGCGGATGAGGGCCGACCCCTCCCCTGGATCGCGATCGGCTGGTCGGCCATGATCGACTCGGCCTGATCGGCGTAGTACTCGGCGATGTCGGCAGCGAAGTCGACCTCTCCGAGCGCCGCCTCGCGGGGCTTGCCCATCTCTCGGACGAAGATGTCGGCCAGCTCCTCGCGGCGCTCGCGGTGCAGCTGGGCCATCCGGCGGATCAGGCCGGCGCGCTCGGCGACGGTCGACGTGCGCGACCAGCTGCGGTGGGCCTCGGCGGCGGATGCCACGGCCTGCTCGATCTGCTCATCGGTGAGCGTGTCGAACGAGGCCAGGGTCTGCCCGGTGGCCGGGTTGACGACGGCGTAGTCGGTCATTGTGCGTCCCTTCAGTCGTTGGGGATGAGCGTGTACTTGGTGGACAGGTATTCGTGGATGCCCTCGAACCCGCCCTCGCGGCCGACGCCGGACTGCTTGACGCCGCCGAAGGGCGCGGCGGCGTTCGAGACGACCCCGATGTTCAGGCCCATCATGCCCGTCTCCAGAGCATCGATCATGCGGTGCCCGCGTGCCAGATCCTCGGTGAAGACATACGAGACGAGACCGTACTCGGTGTCGTTCGCCAGGCGCACCGCCTCGTCCTCGGTGTCGAAAGTCGCGATCGCCAGCACGGGCCCGAAGATCTCCTCGCGCAGGATGTCGCTGCCCGCGGCGACTTCGGTGATCACGGTGGGCTCGTAGAACGTGCCGACGCCGTCGAGCGCGTTGCCGCCCGCGAGCACGCGTGCGCCACGGCCCACGGCATCCTGCACCAGCTCGTCGGCCTTCGCGACGGCGTCCGCATCGATCAGCGGCCCGATCGCGACGCCCTCCTCGGTCCCGCGGCCGATCTTCATCGCCTTGACGCGCTCGGAGACCCGGTTCGCGAACTCCTCGGCGACCGCCGAGTGCACGATGAACCGGTTCGCGGCGGTGCAGGCCTGGCCGATGTTGCGGAACTTCGCAGCCATCGCGCCCTCGACGGCCTTGTCCAGGTCGGCGTCGTCGAACACGACGAACGGCGCGTTGCCGCCCAGCTCCATCGACACGCGCAGCACGCCCTCGGCGGCCTGCGCGATCAGTTTGCGACCGACCTCGGTCGAGCCGGTGAACGACAGCTTGCGCAGGCGCGGGTCGGCGATGATCGGCGCCGACAGCTTCGACGACGACGACGTCTGCACGACGTTGACGACGCCGGCCGGAAGGCCGGCCTCCTCGAGCAGCTGGGTGAAGAAGATCGTCGTCAGCGGGGTGAGTGCCGGGGGCTTGATCACCACCGTGCAGCCGGCGGCCAGCGCCGGGGCGATCTTGCGCGTCGCCATGGCGAACGGGAAGTTCCACGGCGTGATGAAGAAGGACGGCCCGACGGGACGCTGCGAGACCACCATGCGGCCGGTGCCCTCGGGGTTCACCCCGTAGCGTCCGGAGATGCGCACGGCCTCCTCGCTGAACCAGCGCAGGAACTCACCGCCGTAGACGACCTCGCCGCGAGCCTCGGCGAGCGGCTTGCCCATCTCGAGGGTCATCAGCAGCGCGAGGTCCTCCTTGTGCTCCTGCACGAGGTCGAACGCTCTGCGCAGGATGTCGCTTCGGGTGCGCGGCGGCGTGGCCGCCCAGGCATCCTGAGCGGCCGCGGCGGCGTCGAGGGCGCGGATGCCGTCGGCGGGGGTGGCATCGGCGATCGAGCGGATGACCGCGTTCGTGGCGGGGTCGTGCACGTCGAACGTGCGACCCTCCTCGGCGTCGACCCATTCGCCGCCGATGTAGAGACCCGTGCGGACCCGGTCAAGCAGGTCCTGCTCGTTCTGTGCGAGTGCAGTGCTCATGGTTTCTCTTTCTCTGTCGAAGGTGAATCAGCGGCGGCGACTGGGCGGTGCGTCCACGCTCAGCACCGTGCCGCGGAAGAAGTCGGGAGAGACGAGTCTCTGGACGAGCATCAGCACCCCGCCGAAGAGGAGGAGGCCGACGCCGATGAAGAACACGATGCCGATGCCGCCCTCGCCGTTCGCGTCCGCTCCGATGGCGATCGAGCCGTAGTCGGGCGCGAGGCTGTCGATCGCGGTGATCACGAACAGCACCAGCAGGATGATCCCCCCGACGAGAGGGCTGGCGAATTTGAAGAAGAAGTCCTTGCCCGAGTCGAACCACTGGTGGCGGAAGTACCACACGCAGGACAGCGCGGTGATGCCGTAGTAGAAGCAGATCATCATGCCGAGTGCGAGGATCGTGTCCCACAGCGCGTCCTCGCTGAGGAAGCGCATCACGGCGTAGAAGCCTCCGGCGACGACGGCCGAGACGATCGTCGCGTACCCGGGCGTGAAGAACCGCGGGCTGACCCCGGCGAACTTCTTGGGCATGGCCCCGTAGTGGCCCATCGCCAGCAGCGTCCTGGCCGGCGAGATGAAGGTCGACTGCAGCGACGATGCCGACGAGGTCAGCACCGCCAGCGACAGCAGGAATGCCAGGCCGCCCATCACCGGACCGGACAGCGCGAAGAACACGTTGCCGCCGATCTCCTCGTTCCTGAGCCCGAGACCCGTGTCGCCGATTCCGGAGTACATCAGGCTGCTGACGGTGAGCAGCAGGTAGATCGCGATGATCGAGACCACCGTGAGCATGGCCGCGCGCCCGGGGTGCGCTCCGGGTCCTTCGCCTCCTCGTTCATCGTGAGGGTGACGTCCCACCCCCAGAACATGAACACCGAGGCGGAGAGGCCCATCACGACCATGGACAGGCCGCCCTGGATCTCGAACGGGTTGAACCATGCCAGTTCGGGCATATGCGCGTCGAACCCACCGCCCTGCACGGTCTCGACGATCGCCATCACGGCGAACAGCACGAGGATCGCGATCTGGAACGCGACCAGCCCGTACTGCATCTTCTGCGAGGTCGACACGTCGCGGTACGACACCCAGGCGGCGAGCGCGACGAAGGCCAGGCATACGGCGACGTTCACGAACGGGTTGCGAGTGATCTCGGCGATGGCCCCGTTGCCCGAGATCTGCGAGATCAGCAGGAAGAGGAAGTCGACGGCGATGCCGGCGAGGTTGGACAGCACCAGGATGGTCGCGACGATCAGGCCCCAGCCCGCCATCCAGCCGACGTACGGCCCGAACGCCCGTGTGGCCCACGTGAACGAGGTGCCCGAGTCGGGCATGGCCTTGTTGAGTTCGCGGTACCCGAAGGCCACGAGCAGCATCGGGATGAATCCGAGCAGCAGGATCGCCGGCACCTGGAATCCGACCGCACCGACGGCCCCGCCGATTCCGGCCGTGTACGTGTACGCCGGTGCGATGCACGAGATGCCCATCACCAGGGCGCCGAGGACGCCCACCGTCCCGACGCTGAGCCCCTTGCGGGAGATGCCCGTGGTCACAGAGGACTCGGGCTCCATCGCCCGGTTCGCGGTGGTCATCAGCGATCTCCTGCTTCGGTGCGGGTGCGCGGCACCACGATCATGGGGACGGGCAGCTCGCGCAGCATCTTCGCCGCGGTCGAGCCCAGGAACAGCCGGCGCGGCTGCGCCAGGCGACTGGAGCCGACCAGCACGATCTCGCCTGACAGCCAATCCAGCTGCGCCACGGCGTCCTCGATGCTGTCGCCGCCGGCCTGCAGCACCTCGACATCGGTGTCGGCGGGCAGCCGATCCCTGGCCGCGGCGAGCACCTGGTCGACGTGGGCGTCCTTCACGAGAGTGATCGCGCCGGTGTTCAGCCCCGGTGGCACGTCGAGCGGCATCAGCGAGATCAGGCGCACAGCCGCACCGGATGCCGCGGCCAGGCGCACGGCACTCTCCAGCAGCCGATCGGCGCCCGGACGGGTGCCGGTGGCGACCGTGATGCGCGGCAGCCCGGCATCCGTCTCGCCGGACAGACCTGCCGGGGCCAGCGCGACCGGCACGGTCGAGGTGTGCAGCAGCTCGGATGCCACGGACCCCAGACGGTGCCGTCGCAGAGCGCCGCCGTTCGCGGCGCCGAGCACGAGCAGACCGGCGCCGAACTCATCCGCGGCGGACAGCAGTCCCGCGCCGAACGATTCCGCGAAGCGCACGTGGCCGCTGTGCGCGAGGCCCTCGGGGATGGCGGTGACAGCATCCTCCAGCCAGCTGCGCGCCTGGTCGCGGAGCAGGTCCTCATAGGCGCGCTCCGGGGCGACGGCCTTGCTCCGCGTCCCCTCGAAGGGGAGCACGATCACGAGCCGCAGTGCGGCATCGGTGGCTCTGGCGAGCCGGATGCCGAGGGTGAGCGCGTCAGCGCCGGCGGCCGTTGCCGTGTAGCCGACGACGATCGGGCTGGTCATGCGCCGTCCGCCGCCAGGATGTTCGCCGCGGCGAGACGCCCCATGCGGATGGCGCCGTCGACGTGCTGGTAGCCGGCGCCGGCCATGTCACTGCAGGCGAAGTGGATCGGGCCGACCGCGGCGCGCAGGTCGGCGCCGTAGCGATGCAGGCCGCCCATGTCGAAGCTCGCGGCGTAGGCGCCGCGCGTCCACTCCTCGCTGCCCCAGTCGCTCTCGTAGTAGACGACCGGGCTCTTGGCCTCAGGGCCGTAGTAGTGCGAGAGCGACTCGAGGATGCGCTCCTTGCGCTCCTCGGCCGAGAGCGTGAACAGGTCGTCCGCGTTCTGGTCGCTCACGAAACCGACCAGGGTGCCCCGCTCGTCGCCGTGGTTGGTGTTGTCGTAGGCCTCGTGCGAAAGCTCGTACGGGCTGAACGCCGTGCCGGACAGACCCTGCTCGCGCCAGAACGGCCGGTCGTAGACCGCGTGCACTTTGATCACGAAGCCCATCGAGAGGTGCTGGTGCAGCTGGTGCTGGCGGCGCGGCAGCGCCGGCACGAACGAGATGCGGTCGTACAGCACCGGGGCGTGCGCGAGGACCGCATAGCGCGCTCGCACGGTCAGGTCGCCGTCGGCGTGTGCCACGACGTTCTGGGCCCCTGAGCCTGTCGAAGGGTCGCCCCACTCCAGGGAGCGCACAGCGCTGTTCAGGAACACGTCGTCACCGAGACGCTCGGCGAGCAGCTGCGGCACCTGCTGCAGACCCCCGACGACCCGCTTGTCGAGGATGAAGTCGGCGTCGACGAGGTTGGAGTACGAGCCGGCGGATGCCGCCATCAGCAGCGACTGCAGCAGCGAGAAGGCGTGCGTGGGCTTGGTGAGCATCGCCGAGCCGGTGGCGAAGGCGAGGTTGCGCACGGCCTCGTCGTCATCGGTCTGCTGCCGCAGCCAGGCGTCCCAGGTGATCGCGTCCCACTCCGCGGCGTTCGGGTGCTCCCACGGACGGTCGGGGTCGATCTCGGCGACCATCGCGTCGAGACGCTCGGTGATCTCGGCGATCACAGCCTCGGTCTCGGGCTCCACCGGGAACATCTCGCCGGTGAAGCGGTGCGCCTGCCCGTCGGGGCCGACGTAGACGCTGTCGCCCTCGCGGTAGCGGCTGAACGTCTCCAGCCCCAGGTCGGCGATGGTCTCCTTCAGGGCGTCCTGATCGGGAGAGACCCACTGACCGCCGATCTCGAGCATCGCGCCCTCGATGACGTCGGTCCAGAGGCGTCCGCCGACGCGGTCGCGTGCCTCGAGCACGGCGACCGTCAGGCCCGCCTTGCGCAGCTGATCGGCCGCCGTCGTGCCGGCAGCGCCGGCCCCGATGATGACCACGTCACGAGTGATGTCCGTCATTGCACAGATCCTTCTCTTCTCGGAATGGTGTGTACCGGCCGCGCTCCAAGATCCCCCGACCCTTCGCGCGGCCGGTGGTCTCAGGAGGCCGCCAGTGCGGCCGCGACGACGTCGAGGCCCTCGTTCAGCAGCTCATCGCCGATCGAGAGCGGCGGCAGGAACCGGATGACGTTGCCGAAGGTGCCGCAGGTGAGCACGATCACGCCCTCCGCGATCGCGGCCTTGGCGACCTTCGCCGTGAGCGCCGCATCCGGGGCGCCGGTCGCCGGGTCGACGAACTCGGCGGCGATCATCGCACCGTGACCGCGGACGTCGCCGATGCGCGGGTCGCCGGCCTGCATGACCGCGAGACGGCCGAGCAGGATGCCGCCGATCTCGGCGGCGCGCTGCACGAGGCCCTCGTTCTCGAAGGCGTCGATCGCGGCGAGCGCCGCGGCGCAGGCGATCGGGTTGCCGCCGTAGGTGCCGCCCAGTCCGCCGGCGTGCGTGGCATCCATGACCTCCGCGCGGCCGGTGACGCCGGCGAGCGGAAGACCCGCCGCGATGCCCTTGGCCGTGGTGATGAGGTCGGGCTCGATGCCGAAGATCTCGCTGGCGAACATGTGTCCGGTGCGGGCGAAACCGGTCTGCACCTCGTCGGCGATGAAGACCACGCCGTTCGCGCGGCACCAGTCCACGATGTCGTTCAGGAACCCGTCCGCGGGGACGATGAACCCGCCCTCGCCCTGGATGGGCTCGATGATGATCGCGGCGAGGTTGTCGGCGCCGACCTGCTTCTCGATCAGGGTGATGGCGCGGGCAGCGGCCTCGGCGCCGGTCAGTCCGTCGCGCAGCGGGTACGAGCCGGGAACGCGGTACACCTCGGGGGCGAACGGCCCGAACCCGCTCTTGTACGGCATCGACTTGGCGGTCAGCGCCATGGTCAGGTTGGTACGGCCGTGGTAACCGTGGTCGAGGGCGACGACGGCCTGGCGACCGGTGTGCTTGCGGGCGATCTTGATCGCGTTCTCGACGGCTTCGGCGCCCGAGTTGAACAGGGCGGTCTTCTTGGCGAAGTCGCCGGGAGTCAGCCGGTTCAGCGCCTCGGCGACCTCGATGTACGACTCGTACGGCGAGATCATGAAGCAGGTGTGGGTGAACTGCGCGGCCTGCGCGGCCACGGCTGCGGCGACCTTCGGGTGTGCATTGCCCACCGAGGTCACGGCGATGCCCGAGCCGAGGTCGATCAGCGAGTTGCCGTCGGCGTCGACCACGACGCCTCCGCCGGCCGCGACAGCGGCGACGGGGATCGTGTGCGAGACGCCCGCGGAGACGGCAGCGGCCTTGCGGGCCAGGATCTCGGCCGAGCGGGGGCCGGGGAGGTCGGTGACGACCCGGCGCACCTGGGGCAGTGCGGGGCCGCCGACGGGAACAGTGGTGGGCTCGTCGATGAGGGTCATGACAGCAACGCTAGGTCGGCCGGATGTCCGATGCATTCGCCGGTGCGTACAATCTGATTGGAAGTTTCGCCGCTCCGGCCAACCGGTCGTTGAGCGAGGGAGCCTGCGACCGAGACGAAACGCTCTCCGACGCGCGGATGCGTTTCGTCTCGCTTCGCTCGCTCAACGACCGGGACGGAGACCACGTGGACACCACGACGCCCACCCTGCGCACGCTGCTCGCCCGGCCCGCGCTGAAGCTGCGGCTGCTGCCGGCGGAGCTGCCGGACCGTGCGCTGGACCGCCCGCTGCGCTGGGTGCACAGCAGCGATCTCGCCGATCCGACGCCGTTCCTCGCCGACGACCTGGTGCTGCTCACGACGGGCACGCAGTTCGAGCAGACCCCGGTGGGCGACTACGTGGACCGCCTCGCGCAGCGAGGCGTGATCGGGCTCGGCTTCGGCACCGACGTGCACCGCGCCGGCGTGCCCGACGGACTCGCAGACGCCTGCGCCGAACGCGGCATCCCGCTCTTCGAAGTGCCCTACGGCACCCCGTTCATCGCCGTCGCCCGCGCCCATGCCGAGGCGATCGCAGAGCAGGCGTACTCCCGGCGCACCTGGGCCTTGGAGGCGCAGCGGGCACTCGCGATCGCCTCGCTGCGCCCGCAGGGTCTGGATGCCGCGCTCACCGAGCTCTCCCGCCGGCTGGGATGCGGAGTGGCGATGTTCGACGAGGCCGGCGGACTCGTGCACGAGCATCCCGCAGGCGCCGCGACGGCCGAGCTGACTGCGCATGCCGGGGCCCTGCTGGCACGCGGGGCGACCGCGAGCGAGACGATCGAGCACGGCGAGAGCGGCGCGACGCTGTTCACGCTCGGCAGCACCGGGCGACTGCGCGGCGTGATCGGCGTGGGCGCGGCGGCCCTCGACCCGGAGACCCGCACCGTCGTCACGTCGGTGATCGCGATGGCCGGACTGGCGCTGGAGCAGAGCGAGCGGCTCGCCCTGCGGGAGCGGCGGCTGGATGCCGAGGTGCTGACGCTGCTGCGCGAGGGAGCCACCCGAGCGGCCCGCCGAGTGCGCGAGCTTCCCGCCGAGCCGGTGCTCATCGCGGCGACCGACGCTCCGGCGAATCCGGACTGGTGGCGGCGACGCGCGACCGACGCACTGGTCGCTGAGGGCATCGTGGTGCTCTCCGCCGCCGACGTCGCGGCCGTGGATGCCTTCGCCGCGGCCTTCGCTGCGAGGCTGGGGCTCTCCGAGCCCAGTGACCTCGACGACATCGCGCGCGCCGAGGCACAGGCCGCGACCGCACTGCGGCGACAGGGCGAGGGCGTGATCCGGTACGCCGCAGCACCGGGCATCCTGGATTCCCTCGGCCCCGACGCCCGGCTCGCTGCGCAGAGCCGGCTCGCGCCGCTCCGCGAGGCCGACCCGGATCTCGAGCAGCAGCTGCGGGTGTGGCTGGAGCACGACGCCCGCGTCGAGCAGGCCGCAACGGCGCTCGGCATCCACCGGCACACGCTGCGGGCGCGCATCGCTCAGGCGTCCGGCATCCTGCAGATCGACCTCGCGACGTTCCCGGCCCGCGCCGAACTGTGGGCGACGCTGCAGGCAGCCGCCGACTGATGCAGGTGATGCACTAGGATCAGCATCATGCGCACCACCCTCTCGATCAACGATCGCCTGCTCGCGCAGGCGAAGGCCCGCGCCCAGGAGTCCGGCGTGACGCTCGGCGCTTATGTCGAAGAGGTGCTGCGGCGCGATCTCGCGGCATCTCGGCCTGCCCGACGACCAGTGACTCTGACCGTGTCAGCAGCGACCGGCGGCGCCCAGCCCGGCGTCGATCTCACCACGAATCGCGGTCTGTACGAGGCGATGGGCACCGAGATCGCATGATCGTCGTCGACGTCAACGTGCTGATCGCGGCGTTCCGCCAGGATCATCCGCATCACGATGTCGCGCTCCCGTGGCTCTCACAGGCGCTCTCGGGTTCCGACGACATCGTCGTCCCGGATGCGGTATGGACCGGGTTCCTGCGGATCGTCACTCTGCCGGGAGCCTTCCGCGTTCCCTCGAGGTTGGACGAGGCTTCGGCCTTCATCCACGATGTGGTGTCTGCGGGCGCGTACCTCACCGCTGCGCCGTTGATCGACGGAGCGACGCACCTGGTCGCGTTGTGCATCGAGACGCAGGCGACCGGCAATCTCGTACCGGATGCGTACATCGCATCGGTCGCGCTGGGCTACGACTGCCCGGTGGCGACCTTCGACCGCGACTTCCGCCGCTTCGACGGACTGCGGATCATCACTCCTGCCGCGTGACGGCCAGCGCGGCGATGAGCTGGTCGGCCGTGCCGCGGAACTCCGGCCCGTGGCCGGGGAAGAGCCGCGTCTCCGGCAGCCCGCGCAGCCGCTCGAGGCTCTCGGGAGTCTGCTGCGGGTCGTCGCTGAACGGTCCGAGCGCGACGGCCTCGACCCCGGTGAGCACATTGCGCGTGGTGACCGCGTCGCCGAGGAACAGCGCGTCGGCGGACGGGATGCGGATCGCGACCGAGCCCGGCGAGTGGCCGCGCAGCCCGATGATCTCCGGCGCGCCGGGCAGGTCGAGCACGTCGCCGTCCCGGAACGTGCGCACCTCTCCGATCCGCACGCTGCGCATCGCACCTCGTCGGATGCCGCTGCCGAGGAAGCGCAGCACGGGGCCCAGCTTCCAGGCGCCGCCGGGGGCGTGCGACTTCACCTCTCCCCTGGCCCGCGCGGCATCCGCCTCGTGCACGTGGACGGGCACGCCGTGCTCGGCGCGCAGCCACTCGGCGACCCCGATGTGATCGCTGTCGCCGTGGGTCAGCACGACACCGCGGATGTCGGACAGCTCACGGCCCGCGGCGCGCAGCGTGCTCTCGAGCGCTTTGCGATCGCCAGGAAGGCCGGCGTCGACGAGAGTGATGCCGGCATCCGTGAGGACGGCGTGCATCGCGACCAGGTCGTCGCCGATGCGGAGGATCTCTGCGTTCATGATGGCTACATCAAGTAGCCTTGAAGGCTAATGTCAATAGCCTTATGATCGATTCACAGGAAGGGGACCGCATGCCTGCACCGCAGCGCGTCAGCCAGGAGGCGCTCGTCGCCGCCATCCGCCGGATCGCCGAGGATGACGGGATCGACGCCGTCACGATGAGCTCGGTGGCATCCGCCGTCGGCGTCCGCACGCCGAGCCTGTACAAGCGAGCCGCCGACCGGCACGGCCTGCTCCGCCTCGCCGCGGAGGATGCCGCCCGCGAGCTCGTCACGGAGATGTCCTCGGAGCCGTTCGCCCCGGGCGAAGGCCCTGCCGGACGGCTGCGACGGATGGCGCACGCCCTGCGCGCCTTCGCCGCTCGGGCCCCGCGCGTCTCAGGACTGCTGTTCGCCGCGCCCTCGGCCGCCGCCGCACCCTCACCCGAGGCCGGCGAACCGCTGCTGCGCCCGCTGCTCGACGTCATCTCCGCCGCAGCGTCCGGTGACCCGCTGCCCGCGGCCCGCACGTTCACCGCCTGGATCTACGGCTTCTGCACGATGGAGCAGGCCGGTGCGTTCCGTCTCGGCGGCGACGTCGACGAGGCCTTCGAGTACGGGCTCGACGTGCTGCTGGACGCCATCGCACGCCCACGGGCCTGACTGCGGGATTCCGCCGCTCAGCCCGCCCGGAGGTCGGCCGAGCGACCGAGCAGGTGCGCCCGCACCGACGGATCGTCGGCGCGCGCCGCAGCGGGAGGCGCGGGCCAATCGACACTCACGCGAAAAGCTCTCACGTCGGCGCGTGCGCCTCCAGGAACTCGTACACGTCGGTGGTGTCCACTCCGGGGAATGCACCGGTGGGCAGCGTCGCCAGCAGCGTGCGCGGGGTGCGCACGTTCGGCCAGGAGCGCTGACGCCAGCGATCCTCGAGCTCGGCAGGTGCCCTGCGGCAGCACACCTCGGTCGCGTGCGGAGAGGTCCCGCGGTTGGGAGTGTCCCGCCCGACGAACCACTTCGTGTCGTCGAACCGCACACCCACGCTCACCGAGTGCAGCCCCTCGCTGGAGGGCTCCACACGCGCGGTGCACCAGTAGGTGCCGTTGCCGGTGTCGGTGTACTGGTAGTACGGGTTGAACCGGTCCTCGACCTCGAACACCTCGCGGCTGGTCCAGCGCCGGCAGCACATCTGCCCCTCGATCGACCCGAGCCGGTCGGTGGGGAAGTTCACGTCGTCGTTCTCGTAGGCCTTCGTGATGGTGCCGGACTCGTGCACCTTCAGGAAGTGCACCGGGATGCCGAGGTGTCGGGTCGCGAGGTTCGTGAACCGGTGCGCGGCGGTCTCGTACGACACCGAGTAGGTGTCGCGGAGGTCTTCGATCGAGATCGCGCGTCGGGCCTTGGCATCCTGCAGCACCGGCACGACGTGCGCCTCCGGCACCAGCAGCGCGCCGGTGAGGTAGTTCGTCTCCACCCGCTGGCGCAGGAACTCCGCGTAGCTGCGCGGTTCGGCATGGCCGAGGATGCGGCTGCTCAGCGCCTGCAGCACGGCGGTGCGCGCATCGCCCTTGGCCGGAACACTGCTGGACAGATACAGTCGGCCGTTCGCGAGGTCGGCCACGCTGCGGGTCGACTGTGGCAGGTCCGGCGCGTAGTGCAGCGTGAACCCCAGGTGGGCGGCGATCTCGGACGCGGTGCGCTGCGTGAGCGGCCCGCCCGGATGGCCGACGGCGACCAGGATCTCACGCGCCGCCGCCTCGAGACCCTCGAAGTAGTTGTCCTGCGTGCGCATCAGGTGGCGCAGGTCGACGTTGGCGCGGCGGGCCTCCTCGGGCGTCGCCGCACGTTCGTCGCGCAGCCGCTCGATCTCGCCGTGCAGGGCGAGCATCGCGGCGAGCGCGTCATCCGGCACCGATTTCGCGATGCGGAACGACGGGATGCCGAGAGCGCGGAACGTCTGCCCCTTCATCGCGCGCTCCAGGGCGATCTCCATCGTGCTGCGCTCGTCGAGCGGCTCACCCTCGAGCAGCGCGTCGATCGTGGTGTCCAGAGCGCGGGCGATCGCCTGCAGCTGGGTGAGCTTCGGCTCGCGCTTGCCGGTCTCGACCATGGACAGCTGGCTGGGCGCCCGCTCGACCGCGGACGCCAGCTCTTCGAGCGTCATCCCGCGCGCGGTGCGCAGCTGCCGGATGCGCCGCCCGATCGTGAGAGCGTCGGTGTCTTCCACGGGCTTCCTCGCTTTCCGGTCGTTGAGCGAGGGAGCGCAGCGACTGAGACGAAACGCGGTGACGACGTTTCGTCTCGCTTCGCTCGCTCAACGACCCCAGGTAGCCCCGATTCTGTCACGAAAGAGAATTACGGCCAAACTTCTCCTTCGATCTGGTCAGCCGGATGCTGGAACTTCTCTCAGAGTGGATGTCAAGCCACCACCGGCAGCACAGAGAGGACCACGGTCATGAGCACTCCCACCATCCAGACCACCCAGCAGGGGCCTTCGATCGTCGTCGCGGGTCCCGTCCGCGAGCGGTACGACGAGATCCTCACGCCCGCCGCGCTGGCGTTCCTCACCGAGCTGCACCACCGCTTCGCCGGCCGCCGGCACGATCGCCTGGCCGACCGGATGCGCCGCCGTTTCGAGATCGGCAACGGCCACGACCCGCGCTTCCGAGACGACACCCGGCACATCCGGGAGGACGCCGACTGGCGCGTCGCCGGAGCCGGCCCCGGCCTGGAGGACCGCCGCGTCGAGATCACCGGCCCGACGGATCCGAAGATGACCGTCAACGCCCTGAACTCCGGCGCGAAGGTGTGGCTGGCCGACCAGGAGGACGCCACCAGCCCCACCTGGAACAACGTCATCGGCGGACAGCTGTCGCTGCGCGACGCGATCCGCGGCGAGCTGGTGCACATCAGCGCCGACGGCAAGGAATACCGGGTCACCGCAGAGCAGACCCCGACCATCGTGATGCGCCCACGCGGCTGGCACCTGCCCGAGAAGCACCTCGCGTTCACCGACCGCACCGGTCGCCGCCTGGATGCCTCGGCCTCGCTGGTCGACTTCGGACTGTACTTCTTCCACAACGCGCAGGCGCTCATCGACTCCGGCCGCGGTCCGTACTTCTACATCGCCAAGCTCGAGTCCAGCGAGGAGGCGAAGCTGTGGAACGATGTCTTCTCGTTCAGCGAGGACTACCTCGACATCCCGCACGGCACCATCCGCGCGACCGTGCTGATCGAGACGCTGCCCGCCGCCTTCGAGATGGAGGAGATCCTCTTCGAGCTGCGCGACCACTGCGCAGGGCTCAACGCCGGCCGCTGGGACTACATCTTCTCGATCATCAAGAACTACCGCGGCCGCGGCGCACGCTTCGTGCTGCCGGACCGCAGCGAGGTCACCATGACCGTGCCGTTCATGCGGGCCTACACCGAGCTGCTCGTGCAGACCTGCCACCGCCGCGGGGCCTTCGCGATCGGCGGGATGAGCGCCTTCATCCCGAACCGCCGCGATCCCGAGGTGACGGCCAGGGCGATCGAGAAGGTCGCCGCTGACAAGCGCCGCGAGGCGGGTGACGGCTTCGACGGCACCTGGGTGGCGCACCCCGACCTGATCCCCACCGCTCAGGCCGAGTTCGACGCCGTGCTCGGCGACCGGCCGAACCAGCTGGACCGGCAGCGCGACGACGTGCGGGTGCGCGCCGAGGACCTGCTCGACGTGCGGATCGGACGCCCGATCACCGCTCAAGGCGTTCGCGACAACGTCTCCGTGGCGATCCGCTACATCGAGGCGTGGCTGCGGGGCATCGGCGCCGTCGCCATCGACAACCTGATGGAAGACGCCGCCACCGCCGAGATCAGCCGCTCGCAGGTCTGGCAGTGGATCCACCAGAGCCAGACCGTCGAGGACGGCACCCCGATCACCCCCGAGTACGTCGAGGGCCTGATCTCGGAGATGCTCTCCGCCACCTGGCGCCCTTCGACAGGCTCAGGGACCCAGGAGGGCAACCGGTTCGACGATGCCGCCGAGGTGTTCCGCGAGGTGGCGCTGCGACCCGAGTTCCCCGCCTTCCTGACCCTGCCGGCGTACTCGCGCTTCCTCGTCGAGACCGCCTGATCTTCCACCCCGTCCATACCCCGCCCGTTGAGCGAGCGAAGCGAGACGAAACGCCTCGACCGCCCGCCTGCACACCCACGAAGGACAGAGAAATGACCCGCTACCAGGACGACATCGACGCCATCCAGGCGCTGAAGGATCGCAACGGCTCGCCGTGGCACGCCATCGACCCCGAGGCCGCCGCGCGGATGCGTGCGCAGAACCGGTTCCGCACGGGACTTGAGATCGCGCAGTACACCGCCGACATCATGCGCCGCGACATGGCCGAGTACGACGCCGACTCGTCGGTCTACACCCAGTCGCTCGGCGTCTGGCACGGCTTCATCGGGCAGCAGAAGCTGATCTCGATCAAGAAGCACCTGAAGACCACGGACAAGCGCTACCTCTACCTCTCCGGGTGGATGGTCGCCGCCCTGCGCTCCGAGTTCGGCCCGCTGCCCGACCAGTCCATGCACGAGAAGACGGCCGTGCCCGCACTGATCGAGGAGCTCTACACGTTCCTGCGCCAGGCCGACGCCCGCGAACTCGACCTGCTCTTCACTCAGCTCGACGCCGCCCGCGCCGCCGGCGATGAAACCGGAGCCGAGTTCATCCAGTCGCAGATCGACGACTACGAGACCCACGTCGTGCCCATCATCGCCGACATCGACGCCGGCTTCGGCAACCCCGAGGCCACGTACCTGCTGGCGAAGAAGATGATCGCGGCCGGCGCCTGCGCCATCCAGATCGAGAACCAGGTCTCGGACGAGAAGCAGTGCGGCCACCAGGACGGCAAGGTCACCGTGCCGCACGAGGACTTCCTCGCGAAGATCAACGCGGTCCGCTACGCCTTCCTCGAGCTCGGCATCGACAACGGCATCATCGTCGCCCGCACCGACTCGCTGGGCGCCGGCCTGACCCAGAAGCTCGCCGTGACGCAGCATCCGGGCGACCTCGGCGACCAGTACAACTCGTTCCTCGACGTCGAGGAGATCGCCGAGGGCGATCTCGCAGGCGGCGACGTGGTCATCAAGCGTGACGGCAGGCTGCTGCGGCCGAAGCGCCTCGCCAGCAACCTGTACCGGTTCCGCGCCGGCACCGGCGAGGAGCGCGTCGTGCTGGACTGCATCACGTCGCTGCGCAACGGCGCCGACCTGCTGTGGATCGAGACCGAGAAGCCGCACGTCGAGCAGATCGCCGGCATGGTCGACGCGATCCGCGCCGAGATCCCGGACGCGAAGCTGGTCTACAACAACAGCCCGTCGTTCAACTGGACGCTGAACTTCCGTCAGCAGGCCTACGACGCACTCGCCGAGCTGGGCGAGGACATGTCGGGCTACGACCGCGACAGGCTGATGAGCGTCGAGTACGACGACACCGAGCTGGCGCGCCAGGCCGACGAGAAGATCCGCACCTTCCAGCGCGACGGCTCCGCCCGCGCCGGCATCTTCCACCACCTGATCACCCTGCCGACCTACCACACGGCGGCTCTCTCGACCGATGACCTGGCGAAGGGATACTTCGGCGACGAGGGGATGCTGGCCTACGTCAAGGGCGTGCAGCGTCGCGAGATCCGCGGCGGCATCGCCACCGTCAAGCACCAGAACATGGCCGGCTCCGACCTCGGTGACAACCACAAGGAGTACTTCGCCGGTGACGCCGCCCTGAAGGCGGGCGGCCAGCACAACACGATGAACCAGTTCAGCTGACCGCACCACCACCGGTCGTTGAGCGAGCGAAGCGAGACGAAACGCCTTCAGATCACCTGAGAGCGTTTCGTCTCGCTGGCGCTCGCGGGCGACCGGTGACTGAAAGGATTGAGCCATGACCTCCACCGCGGACCTCTACGACCAGCACGGCGACGCCCTGCAGTCCCTCCCCCTGCAGCTGCGCTCCTTCGGCGGCGTGACCGCGTTCGAGGGCCCGATCCGCACCGTGCGCTGCTTCCAGGACAACGTGGTGCTCAAGGAGCTGCTCTCCACCCCCGGAGACGGGTCGGTGCTCGTCGTCGACGGCGCCGGCTCCTTCGACACCGCACTGATGGGCGACATGATCGCCCAGCTCGCCGTCGACAACGGCTGGGAGGGAGTTGTCATCCACGGATGCATCCGCGACAGCGTCGCGATCGGGCGGATGCCGCTCGGCGTGAAGGCCCTGGGCACCAACCCGCGCAGGAGCCGCAAGGAGGGCACCGGCGAGGTGGACGTCACGCTGACGTTCGGCGACGTCGTGTTCCGGCCCGGAGCCCGGCTGTACGCCGACGAGGACGGCGTCGTCGTCGAGCGTTGACTCCCGCAGGGTGCCCGGCGGCCGTCCCGGCGTAGCCTGAGGGGATGAGCGCGACAGTCACCGGGCAGCCCGTCCACGATGAGATCGCAGGTGAGTTCCTGCACAGCCATCGCCGCGGTGCGCGACTGGTGGCCGTCGCGAGCCCGGATGCCGCGCTCTCGGCAGCTTTCGCCGACGACCTCTCCGCCGCATTCGCCCGCCGCGATGTCATCGCGTCGTCCATCGCACAGGACGGCAGGTCCGAGGACGCGCTGCGGACCGAGCTCGTCACCCCGCTGCGCACAGACGGAGCGGATGCGGTGACGATCGTCTCCGGCGACAGGTCGCTGCTCGCGGGGCGCACCCGCTGGCTGTGGCACTTCCGCATCTGGCTCGCGACCGACGACGACCTGGCCGACACCACGGCGGATGCGATCGTGGACGTCACCGATCCGCAGCATCCGGCACGTCGCCTCGCCGACTTCTGCCAGTGCGACGTGGGGTGACCCCAGCGCCGAGTCCGCCCGCGGTTGAAACCCTTGCGCCCGGCTCACAGCCGGCACCCGGAGAATGATCTCATGCGCACCCTGCTGAACATCATCTGGCTGATCTTCGCCGGCTTCGGCCTGTTCCTCGGCTATGTGCTCGCGGGCGTGCTGCTGTGCATCCCGATCATCACGATCCCGTGGGCGATCGCCTCGTTCCGCACTGCCGGATTCGTGATCTGGCCGTTCGGGCGCACGATCGTGGCCAAGCCCACCGCCGGCGTCGGCTCGTTCCTCGGCAACGTGATCTGGGTGATCCTCGCGGGCTGGTGGCTCGCACTCGGCCACATCGTCTCCGGCATCGCGCTGTGCATCACGATCATCGGCATCCCGATGGCGATCGCCGACTTCAAGCTGGTGCCGATCTCGCTGATGCCGCTCGGCAAAGAGATCGTCTCCACCCGCGACGGCGCGTTCGCCTGATCTGCCCTTCGCCTGGCCGCCTCAGCCATGACACGAGGCGGAAACGTCGCTGCAGTCGCCCCTATACCGACGAATTCCTCCCCGCACCCGGCGTGCGGTGAAAGCCCCACGGATGCTTGGCGCACTGATCCGCGCACTCTGACCGCCCCGGACACCATGTTCGGTGCTGGATCTTTCTCCATTGCGTCAGTTCTCGAAGATTCTGCGAGATCGGACTCGGGACCTCGATGTTTCTGCGATTCTTTTCTACGCTCAGCTGTCCGCCGCCGCCCCAGGAGAATCGATGAAGATCGGCGTCCCCACCGAAGTCAAGAACAACGAGAACCGGGTCGCCCTGACACCCGCCGGCACCGACCGTCTCGTGCACGAAGGACACAGCGTGCACGTGCAGTCCGGCGCGGGGCTCGGCTCGGGGATCAGCGACGATGCCTACCGCTCCGCCGGCGCCGAGATCGTCGACACCGCCGAGGAGGCCTGGGGACGGGCCGACCTGCTGCTGAAGGTGAAGGAGCCCATCGCTCAGGAGTACGGCTTCCTGCGCGACGACCTCACCCTGTTCGCCTACCTGCACCTCGCCGCCGATCGCGCCCTCACCGCCGCGCTCGTCGATGCCGGCACCACCGCCGTCGCCTACGAGACCGTGCAGCTCCCCGATCGCAGCCTTCCCCTGCTCTTCCCGATGAGCGAGATCGCCGGACGCCTGTCCGTGACGATGGGCTCGTACTCCCTGCTGCGCTCCAACGGCGGCCGCGGCGTTCTGCTCGGCGGCATCCCCGGCACCCGGCGCGCGAAGACCGTCGTGATCGGCGGCGGCGTCGCCGGCGAGCACGCCGCCGCCAATGCTCTGGGCCTCGGATCGAACGTCACCGTGATCGACATCTCGCTGCCGCGCCTGCGCGAGCTGGAGCACCTGTACCCGGGCCTCGAGACCCGCGCCTCGAGCCGCTACGACATCGCCGAGGAGCTCGCCGCCGCCGACCTCGTGATCGGCTCGGTGCTGATCCCCGGCGCCGCCGCCCCCAAGCTCGTCACCGACGAGATGGTCGCGAACATGAAGCCGGGATCGGTTCTGGTCGACATCGCCATCGACCAGGGCGGATGCTTCGAGGGCTCGCGCCCGACGACACATGACGACCCCACATTCGCCGTGCACGACTCGATCTACTACTGCGTCGCGAACATGCCCGGCGCTGTGCCGGAGACCGCCACGCGCGCGCTCACCAACGCCACCCTCCCCTACGTGTCGGCGATCGCCGGCAAGGGCTGGGACCGAGCGGCAGCGGACGACGCGGCCCTGGCCAAGGGGCTGAACGTGCGCGCAGGGCGCATCACGCTTCCGGCTGTCGCCGAGGCGCACGGCTTCGCCGCCTGACCGCATTGATGAGGGCGTCAAGAACCGCTGTTCTTGACGCCCTCATCGTCTGCGCCGGGACCGCTACGCGAGTACCCTCGTTATCGTGACCGAACGCGCCCCGCTGTCCCGCAAACTGTCCGCCATCGCCGAGTCCGCCACGCTCAAGGTGGACGCCAAGGCCAAGGCCCTCAAGGCCGAGGGCAAGCCCGTCATCTCGTATGCCGCCGGCGAGCCCGACTTCGCGACGCCGCAGTTCATCGTGGATGCCGCGGCCGAGGCCCTCGCCGACCCCGCGAACTACCGGTACACCCCCGCCGCCGGCCTGCCCGCTCTGCGCGAGGCGATCGCGGCGAAGACCCTGCGCGACTCGGGCCTCGAGGTCTCGCCGAGCCAGGTCATCGTCACCAACGGCGGCAAGCAGTCGGTATACCAGGCGTTCCAGGCAGTGGTGAACCCGGGCGACGAGGTCCTGCTCCCCGCGCCGTACTGGACCACCTACCCCGAGGCGATCCGTCTCGCCGACGGCGTGCCGGTCGAGGTGTTCGCCGGCGCCGACCAGGACTACAAGGTCACCGTCGAGCAGCTCGAGGCCGCGCGCACCCCGCGAACCACCGTGCTGGTGTTCGTCTCGCCCTCGAACCCGACCGGCTCGGTCTACTCCCCCGAGGAGACCACAGCGATCGCAGCGTGGGCGGTCGAGCACGGCATCTGGATCATCTCCGACGAGATCTACCAGAACCTGACCTACCCTTCGACAGGCTCAGGGACCCAATCGACAGGCTCAGGGACCCAGCGTGTCGAGGCGACCTCGGTCGTTCAGGCCGTGCCCGAGGTCGCCGGCCAGACCATCCTCGTCAACGGCGTGGCCAAGACCTACGCGATGACCGGATGGCGCGTGGGCTGGATGGTGGGCCCGGCCGATGCGATCAAGATCGCCGGCAACCTGCAGTCGCACCTGACCAGCAACGTGAACAACGTTGCGCAGAAGGCGGCGATCGCGGCACTGAACGGCCCGCAGACCGAGGCCGAGCAGATGCGCGAGGCGTTCGACCGTCGTCGACGGCTGATCGTGTCGGAGCTGTCGAAGATCGACGGCCTCGTGGTGCCGAACCCCACCGGCGCGTTCTACGTGTACCCCGACGTGCAGGGTCTGCTCGGCCGCACGTGGGGCGGCGTGACCCCGACCACCTCGCTCGAGCTCGCCGACCTCATCCTCGACCAGGCCGAGGTCGCCGTCGTGCCCGGCGAGGCCTTCGGCCCGTCCGGCTACGTGCGTATGTCGTACGCCCTCGGCGACGACGCCCTGCTCGAGGGCGTGCAGCGCCTGCAGCGGCTGTTCGCCTCCTGACATCCGGTCGACGGACGAGGCGATTGCGTCACGCGCACCTGACGCAATCGCCGGCGAGCGCCTGAGCTACCGAACCTTCACCCACCCGGCGAACCCGCCGTCTCGGATCTCGGCGCCTGTGACCGCGACGCGCACGTCGTCGTCGATCGCCTCCGCCGCCGCCTGCACGAGTTCGGTCCAGGGCTGCGTGACCGAGACCTGCTCCGGTACGCCGTCGACCACGACGTCCGCCGCCGAACCGCGGTAGGTCTTCACGGCGACCGCGACGCCCGGCCCCGGACGTTCCACGACGAGCCGATGACGCACCGGCACCTGGCCGGTGACGCCGAAGCCCTGCAGCCGGTCCAGTGCATCGTCGCGGAACGTCGCGAGCACACCGATGCGCGGCGTCAGGATGGGCGGGTCCGGCTCGGGCAGCACGTCGTCGAGCAGCGTCGGGAGCGACTCGGCGGAGACCGACCCGGCACGCAGCTGAGCGACGTGATCGCCGTTGCCGAGCAGCATCCGCCCCTGCTCCGCGTAGGCGGCCTGGTAGTGGCGGAGCGGATCGTCACCGGATCCTGTGGTGTCGATCACCTCGAGTCCGTCATCCGTCGCGACGAAGTCGCGCTGCTTCGAGGCTGCGCTCCGTCCGCTCAGACAGTAGAGAGCGAAGGGCACTCCCGCCGCATCCCGCCCCGCGACGACGATCCGGCCAGGGTAAGTCGCAGAGCCGATGAAGTCCACCACGTCCACAGAGCATCTCCCGTCAGAGTCCAGAGCCACGCAGGCTCCCCAGCTTAGAGCGCTCCGTCGCTGCTGACCCGCGCGGGGTGCTCAGCCCTCCGGGTGGAACCCGAGCAGCCAGCGCACCCCGTACCTGTCCGAGAGCGTGCCGTCGTGGTCTCCCCACGGCCTCTTCTGCAGCGGGTCGATCACGCGGCCGCCCGCGGCGAGCGCGTCGAACCACGACGTCAGCGTCTCGGCATCCGCCGTGCCGAGCAGCGAGAAGAACATCCCGTTCATGTGCACGGCGTCGTCGTCGGCACCGGCGTCCGCACCGGCGAGCTCGACATCGCCGAGCAGCATTCCGTGCGCGATCGCATCGCCGGGGCCGTCGCTGCGACCCGCCTGGGCATAGTCGAAGAGGTGCAGCTCTCCGCCGAAGACGCTCCGATAGAACTCCAGTGCCTCCGCGGCGTTGCCGGGGAACAGCAGGTACGGGATCAGTCCGCTCATGCCTGCGAGCGTACGCCCCGTCGCCGACGTCACCCGAGCAGCAGCACCGCGCCGAGAAGGATCGGCACGCAGCCGATCGTCGTGATGAACACGGTGTCCCTGGCGGTCGCCTCAGCGATGTCGTAACGCTGCGAGTAGTTGAACACGTTCTGCGCGGTGGGCAGCGCCGCCAGCACGACGACGATCAACACCTCGTGCGCGGACAGCCCGAACACGAACTGCGCGACCAGCCACGCGATCACCGGCATGATCAGCAGCTTCAGCGTGCTCGCCAGCAGCACGTCGCGTCGTCGTCCGGCCGCTCCGAGCACCCGCTGACCGTGCAGCGAGATGCCATAGCTGATCAGCAGCACCGGCACGCAGGCGTTCGCGAGGAGCGTGAACGGCTCCATGACGATCGGCGGCAGCTCGATCCCCAGCACCGACACCAGCGTGCCGAGCGCGGATCCGAGGATGATCGGGTTGGTCGCAGTCCGCAGCACCGTGCGCCCCACCGATGTGCGCCCGCCGGTGACGGCATCGAGGATCGTCAGCGAGATCGGCGTGAACACCAGCAGCTGCATGAGGATCACCGGCGCCGGATACGCCGCGCTGCCGAGCAGGTAGAGCGAGAGCGGGATGCCGATGTTGTTCGAGTTCACCTGGCCGGCGGAGAGGGCACCGATCACGGTCTCCCCGGCACCACGTCTCCAGGCCAGCTTCGCGACCAGCACGTACAGGCCGATCACGACAGCAGCGGCCACCGCCGACACCGGCAGCAGCGCGGAGAACAGCACCCGGGCATCCGCCTGGGCCAGCACGGTGAACAGCAGGAACGGCGACAGCACGAAGAACGTCAGCCGGCTCAGCACCTCACGGGCGTGCGAGCCGAGCAGATCGATGCGGCCGATGACGTACCCGACCGCGATCGCCAGGCCCACGACGGCGAATCCGGTGAGTGTCTCGAGCACTCCTCGAGCCTAGAACGTGCTCAGAGCTCGACCTCGACGAGCACCGGCTCGGGCTGCAGCAGCAGACCGTATTCGGCGTGCACCCGACTCTGGATGAACCGGGCCAGCTCCGACACCTCCGCAGCGGTGGCGCCGCCGCGGTTGGTGAGTGCGAGGGCGTGCTTGGTCGAGACGCCGGCGCGCGAGCGCGGCAGCGTGAATCCCTTGCGGATGCCGGAGTGCTCGATCAGCCAGGCGGCGCTGACCTTGACCTCGGCCGGGGCGGTCGACAGAGCAGGCACGGCTCCCGTGAAGCCCGACAGCGGGATGACGGTGACCGCGTCCAGGTCGGGTGCGACGGGCCAGCGCGGGCACTCCGGCGGCAGCGAGCGCGCGACGGACTCGGGCACGATCGCGTTCTGGAAGAACGATCCGGCACTCGCGGTGTCGGGATCGTCGGGATCGAGCAGCATCCCCTTCTTCGCGCGGGTCTCGAGAATCGTCGAGCGCACCCAGGCGAGCGGCACGGCCTGCGCGTCCTCGAGACCGAGCGCACGGCGCAGTTGTTCGCCGCGCACGACGCGCGTGCCGTCGGTGACGGCGAGGTCGAGGGTCACGCTGAGGATCACGGCGCGGCGCTGCGGGACACCGCCGTAGTGGTGCTTGAGCACGGAGGTGCGGAAGCCGAGGGCGAGCTCGGATGCGGGGACGGTCACCGGCCCCGCGGCGTCCTCGTCGATCAGCTCGACCTCGACCAGCGTCTCCTGGATCTCCTGCCCGTAGGCTCCCACGTTCTGCACCGGTGCGGCGCCGACCGTGCCGGGGATGCCGCTCATCGCCTCGATTCCGGCGTAGCCGTGTTCGACGGCGTACGCGACGAGGTGATCCCAGTCGTGTCCTGCCTGCACGCGCAGCCGCACCCGTCCCTCGTGCGGCGAGAGGATCTCCTCGATGCCGCGGGTGAGGATCCGGATGACGGTGCCCTCGAACGCCGCGTCTCCGGCGAAGAGATTCGATCCGCCACCGAGCACGAACCAGTCGTCGCCGGTCGCCCAGACCGCCTGCAGCTCGCCGATCAGCTCGGCAGCGGTCGTGGCCTCGCGCATCCGCTCGGGCGCGCCGCCGGTGCGCAGCGTGGTCAGCTCGCGCAGCGGGATCGGTGCGATCTCGCTCACAGCGCCACGCGCAGCTGCGCCTTGGCCAGCACCGTGGTCTCGCCGGAGGTGACCTTCAGGTCGATCCGCGCGGTCTCGTCGTCGACCGCGGCGACCTTGGCGATCACCGTCACGTCGGCGCCGTCGGACGGGTCGACGACGACGGGCTTGGTGAAGCGCACGCCGTAGTCGACGATCTTCGCGACGTCGCTCTGCCCTGACTCATGGAGCGCGGAGACGACGACGGACGACGCGATGCCCATGGTGAGCATGCCGTGCGCGAGCACGCCCGGCAGACCGACCTGGGCGGCGACGTCGTCGCGGTAGTGGATGGGGTTGAAGTCGCCGGATGCTCCGGCGTAGCGGACGAGCGACTCACGCGTGACGTGCACGGTGCGTTCGGCGATGACGTCTCCGACGGTGAAATCCATCACTCTCCCTCTCCGACCAGCAGCACGCTGGTCGCGGTGACGATGTGCGCGCCGTCCGCGTCGGTGATCTCGGCCTCGCTGGTGATCATGGCGTTGCCGCCGAGCGTGCGGATGCCGGTGACCCGCAGCCGTCCGGTGAGCTCGTCACCGGCGACGATGGGCCGCGAATAGGTGAAGCGCTGCTCGGCGTGGATGGTGCGCGACAGCACGATGCCGGAGTCCTCGAGCGCGAGCAGCTGCTGCAGGGTGTGGTCCTGGATGACCATCGCGAACGTCGGCGGCGCGACCACGTCGGCGTACCCGGCGGCGTGCGCGGCGTCGACGTCGGTGTGCACGGGCGCGTCGGCGAAGACGGCCCGCGCGAACTCGCGCACCTTCTCGCGTCCGACAAGATACGGGGCGGTCGGCGGGAACTCGCGGCCG
This sequence comes from Microbacterium sp. KUDC0406, assembly GCF_021582875.1. NCBI lineage: Bacteria > Bacillati > Actinomycetota > Actinomycetes > Micrococcales > Microbacteriaceae > Microbacterium > Microbacterium sp. KUDC0406. The sequence goes on along the minus strand of NZ_CP091138.1, from coordinate 171,970 downwards.
ACCAGATCAGGGTTCACTGGCACCCCTCGATCCTATCCGGGCGTGCGACGGTGCGCCTGGCCGGGAACCGGAGGAAAGGCCGCCGCTCAGTTCTTCGCGCGCAGCGCCTTGCGTGCCAGCTGCCAGCCGATGAAGACGAGGTAGGCGGCGAACAGCATGTTGCCGACGAACGGATCGAGGCGCGCGGCGAGCAGCGCTCCGAGGGCGGTCGTCGTACAGGCGGAGAGGCCGATGACCGCTGCGGCGACGAGGTCGACGTTCCTGTTCCGGAGATTGCCTATGGTGCCGGAAACCGCGGTCGGGATCATCATCAGCAACGAGGTGCCCTTCGCGATGAGATCGCTCACCCCCATCCCGAGCATCAGTGCGGGCACGACGATGATTCCGCCGCCGACGCCGATGAGTCCGGCGAGGATGCCGGTGCAGACGCCCACGGCGACCAGGATCAGGCCCGTCACCCAGGTCAGGTCGAGCTCGGCCTCGCGCGAGGGCACGATCACGAACAGGCTCACGATCACCAGGGCGATGAACCCCACGAATCCCCACAGCAGCGCGCGCTGCGAGATGCGCGGCAGCAGCCGGGTGCCGATCTGCGCGCCGACCACCGCGCCGAGCGCCAGGATCAGGGCGGGGATCCACGCCACGGAGCCGGAGACCGCATACGAGACGACGCCGACCGCGGCGGTCGGCACGATCGCGGCGAGCGAGGTGCCGGCGGCACGGCGCTGGTCGAAGTGCAGCAGCAGCACCAGCATCGGCACGATGACGGTGCCGCCGCCGACGCCGAAGAGACCGGACAGCAGGCCGGCGCCGAGCCCGATCCCGATGTAGGAGAGGTACGCGCGCGGACCTCGGGTGGTGATCTGGTCGTCCTGCACCGCCCCAGCCTATTCCGGTCCATCGAGACTGCACGCCCGCGCCGAGACCGAGGTGCTACGTCCCCGTCTCGGCGCGGGCGTGCAGTTCCGGGACGGCTCAGATCTCCTGGTCGGCGAGCACCGGCACCGAGATCGACTCGGTGAGCCGCTGCTCGTACCGCGCCTGCCGGCGGCGCAGCCAGAGCGCGCCGACGACCAGCACGACGAGGAACGCATACGCGGTGGCCGCGAACGGCTGAAGCACCAGCGTCGACAGGTCGCCCTGGCTCAGCTGCAGCGCCTGCCGCATGAAGGCCTCCCCCATCGGGCCGAGGATCATGCCGACCACGAGCGGCGCCACCGGATATCCGTACCTGCGCATGAAGTACCCGAGCAGTCCGATGATCACGAGGATCACGATGTCGCTGATCAGGAAGTTCAGTGCATAGGCGCCGAAGGCGGCGAACATCAGGATGCCGGCGTACAGGTACGGTCGCGGGATCTGCAGCAGCTTCACCCACATCCCCACCAGCGGCAGGTTGAGCACGATCAGCAGCAGGTTGCCGATGTAGAGGCTCGCCACCAGCGCCCACACCAGCGCGGGCTGGTTCGTGAACAGCTGCGGCCCGGGCTGGATGCCGTACGACTGCAGCGCCACGAGGATGATCGCGGCGGTCGCCGTCGTCGGAAGGCCGAGGGTGAGCAGCGGCACGAGCACGCCGGCGGCCGCGGCGTTGTTCGCCGCCTCCGGACCCGCCACGCCCTCGATCGCGCCGCGGCCGAACTCGCCCTTGCGCTTGGAGAGCTTTCGCTCGGTCGCGTAGGACAGGAACGTCGCGACATCCGCACCTCCTGCCGGGATGGTGCCGATCGGGAATCCGATCGCCGTGCCGCGCAGCCAGGGCTTCCAGGAGCGCCGCCAGTCGTCCCTGGACATCCAGCTGCGCCACCCCTTGGTCACCGGGATGACGTCGATTCCGCCGTGCCGCAGCCGGGATGCCACGTACAGTGTCTCCCCACGGCGAACAGTCCGACCGCGACGAGCACCACGTTGATGCCGTCGCCGAGCTCCGGGAGCCCGAGGGTGAACCGCTGCTGTCCGGACAGCACGTCGGTGCCGACCATGCCGAGGAACAGGCCGACGGCCAGCGAGACGAGACCTCGCGACACGGACTTTCCCATCAGCGCGCCGACCGTGATGAACGCGATGACGATCAGCGCGAACTTGTCGGCCGGCCCGAGACTGACGGCGAACTGCGCCAGCACCGGAGCGAGCAGGGTGAGCCCGACTGTGGCGATGGTCCCCGCGACGAACGACCCGATCGCGGCGGTCGCGAGCGCTGCGGCGCCCCGGCCGAGCTTGGCCATCCTGTTGCCCTCGATGGCCGTCACGATGGACGCCGATTCGCCGGGTGTGTTCAGCAGGATGCTGGTGGTCGACCCGCCGTACATCCCGCCGTAGTAGATGCCGGCGAACGTGATCATCGCGGCCGTGGCATCCAGCGAATAGGTCAGCGGCAGCAGCAGCGCGACAGTCATCGCCGGCCCGACGCCGGGCAGCACGCCGACCGCGGTGCCGATGAAGACGCCAATGAACGCCCACAGCAGGTACTCCGGCTGCAGGGCGGTGGCGAATCCCTCCAGGAGGAGCCCCCAGCTGTCCATCAGAACATCCCTCCGAGCCAGCCGAACGCGGGGCCCCACGGCAGCGACAGTCCGAGCAGGCCGGCGAAGACGACCTGCACGACGAGGGCGACCGCGAGTCCGATCAGGAATCCGAGCCACCAGCGCTTCGCTCCCAGCGCCCAGGCGACGATCCCGAAGAGCACGGCGGCGGCGGGCGCCCATCCGATCACGTCGAGCAGCAGCAGGTGCGCGATCAGGGCGCCGACGATCTCGGCGAGGGTCAGCCAGTCGGTCCTCGCGTCCGGGTCGATGTCCTCGCCCTCCTCGACCTCCGCACGCCTGCCGCGCAGCACGCCGACGAGCACGGCCACGGCAGATCCGATCAGCAGCACCGAGACGGCGATGGGGAACACGGTCGGACCGACGGTCACGCCGACGGGGACGTGGATGGTGAAGGCACCGATCAGGGCGGCGATGCCGAGGACGAGCATGAGCAGGGCGAAGACGAGTTCACCGACGGGAACCCGGGAGGCGGGCCGAGTGTCCTCGGCCCGCCCGTCCGCCCCCACGAGCGGGGTGCTGCTCATGTCAGATCAGCCCGATGTTCTTCAGCGTGCCGGTGACGTCGGAGATGTTCTCCTCGACGAAGGCGTCCAGGTCGTCACCGGTGAGGAAGGCGTCCGCCCAGCCCTTGGTCTCGAGCTCCTTCTTCCAGGCATCCGAGTCGTGCATCTCGGTGACGATGCGCTCGAGTTCGGCGCGGTCGGCGTCGGTGATGTCACCGGGGGCGATCACGCCGCGCCAGTTGGTCAGCACGACGTCGTAGCCCTCGTCGGTGATGGTCGGCACGTCGGGCAGCTGCGAGCTGGGCTCGTCGCTCGACACGGCGAGCGCGCGCATCTTGCCCGATTCGATGTGCTGTGCGAACTCGCCGACGCCCGAGATGCCGGCGCCGACCTTGCCGCCCAGGATGAGCGACACGGCCTCGCCACCACCTGCGTTCGGCGTGTAGTTGAGCTTCTGCGGGATCTCCGCGCTGCTCAGCCCCGCGGCCTCGAGCAGGAGCCCGGCGAGGATGTGGTCGGCGCCGCCGGCAGAGCCGCCGGTGACCGTGACCTTCTGCCCGTTGTCGACGATGTCCTCGACCAGATCCTCCAGGGTCTTGTACTTCGAGTCGGCAGGCACGACGACCACCAGCGGCTCGTCGGTCAGCCGGGCGATCGGGGTGGTGTCCTCCAGGCGCACCTTCGAGTCGTTGGTCTCGATCGCGCCCACCATCACCAGGCCGTTGACCATCAGCGTGCCCGGGTCCTTGACGTTGGCGAGCTGCGCCAGGCCGATCGTGCCACCGGCGCCGCCGACGTTGCTGACGGGCGCCGACTTCACGATGTCGTCCTCGGTGAGCACCTTCGCCATCGCGCGGCCGGTCTGGTCCCAGCCGCCGCCGGGATCGGCGGGGACGATGATCGAGACATCGGTGATCGCGGCGTTCTCGCCGCCGGCGGCCGGCTTCCCGCCCGAGCCGCTCTGGCCGGAGCATCCGGTGAGGGCGAGTGCCGCCGGCGGCCGCGGCGGCGATGAGAGTGATCCGGGTTCTGTTCATTGCGCTCCTCCTTGAGCGATTCGGGACAGTGACGACCGTAGGCGCCCGGCTCGCCGTGTTGCCGCTTGCGAAACCATTGGTCGCGTTCCGTAAGTATTGGTCGCGAGAACCTCCTCGGCTCGGGTGCGGCCCCTCGCGCGGGCGGTGAGAATGGAGTGGTGCCCTCGATGACGAAGACGCATGCGTCGAAGATGACGCTCCGCGTGCAGCTGCTCCTGCTGCAGGCCGCGATCGTGTGCCTGGTCACCCTCATCGCGGGCATCACGGCAGGATTCGTGCAGGAGCACACCATCCGTGACGCGTACGAGGACCGGATGATGGCGGTGGCGCAGTCGATAGCCTCGATGCCCGCTGTCGTCGGCGCCTTCGATGACGGCGATCCCTCGGCGACCATCCAGCCGCTCGCCGAGACCATCCGCAAGGCGTCCGACCTCACGTACGTCGTCGTGGCCAACGCCGACGGCATCCGCTACTCGCATCCGCATCCGGAGCGCATCGGCGAGCGCGTCTCCACCGATCCGTCGGTGCCGCTGTCGGGCGCATCTACACCGGCACCGAGACCGGCACCCTGGGCACCACCTGGCGGGTGAAGGTGCCGATCTTCCAGGGCGGCGGCGTGATCGGCACGGCGTCCGTTGGCATCCTCGAGTCGCAGGGCAGGGACGAGTTCTTCGGCAACCTCGCCTGGATCATCGGCGCCATGCTGGCCGCCGTGCTGCTCGGCCTGTTCGGCTCCGCCTGGGTGGCCTCGCTCATTCGGCGCCGCATCCAGGGGCTGGAGCCCGACCAGATCAGCGCTCTGGTGCGCAACCAGGAGACCACGCTGCACGGCCTCAGCGAGGGCGTGATCACCGTCGACGCGCGGGGAGTCATCACGCTGGCGAACGACGCCGCCGCCCGATTCCTCGACACGGATGCCGCGGAGCTGACCGGCGCCCGCGCAGAGGATGTGCTGGGACCGGAGCTGAGGGAGGTGCTGGGCGAGGGAGAGGACGCGGGACGCCCCGTGATCCTCGGAACGCGCGTGCTGGTGGCCCGTTCCACCGGGGCCAGGGACGGCGGCGCCGCCGTGGACGCGACGCTGCTGCTGCGCGACCACACCGAACTGCACGACGTGGTGCAGCGCGTCGAGGCCGCCGATGCGATCATCGCGTTCCGGCAGCGCGCAGGGCTGCCCAAGGGGCTCTCCGCCGAGACGCTGGAGCGGGTGGCGGGCGCGCTCGCCAGGCATCCCGACTCCTCGGCGTCCGAGCTCGGCGAGGTGCTGCAGATCTCGCGGGTGAGCACCCGTCGTTACCTCGAGCACCTCGCGAGCATCGGGCGCGCGGTGCGCACGCTCGACTACTCGACACGGGGTCGCCCGGGCAGCCGCTACCGGATCACGGATCCGGCGACCGGACCGGTTGAGACCGCGTCTCAACCTGTGCGACACTGACTCACAACCCGACAGGATGATCGAAGGAGATCACCATGTTCCGCAGTCCGTACCCCGACCTCGAGATCCCGAATGTCTCGATCCACGAGTACCTGTTCACCGGCCTCGACGACGCCGACCTCGACCGGGTCGCGATCGTCGACGGCATGTCCGGCGCCGAGACCACCTACCGGCAGCTGATCGGGCAGATCGACCTGCTCGCGGGCGCCCTCGCCGCCCGGGGTGTGGGCGTGGGCGACGTCGTCGGCATCCTGTGCCCGAACATCCCGGCGTTCGCCACGGTGTTCCACGGCGTGCTGCGCTCCGGCGCCACCGCGACCACGATCAACTCGCTGTACACCTCCGAGGAGATCGCGAACCAGCTCGAGGATGCCGGCGCGGACTGGCTGTTCACGGTCTCGCCGCTGCTGCCGGGCGCACAGGCGGCCGCCGGGCGCCGCCGGCATCCCGCCGGAGCGCCTGATCGTGCTCGACGGCGCGGAGGGGCACCCGAGTCTGCGCGACCTGCTCTCCGAGGGGCGTACCGCGCCGGAGGTCGATTTCGATCCGGCGACCCATCTCGCCGTGCTGCCGTACTCCTCCGGCACCACCGGTCGGCCCAAGGGGGTCATGCTCACCCACCGGAACCTGGTGGCGAACGTCGAGCAGGTGCGCCCCGTCACGGACATCGACGAGAACGACCGGCTGCTCGCCGTCCTGCCGTTCTTCCACATCTACGGCATGACGGTGCTGCTGGACTTCGCCCTCAGGCAGCGCGCGGGCCTGGTCACGATGCCGAAGTTCGATCTGCCGGAGTTCCTGCGCATCATCCAGGAGCACCGCACCACCTGGGTGTTCGTGGCTCCCCCGATCGCGGTCGCACTCGCGAAGCATCCTGTGGTGGATCAGTACGACCTCTCCGCGGTGAAGGTGGTGTTCTCCGGGGCGGCGCCGCTGGACGGCGCGCTGGCCGGCGCGGTCGCGAACCGCCTCGGCTGCACCGTGGTGCAGGGCTACGGCATGACCGAGACGAGCCCGGCGGCGAACATCATCCCCGTCGACCGCGGCGACATCGACCGCTCGGCGATCGGCCCGCTGGTGCCGAACACCGAGGCCCGCCTCGTCGACCCCGAGACCGGAGCCGACATCGAGCCGCCGGCCTCGGGAGCGAGCGAGCCGGGCGAGCTGTGGCTGCGCGGACCGCAGATCATGACCGGATACCTGAACCGCCCCGAGGCCACCGCCGACATGCTCGACGCCGACGGCTGGCTGCACACCGGCGACATCGCCACCGTGACCGCGGACGGCATCTTCCGCATCGTGGACCGGCTCAAGGAGCTCATCAAGTACAAGGGCTACCAGGTCGCGCCGGCGGTGCTCGAAGCGCTGCTGCTGGAGCATCCGCTGATCGCGGATGCCGCCGTGGTCGGCGCGAACGACGCGGACGGCCAGGAGGTGCCGAAAGCGTTCGTCGTCCGGCAGCAGGACGCCGACCTGAGCACCGACGACGTGATGGAGTTCGTCGCATCGCGCGTCGCCCCGCACGAGAAGGTGCGCCTGGTGGAGTTCATCGACGTCATCCCGAAGTCCAGCTCCGGCAAGATCCTGCGCAAGGATCTGCGCGTCCGCGCCTGACCCCCCTTCGCTCCGGTCTCACTGGTTGCGGGTGTTCACCCGCAACCAGTGAGACCGGAGCTTCTCTGCCAGCCGGGTACGAAGAGGCCCGCCGTCCCTTTCGGGATGGCGGGCCTCTTGCGTCAGACGAGAATTACTCGGCCTTCTCCTCGGCGGGTGCCTCGGCAGCGGTCTCCTCGACCGGAGCCTCGACGACCTCCTCAGCAGGAGCCTCCTCGACCTTCTCGGCCTTGGGGGCAGCGGCCTTCTTGGCTGCCTTCACTTCGGCAGGCTCAGTACGACGCTTCTTGGGCGCGACGGGCTCGAGGACGAGCTCGATCACGGCCATCGGCGCGTTGTCGCCCTTGCGGTTGCCGACCTTGGTGATGCGGGTGTAGCCGCCCTCACGCTCGGCGACGAGCGGCGCGATCTCGGCGAACAGGACGTGCGTGGCATCCTTGTCGCGCAGCACCGACAGCACGCGACGACGCGCGTGCAGGTCGCCGCGCTTGCCGAAGGTGATCAGACGCTCGGCGAGCGGACGCAGGCGCTTGGCCTTGGTCTCGGTCGTCTTGATCGACTTGTGCGTGAAGAGCGCAGCGGCCAGGTTCGCGAGAAGCAGGCGCTCGTGGGCGGGGCCGCCTCCGAGGCGGGGACCCTTGGTGGGCTTAGGCATATTCGTTTACTCCAGGGAAAAGGGGATCAGAAGGACTCGTCTTCGGAGCCGCCGTAGAAGTGGGCGCCGTCGAAACCGGGCACCGAGTCCTTCAGCGACAGACCGAGCGAGACGAGCTTGTCGCGCACCTCGTCGACCGACTTCTGTCCGAAGTTGCGGATGTTCATCAGCTGCGTCTCGGAGAGGGCGACCAGCTCCGCGACGGTGTTGATGCCCTCGCGCTTGAGGCAGTTGTACGACCGGACCGACAGATCGAGGTCCTCGATCGGCATCGACAGCTCGCTGGAGAGCACGGCCTCCACCGGCGCCGGACCGATCTCGATGCCCTCGGCCTCGACGTTCAGCTCGCGAGCGAGGCCGAACAGCTCGGTCAGGGTCTTCGCGGCCGAGGCGACGGCGTCGCGCGGGCTGATCGCGGACTTGGTCTCGACATCCAGCACGAGCTTGTCGAAGTCGGTGCGCTCACCGGCACGGGTGGCGTCGACGCGGTAGCTGACCTTCAGCACCGGCGAGTAGATCGAGTCGACCGGGATCTGGCCGGCCTCGGCGTACTCGTTGCGGTTCTGCGCGGCGGAGACGTAGCCACGACCGCGCTCGATCGTCAGCTCCAGCTCGAACTTCGCGGTGTCGTTCAGGGTCGCGATCACCAGGTCGGGGTTGTGCACCTCGACGCCGGCCGGAGCGGAGATGTCCGCCGCCGTGACCTCGCCCGCGCCCGTCTTGCGCAGGTAGGCGGTGATCGGCTCGTCGCGCTCCGAGGAGACGACCAGCTGCTTGATGTTGAGGATGATCTCGGTGACATCCTCCTTCACGCCCGGGATGGTGCTGAACTCGTGCAGCACGCCGTCGATGCGGATCGTGGTGACCGTCGGCGCCGGGGATCGACGAGAGGAGGCTGCGACGCAGCGCGTTGCCGATGGTGTAGCCGAAACCGGGCTCGAGCGGCTCGATGACGAACCGGCTGCGGTTGTCGGCGAGCTTTTCCTCGTTCAGGGTGGGACGCTGTGCAATGAGCACTATGTGTTCCTTTCGATCACATGCCCGCTATATGACATGTGTTGGGTGAGGTGTGTTGAGTTGTCGAAGATCGGCGGAAGGGATGCCGGCCCCGAGCGGATCGGTACCGGCATCCCTGTCCGAGATCAGACGCGGCGGCGCTTCGGCGGGCGGCAGCCGTTGTGTGCCTGCGGGGTGACGTCCTGGATGGACCCCACCTCGAGGCCGGCGGCCTGCAGCGAGCGGATCGCGGTCTCGCGGCCGGAGCCCGGGCCCTTGACGAGGACGTCGACCTTCTTCACACCGTGCTCGGCGGCCTGACGGGCGGCCGACTCGGCGGCCATGCCGGCCGCGTACGGGGTGGACTTGCGGGAGCCCTTGAAGCCCACGCCACCGGACGACGCCCAGGCGATGACGGCGCCGGACGGGTCGGTGATCGAGACGATGGTGTTGTTGAACGTCGACTTGATGTGGGCCTGGCCCAGCGCGATGTTCTTCTTCTCCTTGCGGCGCGGCTTGCGCGCGGCGGCCTTGGGTGCAGCCATGAAAGTGTTCTCCTATTCCCTGGCCGCTTAGCGGGCCTTCTTCTTACCGGCGACGGTGCGCTTCGGGCCCTTGCGGGTACGGGCGTTGGTCTTGGTGCGCTGACCGCGGACCGGGAGACCACGACGGTGGCGGATGCCCTCGTACGAGCCGATCTCGACCTTGCGGCGGATGTCTGCGGCAACCTCGCGGCGCAGGTCACCCTCCACCTTGTAGTTGCCCTCGATGTGGTCGCGGAGTGCGACGAGCTGGTCGTCGGTGAGGTCCTTGACGCGGATCGACTCATCGATCTCGGTGGCCTTGAGGATCTCGACCGAACGGGTACGGCCGATGCCGTAGATGTACGTGAGGGCGATCACCACGCGCTTGTCGCGCGGGATGTCGACGCCGGCAAGACGTGCCATGCGGTAACTCCTGGAGTGTTGTGGAGGTGTGGAGCAGGATCGGTGCTCGGGCCTCCGCCCCGAGGTGTCCCCCGCTTGCGCGGGCTGGTGATCCTGCCGTATTCAGATGTTGAGTTGTGCGGATGCCCCGGAGGGCGCCCCGCTCAGCCCTGGCGCTGCTTGTGACGCGGGTTCGACTTGCAGATCACCATGACGCGACCGTGACGACGGATCACGCGGCAGTGGTCGCAGATGGGCTTGACGCTGGGCTTGACCTTCATGTTTCTTCCTGTTCGCTGTCTTCGTGCAGTCTTGGGTCCCTGAGCCTGTCGAAGGGCCCTAGGCTGCCGTTACTTCTCGACCGATCAGCGGTAGCGGTAGACGATGCGGCCGCGGGTCAGGTCGTAGGGCGAGAGCTCCACGACCACGCGGTCCTCGGGGATGATGCGGATGTAGTTCTGCCGCATCTTTCCGGAGATCGTTGCCAGAACCTTGTGTCCGTTGCTGAGCTCAACGCGGAACATCGCGTTGGGAAGTGCTTCCGACACGACGCCCTCGATCTCGATGACACCGTCTTTCTTAGCCATAGCCTCGCTGACGCTTCTGCAGATCGGTCGATCTGCGGTGGATGGATGGGTGGTGCTGGGACACGCCGAATCAAGGCGCAAGGCACCAAAGATCTATGATAGTCCGCTCCGGAGCATCCGGCAAATGCAGAACGCGAGTGCGGAGCCGGGGGCCGCACCCGCGTTCCTGCGGGGACGATCAGCTGATCAGGTCGGTGAGCTTCTTGAAGTCGGCGTTGTCCTGGAGGTTGAGCTCCTTGCCGTTGATCTTCACGGTCGGAGTGCTCTTGATCTCGTGCTTCTTCGCCTGGGCCGCACCGAACTTCATGTAGGTCTGATCGGTGATGCAGGACTCGACCTTGTCTGCTCCGGCCTGCTTCGCGATGTCGACGATCTGTTCGTCTGTGAGGCCGGGGGTGTTCTCCTCCGGCTGGTTCGCGAACAGCGCCTTGGAGAAGTCGAGGTACTTGTCAGGCTGAGTGGAGGCGACGCAGACCGCCGCGCCGGCGGACCGGGAGGAGTACTCCGTGCCCTGCGAGAAGCGGTCGAGAATCGCGATCGGGTGATACGCGAGCGTGATCCTGCCGTCCTCCGCCGCCTTCTCGAGCGCGGAACCGAAGTTGTCCTCGAACGACTTGCAGGCGGGGCACTGGAAGTCCACGAACACCGCGACCTCGTCCTTGCCGTCGCCGAACGAGATCGCACCGCTCTCGGCGTCGAAGCTCTCATTGCTGGTGGGCGCCGCGCCCGGAGAGGTGGCCTGGTTGTTCAGGTACACCACGAATCCGCCGAGGGCGACGAGCACCACCACGACGGCGATGGACACTCCGATGGCGAACCAGTTGGTCTTGCGCTGCGCAGCCATTGCTTTCCGATCTGTACAGGGAAGTTCCCCGCTATTCTGCCCTGTCCCGACTATGGGCTCCATGTGAGGGCCCCGCCGCCCTCCCTTCCCCACGAGCCACCCATTCGCGCATGACCCTCAGCTGCGTGGTGGATGGTTCGTGCCTGCGCGAGCGGTTCGTACGCGGACGACTCTTCCTCCACAGGTGGCGGTCGGCGGAAAGTTGTTCCTGGCAGCTTCCGGGAGCATCCTCGCGGGCCAGGATCGAGGGATGCCGCTCACTCTCACCGATCGCGCCTTCACCACCTCGCCGATACCGCTGGTCACCGCCGTGGAAGCACGGATGCTGGGCATCCCCGTTCGCACGCAGAGGTACATCCGAATCCGTCGCGGGATCTACGCAGAGCGCGCGGCGTACTCCACGCTGACGCCGTGGGACCGCTACGCCGCGAGAGTGCACGCGTTCGCCCGCACCCATCCGGACGCCGTGCTGTGCCTGGAGTCGGCGGCGGTCGTGCACGGCCTGCCGCGTTTCCGGCAGACGCGCTGGATCCACGTGCTGAACTCGGCACGCCAGGCATCCGGCCGGTACGGCGACGTCGCCGTCCATGCCAGCGTGGACGCCCGTGACACAGAACTCATCGGCGGCATCGCTGTCACCTCACTGGTGGACACCGTCGTCGACCTCGTGCGGGTGCTGCCGCCGGCGCAGGCGCTCGCGGTCGCCGACGCCGCGATCTCTCAGACGCAGGGCGGCGAGGCTTGTCTGGCCGATCTGCGAGATCGGGGCGAGCGGCAGTCGAGCTCGCGCGGGCGCGCACGGATGCGTCTGGTCTGGGGGCTCGCCGACGGACGGGCGGAGTCGCCAGGCGAGAGTGTGAGCCGGGCGGTGATCCTGTGGAGCGGGTTCGAGCAGCCGGACCTGCAGCGTCAGTTCCACTACGAGAACGCGACCGATCGCGTCGACTTCTTCTTCGCGTCGATCGGCGGGATCGGCGAGTCCGACGGCTGGCAGAAGTACGCCCTCGGGTCTCCTGAAGCTGCGGCGGTCAAGCTTGCGGACGAGAAGCGCCGTGAGGACCGACTCCGACGACACGGGCATCCGTTCGCCCGCTGGGATCTCACGGACGCCTGGCACGTGAAGCCCGTCGTGCAGGCACTCGATGCGATCCATGTGCCGCGGGTGCGTCCGCCCTCCCCCGCGCTGCTGGCCACGGTCTCTGACCGCTCACGGCAGGTCCCGCCGCTGCCGGCGGCAGCACCGCTGACCCCCACCCTGCCGCGTGTGGATCGCGGGAGCATCCGAACCACCCGCACGCGCACGAACCACCTGCGAGCAGCCCGCGGCTCACGCTGCACCGGGTGGCTCGCGGACGCACCGGATGCTTCGCACTGCGACTGACCGGTCGCAGCCGAACAGGATGCTTCACGCTGTCGCGCGTGCTTCGGCGGTGCCGACGCGGCACGCACCCACGAACACGTGAGCCACCCGCCCAGCGCGCATGACTCGTGCCACGGCGGCGGGTTCGCCGACGGTCTGGGCGGTTCGTGACGACACGGGTGGTTCAAGCCTTCGTCAGCCGAGCCACCCGCTGCAGCACGAACCACTTGCGCACCGCTGACGGCTCGTGCTGCACCGGGTGGCTCGTGGCGCCGCGGACGGGTCGGTCCGGCGTGCGTGGTTCGCCGCAGCGGCGCGGCAGGTGGCGAGCGGGCTACGGGACGGGGACGGGCACCACGCCGAAGGGGGCAAGACCGGCAGCGCCGCCGTCGGGTGCGGTGAGCACCCAGATGCCGGCCTCGTGGCGGGCGACGCTGTGCTCCCAGTGCGAGCCGTCCGATCCGTCGACGGTCGTGACCGTCCAGTCGTCGTCCTCGACGAAGGTCGCCTCTCCCCGGCGGTGACCATCGGCTCGATGGCGAGCACGAGGCCGGGGCGGATCTCCGCACCCGCATCCGGCGTGCGGTAGTTGAACACGCTGGGCGCCTCGTGCATCTTGCGGCCGATGCCGTGGCCCACGTACTCGCGCAGGATGCCGTACTCGCCCTGCGCCTCGATGTACCCCTGGATGGCGTCTCCGAGCTCACCGATGTGGGTGGCCGTGGCCATGGCGGCGATGCCCGCCCACATCGACCCCTCGGTCACCCGGGAGAGCTCCTCACGACGCGCCACCAGCTCGGGCCGCGCAGCATCCGGCACCACGATCGTGATCGCGCTGTCGCCGTTCCAGCCCTGGTACTGCGCACCGCAGTCGATCGAGACGATGTCGCCGGGCCGCAGCACCCGCTCACCGGGGATGCCATGCACGACCTGGTCGTTCACCGAGATGCAGGTCGTGTGCCGGTATCCGCGCACGAGCTGGAAGTTCGACTCCGCCCCGCGACCCGTGATCACGCCGGATGCCGCAGCATCCAGCTCGGCGGTGGTCACACCGGGCGCCACCAGCGCGCGCGCCTCGTCGAGCGCCGCCGCCGTGATCAGGCCGGGCTCGACCATCGACCGCAGCTGCGCCGGCGACTTGTAGATCGACCGCCGGAACACGTCAGACCAGCACGCGCAGGCCGCGGGCGTCCAGCGCCGCGACGATGCGCTCGGCGATCTCGTCGAGAGAGCCGACACCGTCGATGCGGTCGACGATGCCGCGCTGCTCGTACACCGAGATGATCGGAGCCGTCTCGTGCTCGTAGATGTCCAGGCGGTGCGCGATGGCCTCGTCGGTGTCGTCGGAACGGCCCTGCTCGGTGGCCCGCAGGCGCAGCCGCGTCAGGCTCTCCTCACGGGGCACGTCGAGCAGGATGACCGCGTCGAGCGACTCGTCGCGCTCCTGCAGGAAGGCGTCCAGGTGCTCCACCTGGTGCGTGTTGCGCGGGTAGCCGTCGAGCAGGAAGCCGTTCGCGGCGTCCGGCTGCGAGAGCCGGTCGCGCACGATCTCGCTGGTCAGCTCGTCGGGCACCAGGTCACCGGCGTCCAGGATGGCGGTGACCTTGCGGCCCAGCTCAGTGCCCTCCTTGATGTTCGCGCGGAAGATGTCACCGGTGGAGACCACCGGGATCCCGTACGCGTCGGCGATGCGCACGCCCTGCGTGCCCTTGCCGGAGCCCTGCGGGCCCACGATCAGGAGGCGAGCGGTGGACTGTGCGGATGCCGTCATCGGAGGAGCCCTTCGTAATGGCGCTGCTGCAGCTGCGCATCGATCTGCTTCACGGTCTCGAGCCCGACGCCGACGATGATGAGGATCGAGGCGCCGCCGAACGGGAAGTTCTGGTTGGCCTGGACCGTCGACAGCGCGATCAGCGGGATGAGGGCGATCAGACCGATGTAGATCGAACCGGGGAACGTGATGCGCGTCAGCACGTAGTCGAGGTACTCGGCAGTCGGGCGTCCGGCACGGATGCCGGGGATGAAGCCGCCGTACTTCTTCATGTTGTCCGCGACCTCGACCGGGTTGAACGTGATCGCCACGTAGAAGTAGGTGAACCCGATGATGAGCAGGAAGTAGACCGCCATGTACAGCGGGCTGTCACCGGTGGTGAAGTGCTGCGAGATCCAGGTCACCCACGCCGGCGGCGTGCTGCCGTCTGTCGGGGTGTTGAACTGCGCGATCAGCATCGGGATGTAGAGCAGCGACGAGGCGAAGATGATCGGGATGACGCCCGCCATGTTCACCTTCAGCGGGATGTAGGTGTTGGTGCCGCCGTAGGTGCGGCGGCCCACCATGCGCTTCGCGTACTGCACCGGGATGCGGCGCTGGGACTGCTCGACGAAGACCACGAGGGCCATCACGATGATTCCGACGATGAGGACCATGAGGAAGACCTCGAAGCCCTTCGCCTCCCAGATCGCCCACATGGCGGCCGGGAAGGTGGCGGCGATCGAGGTGAAGATCAGCAGCGACATGCCGTTGCCGATGCCGCGCTCGGTGACGAGCTCGGCGAACCACATGATCAGGCCGGTACCGGCCGTGAGGGCGAAGATCATCAGCAGCTGGGCCCACCACACGTCGTTGGTGAGCAGTGCCTGGCAGGACGGATCGCTCGCGGATCCGAACAGCTGTCCGCTGCGCGCCACGGTGACCAGCGTGGTCGACTGCAGCAGCGCGAGCGCGATGGTCAGGTAGCGGGTGTACTGCGTGAGCTTCGCCTGACCGGCCTGACCCTCTTTGTGGAGGGTCTCGAAGTGCGGGATGACGACGCGCAGCAGCTGCACGATGATCGTCGCGGTGATGTACGGCATGACGCCGAGCGCGAAGATCGACAGCTTGAGCAGGGCGCCGCCCGAGAACAGGTTCACGAGGCCCAGGAGCCCCTCGGTGCCGGCACTGGCAGCGAGACAGGTCTCGACGTTCGGGAAGTCCACGAACGGGGCGGGAACGTTCGAACCCAGGCGGTACAGGGCGATGATCGCCAGGGTGAAGCCGATCTTCCGCCGCAGGTCGGGCGTGCGGATGATCCGCGCGATAGCGCTGAACAAGAGTTTTCCTCCTGAGTGGGGATGCCGGCCTAGAACTCGCGGCCGAAAGTCCAGGGTAACGCACAGGAGGGGCCGGAGAATCTCCGGCCCCTCCTGGTGCTGGTCACCAGACGGTCACTTGATGGAACCGCCGGCGGCCACGATCTTCTGCTCGGCGCTGCCCGAGACCTTGTCGACCGAGACCGTGAGCTTGACGGAGATCTCTCCGTCGCCCAGGACCTTGACCTTCTCGTTCTTGCGAACGGCACCCTTGGCGACCAGGTCGCTGACGGTGACGTCGCCACCGGCCGGGTACAGCTCGGCGAGCTTGTTCAGGTTCACGACCTGGTACTCGACGCGGAACGGGTTCTTGAACCCGCGCAGCTTCGGGGTGCGCATGTGCAGCGGCATCTGCCCACCCTCGAATCCGACGCGGACGGTGTTGCGGGCCTTGGTGCCCTTCGTGCCGCGGCCGGCGGTCTTGCCCTTGGAGCCCTCACCGCGACCCACACGGGTCTTCGCGGTGTTGGCGCCGGGGACCGGACGCAGGTGGTGCACCTTCAGAA
Organism: Microbacterium sp. KUDC0406; assembly: GCF_021582875.1. Taxonomy (NCBI): domain Bacteria; kingdom Bacillati; phylum Actinomycetota; class Actinomycetes; order Micrococcales; family Microbacteriaceae; genus Microbacterium; species Microbacterium sp. KUDC0406. Next base: position 155,832 of record NZ_CP091138.1, on the reverse strand, counting down.
CACCGGGACGCGACGCCGGAGCATCCTTCGTCTCGGGCTTCTTGGCGGGCGCCTTCTTGGCGGCGGGCTTCTTGGCCGGCGCCTTCTTCTCGACCTTCTCGGCCTCGACGGCTTCGTTCTTCTCAGCCATTAGTCGATCTCCTCAATCTTGACGAGGTGAGCGACGGCCCGGACGTAGCCGCGCGTCTGCGCGTCATCCGGACGGACGACCGAGTCGCCGATCTTCTTCAGACCGAGTGAACGCAGCGTGTCGCGCTGGTTCTGCTTCTCGCTCACCTTGGACTTGACCTGGGTGACCTTCAGACGGGCGGCCATCAGGCACCTACCTTCTGCGCGGCGGCGGCAGCAGCGGCCTTCGCCTCGTTGCGGATGATGATCTCCGGCACGACCGCGTCGTAGTCCAGGCCGCGGCGGGCGGCCACGGCACGGGGCTCCTCGAGAGCCTTCAGCGCCGTCACGGTCGCGTGCACGATGTTGATCGTGTTCGACGAGCCGAGGGACTTCGACAGGACGTCGTGGATGCCGGCGCACTCGAGCACGGCGCGGACCGGACCACCGGCGATGACACCGGTACCGGCGGCAGCCGGACGCAGCAGCACGACACCGGCGGCGGACTCACCCTGCACCGGGTGCGGGATGGTGCTGCCGACGCGCGGCACGCGGAAGAAGTTGCGCTTGGCCTCTTCGACACCCTTCGAGATCGCCAGCGGGACCTCGCGCGCCTTGCCGTAGCCGACGCCGACCAGGCCGTTGCCGTCACCGACGACCACGAGAGCGGTGAAGCTGAAGCGACGACCACCCTTCACGACCTTCGAGACGCGGTTGATGGTGACGACGCGCTCCAGGAACTGGTTGTCGCCACGGTCGCGCGAGTTGCGGTCGCGACCGCCCTGGTTGCGGTCGCCTCGTCCGCCACGGCGGCCGTCGCGCTGGTCGCGCTGCGGCTCTGCCTGCGTGGTGCCGGCAGCCGTCTCGGAAGTGGCAGCAGCCTGCTCGGTCACTTCGTTCTCCTTGTTGTCACTCACAGTGCCAGCCCCCCTTCGCGGGCGCCATCGGCGATCGCCGCGACGCGACCCGCGTAGCGGTTGCCACCGCGGTCGAAGACGACCTCGGAGACGCCGACGGCCTTCGCACGCTCGGCGACGAGCTCGCCGACCTTGCGGGCCTTGGCGGTCTTGTCACCGTCGAAGGTGCGCAGATCGGTCTCGAGAGTCGATGCGGATGCCACGGTGTGGCCCTTGCTGTCGTCCACGAGCTGCACGAAGACGTGACGAGCAGAGCGGGTGACGACCAGGCGCGGACGCGCCTCGGTGCCGACGATCTTCTTGCGAAGACGGGCGTGACGACGCGCGCGGGCGTCGGACTTCGACTTCACAGCCATGGTTACTTACCAGCCTTTCCGGCCTTGCGACGCACGACCTCGCCGGCGTAGCGCACACCCTTGCCCTTGTACGGCTCGGGCTTGCGGATCTTGCGGATGTTCGCAGCCGCCTCGCCGACGGCCTGCTTGTCGATGCCGCTGATGGTCACCTTGTTGGTGCCCTCCACCGCGAAGGTGATGCCAGCCGGCGGGTCGACCAGGACCGGGTGCGAGAAGCCGAGGGCGAACTCGATCGAGCTGCCCTTCTGCTGCACGCGGTAACCGGTGCCGACGACCTCGAGGCCCTTGGTGTAGCCCTGGGTGACGCCGATGATGTTGTTGTTGATGAGGGTGCGGGTCAGGCCGTGGAGCGACCGCGACTCGCGCTCGTCGTCGGGACGGGTGACCAGAACCTGGCCCTCCTCGACCGCGACCTCGATGGGGCTGGCCACCTGCAGGGTGAGCTCACCCTCGGGGCCCTTCACCGCGACCTCACGGCCGTCGACCGAAACGGTCACGCCCGCGGGGATCTCGATGGGAAGTCGTCCGATACGCGACATATCAGGTCACCACACGTAGGCGAGAACTTCTCCGCCCACGCCCTTCTGCTCGGCCTGGCGGTCGGTGAGAAGACCGGAGGAGGTGGACAGGATGGCGACGCCGAGGCCGCCGAGGACCCTGGGGAGCTCCGTGGACTTGGCGTACACGCGCAGGCCGGGCTTCGACACGCGCTTGATGCCGGCGATGGAGCGCTCACGGTTCGGACCGTACTTGAGCGACATGGTGAGGGTCTTGCCCACGCGGGCGTCGGTCACCTCGAAGCCGGCGATGTAGCCCTCCTTCTGGAGGATCTCGGCGATGTGCGTCTTCAGCTTGCTCGACGGGAGCGACACGCTGTCGTGGTGCGCCGAGTTCGCGTTGCGCAGACGGGTCAGCATGTCTGCGACCGGGTCTGTCATTGTCATTGTGATTTTCCTTCGTTCATTGAGGTTCCGGCTGCCGTTACACGACAGACGGCCTGCGATGAGCACGCAATCTTCAATTGTACGGCACGGTGGCCGGGCGCTTCGACAGGCTCAGCGACCCCTGGGTCCCTGAGCCTGTCGAAGGTGTCACGCCGCGGCGTCGGCGGCCTTGAACGGGAAGCCGAGGTGGCGCAGCAGCGCACGGCCCTCGTCATCCGTCTTGGCCGTCGTCACCACGGTGATGTCGAATCCGCGGACGCGGTCGATCCTGTCCTGGTCGATCTCGTGGAACACGCTCTGCTCCGTGAGACCGAAGGTGTAGTTGCCGTTGCCGTCGAACTGCTGGGCCGACAGTCCGCGGAAGTCGCGGATGCGGGGCAGTGCGAGGTTGACCAGGCGGTCCAGGAACTCCCAGGCGCGGTCACCGCGGAGGGTGACGTGCGCGCCGATGGCCTGGCCCTCGCGCAGCTTGAACTGCGCGATCGACTTGCGAGCCTTGGTGACGATCGGCTTCTGACCGGTGATCTTGGTGAGGTCGTCGACCGCACCATCGATCACCTTGGAGTCACGAGCCGCCTCGCCGACGCCGGTGTTGACGACGACCTTGACCAGTCCGGGGATCTGCATGACGTTGACGTAGCCGAACTCGTCCTGCAGGGCCTTCTTGATCTCGGTGTTGTACTTCTGCTTGAGGCGGGGCTGGATCTTGCCAGCCTCCGCGGCAGTGGTGTCGCTCATCAGATGTCCTTACCCGACTTCTTCGCGTAGCGCACGCGAACCGTGCGCTTCACACCGTCCTTCGTCTGCTCCTCGACGCGGTGGCCGACACGGGTCGGCTTCTTGGTCGAGGGGTCGACGAGGGCGACGTTGGAAATGTGGATGGGCGCCTCGACGGTCTCGATGCCACCGGTCTTGGTGCCGCGCTGGGTCTGGCCGACGCGGGTGTGCTTGGTGACGTAGTTCACGCCCTCCACGACCACGCGGTTCTGCTCGACGAGGACCTCGAGGACCTTGCCCTGCTTGCCGCGGTCGCCGCCCTTGTCCTGCTTGCGGCCGGTGATGACCTCGACGAGGTCGCCCTTCTTGATGTTCGCCATGATCAGATGACCTCCGGGGCGAGCGAGACGATCTTCATGAACTTCTTGTCACGAAGCTCACGACCGACCGGTCCGAAGATGCGGGTGCCACGGGGCTCCCCGTCAGCCTTCAGGATCACGGCGGCGTTCTCGTCGAACTTGATGTACGAGCCGTCTGCACGACGCGTCTGCTTCTTGGTGCGGACGATGACGGCCTTGACCACATCGCCCTTCTTGACGTTGCCGCCCGGGATCGCGTCCTTGACGGTCGCGACGATGGTGTCACCCAGCCCGGCGTAACGGCGGCGCGAGCCGCCGAGAACGCGGATGGTGAGCAGCTCCTTCGCGCCGGTGTTGTCGGCGACCTTGAGGCGGGACTCCTGCTGGATCACTTGGCCTTCTCCAGAATCTCCACCAGACGCCAGCGCTTGGTGGCGCTCAGCGGCCGGGTCTCGTTGATGAGGACGAGGTCGCCGATGCCGGCGGTGTTGTTCTCGTCGTGCGCCTTGACCTTCGACGTGCGGCGGATGACCTTGCCGTACAGCGGGTGCTTCACGCGGTCCTCGACCTCGACGACGATGGTCTTGTCCATCTTGTCGCTGACGACGTAGCCACGACGCGCCTTGCGGTAGCCGCGGGTCTCGGCCTCGACGGCCGGGGCGGCTTCAGCAGCCTTCTTCTCAGCCATTACTCGGCCTCCTCCTTCGGCGCCTCAGCCTCTTCGGCCTTCTTCGCCTTCGCCTTGGACGCCTTCTTCGCCGGCGCCGCGGTCGGAGCCGGCGTCGCACGGATGCCGAGCTCGCGCTCACGGATGACGGTGTAGAGGCGCGCGATGTCGCGCTTCACGGTGCGGATGCGGCCGTGGCTCTCCAGCTGGCCGGTGGCCGACTGGAAACGGAGGTTGAACAGCTCCTCCTTGGCCTTGCGCAGCTCCTCGACGAGGCGCTGGTCTTCGAACGTGTCGAGCTCTGCCGGAGCGAGCTCCTTGGTGCCGATCGCCATTACGCGTCGCCCTCCTCGCGCTTGATGATGCGTGCCTTGAGAGGCAGCTTGTGGATTGCTCGGGTGAGGGCCTCGCGAGCGAGCTCCTCGTTCACGCCCGCGACCTCGAAGAGGACGCGACCCGGCTTGACGTTGGCGACCCACCACTCGGGGGAGCCCTTACCGGAACCCATGCGGGTCTCAGCGGGCTTCTTGGTGAGCGGACGGTCGGGGTAGATGTTGATCCACACCTTTCCACCGCGCTTGATGTGACGGGTCATCGCGATACGAGCTGCCTCGATCTGACGGTTCGTCACGTAAGCGGGGGTGAGGGCCTGGATGCCGAACTCGCCGAAGGAGACCTTCGTGCCGCCGGTCGCCTGGCCCGTGCGCTTCGGGTGGTGCTGCTTGCGGTACTTGACCTTACGAGGGATAAGCATCAGGCAGACGCTCCTTCTGCGACGGGAGCCTCGTTGCGACGGTCACCGACGGTCGCCACGGGGGCCACGACGGTCGCCACGCTCGCGCGAAGGCTTCTGGTTGGCCTGCTCACGAGCAAGCTCCTTGTTGGTGAGGTCGCCCTTGTAGATCCAGACCTTCACGCCGATGCGGCCGAAGGTGGTCTTCGCCTCGTAGAAGCCGTAGTCGATGTTCGCGCGCAGCGTGTGCAGCGGCACACGACCCTCGCGGTAGAACTCCGAGCGGCTCATCTCCGCGCCGCCGAGGCGGCCGGAGACCTGGATGCGGATGCCCTTGGCGCCGGCGCGCTGAGCGCCCTGCAGGCCCTTGCGCATCGCGCGGCGGAACGCCACGCGAGCCGAGAGCTGCTCGGCGATGCCCTGGGCGACCAGCTGAGCGTCGGCCTCGGGGTTCTTCACCTCGAGGATGTTCAGCTGGATCTGCTTGCCGGTGAGCTTCTCGAGGTCGGCGCGGATGCGCTCGGCCTCGGCGCCGCGGCGGCCGATGACGATACCCGGACGAGCGGTGTGGATGTCCACACGCACGCGGTCGCGAGTGCGCTCGATCTCGATGCCGGACACGCCGGCACGGTCGAGCTGCGTCTGCAGCAGCTTACGGATCTTGATGTCCTCGGCGACGTAGTCGGCGTAACGCTGGCCCGGCTTCGTCGAGTCCGAGAACCAACGCGACACGTGGTCGGTCGTGATGCCGAGGCGGAAGCCGTACGGGTTGACCTTCTGGCCCATTACTTGCTCGCCTTCTTCGTCTCGGCGGCCGGAGCCGCCTCGGCGACCTCAGGGGTCGCCAGCACGACCGTGATGTGGCTCGTGCGCTTCTTGATCTGGAAAGCACGACCCTGGGCGCGGGGCTGGAAACGCTTGAGCGTCGTGCCCTCGTCGACGTACGCGTTCTTCACGTACAGGTCCTGCTCGTCGAGGTACTCGCCGTCACGATCGGCCTTCACCTGCGCGTTGGCCATGGCCGACGCGACAAGCTTGTAGATCGGCTCGCTGGCGCTCTGCGGCGCGAACTTCAGGATGGCAAGTGCCTCCTCGGCCTGCTTGCCCTTGATGAGCGCGACGACACGACGAGCCTTCTGAGGGGTCACGCGGATGTGTCGCACGCGTGCGATGGACGCCACCATTTCTCTCCTCTGTCTCTCAGACAGTCGCCGCGTCAGCGGCGACGGCCCTTCTTGTCGTCCTTCTCGTGGCCGCGGAAGGTGCGGGTGGGCGCGAACTCGCCCAGCTTGTGGCCGACCATGGTCTCGGTCACGAACACGGGGATGTGCTTGCGACCGTCGTGGACGGCGATGGTGTGTCCCAGCATGGCGGGGATGATCATCGACCGGCGCGACCAGGTCTTGATGACGTTCTTCGTACCGGCTTCGTTCTGACCGATCACCTTGCGAAGCAGGTGCTCGTCGACGAAGGGGCCCTTCTTCAGACTGCGTGGCATCTTCCTCTACTCCTACTTGCGCTTCTTGCCAGCGGTACGGCGACGCACGATGTACTTGTCGCTTTCCTTGTTGGCGTGACGGGTGCGGCCCTCGGCCTGGCCCCACGGGGAGACGGGGTGACGTCCACCGGAGGTCTTGCCCTCACCACCACCGTGCGGGTGGTCGACCGGGTTCATGGCGACACCGCGGACGGTCGGGCGGACGCCCTTCCAGCGCTTGCGGCCGGCCTTGCCCCAGTTGATGTTCGACTGCTCGGCGTTGCCGACCTCGCCGATCGTCGCACGGCAGCGCGCGTCGACGTTGCGGATCTCGCCCGAGGGCAGACGCAGCTGAGCGTAGGGGCCGTCCTTCGCGACCAGACGCACGGAGGCGCCGGCCGAACGGGCCATCTTCGCACCGCCGCCGGGACGCAGCTCGATCGCGTGGATCACGGTACCGGTGGGGATGTTCTTCAGCGGCAGGTTGTTGCCCGGCTTGATGTCGGCCGAGGGACCCGACTCGACGATGTCGCCCTGCTTCAGCTTGTTCGGCGCGATGATGTAGCGCTTCTCGCCGTCGAAGTAGTGCAGCAGCGCGATGCGCGCGGTGCGGTTGGGGTCGTACTCGATGTGGGCGACCTTGGCGTCGATGCCGTCCTTGTCATTGCGACGGAAGTCGATGACGCGGTACTGACGCTTGTGGCCACCACCGATGTGACGGGTGGTGATGCGGCCCTGGTTGTTGCGACCACCGGTCTTGGCGAGCGGACGCAGCAGCGACTTCTCCGGCGTCGATCGGGTGATCTCGGCGAAGTCGGCCACAGACGAACCGCGGCGACCCGGGGTCGTGGGCTTGTACTTGCGAATAGCCATGTTTAGTCCTTATCCCCCGGTCAGCCGACTGCCGTGAAGATGTCGATGGTGCCGGACTTCAGCGTGACGATGGCGCGCTTGGTGTCCTTGCGCTTGCCGGTGCCGAAGCGGGTGCGGCGGGCCTTGCCGACGCGGTTGAGAGTGTTCACCGCGGCGACCTTGACGCCGAAGATCTTCTCGATGGCGAGCTTGATCTCGGTCTTCGACGCACGGGTGTCGACGTAGAACGTGTACTTGCCCTCGTCGATCAGGCCGTAGCTCTTCTCGGAGACCACCGGGCCCAAGATGATGTCGCGCGGGTCCTTGTTGAAGGCCGCGGAGAGGGCGCTTGCCTGCTCGGTCATGCCGAGACCTCCTCGGTTGCGCCGGTCTTCGAGGCGATGAAGCCCTCGAGAGCGGCCTGGGTGAAGACGATGTCGTCGGCGACGAGCACGTCGTAGGCGTTCAGCTGGTCGAACGTCAGCACGTGCACCTCGGTGAGGTTGCGCACGCTGAGCAGCGTCAGGTCGTCGCCGCGCTCGGTGACGATCAGGACGTTCTTCGACGGCGAGACCTGCGCGATCAGCGCGGCCGCGGCCTTGGTCGAGGGCGTGCCCTCGATGCCGAAGTTCTCGACGGCGTGCAGACGCTCACCGCGGAAGCGGTCGCTCAGCGCACCCAGCAGGGCGGCGGCGATCATCTTCTTCGGGGTGCGCTGCGAGTAGTCGCGCGGCTTCGGGCCGTGCACGATGCCACCACCGGTCATGTGCGGCGCGCGGATCGAGCCCTGACGGGCGTTACCCGTGCCCTTCTGCTTGAAGGGCTTGCGGCCGGCACCGGAGACCTCACCGCGACGCTTGGTCGAGTGGGTGCCCTGGCGAGCCGCCGCGAGCTGCGCGACGACGACCTGGTGGATGAGCGGGATGTTCGTCTTGACGTCGAACAGGGCGGCGGGCAGCTCGATCGAGCCGGCCTTCTTGCCGTCTGCCTTCAGGACGTCGAGCGCGAGAGTCGAGTCAGCCATGTTCAGGCACCCTTCACTGCGTTGCGGACGTAGACGATGCGGCCGCGAGCACCGGGGACGGCGCCCTTGACGAGCATGAGTCCCTTCTCGGCGTCGATGGCGTGCACCTTCAGGTTGAGGACGGTGACGCGCTCGCCACCCATGCGGCCGGCCATGCGCATGCCCTTGAACACGCGGCTCGGGGTGGCCGAGGCGCCGATCGAACCGGGCTTGCGGTGGTTGCGGTGCGCACCGTGCGAGGCGGAGACGCCCTTGAAGTTGTGGCGCTTCATGACACCGGCGAAGCCCTTGCCCTTGCTCGTGCCGACGACGTCGACGAGCTGGCCGGCCTCGAAGACGCCGTCCACCGTGAGCTCCTGACCGAGTGAGTAGTCGGCAGCATCCGCGGTGCGGATCTCGGTGACGTGGCGGCGCGGCGTGACGCCGGCGGCCTCGAAGTGCTTCGCGAGCGGCTGGGTGACCTTGCGGGGGTCGATCTGGCCGTAGGCGATCTGAACGGCGTTGTAGCCGTCCTTCTCGGGCGTGCGGACCTGGGTGACCACGTTCGGGGCGATCTCGATCACGGTGACGGGAACGAGCTTGCCGTTCTCGTCCCAGACCTGAGTCATGCCGAGCTTGGTGCCGAGCAGGGCCTTGGAAACCTTGTTGTTGATGTCAGCCATGTCGAACCTCAGAGCTTGATCTCGATGTTGACATCGGCCGGCAGGTCGAGACGCATCAGCGAGTCGACGGCCTTCGGCGTCGGGTCGACGATGTCGATCAGACGCTTGTGGGTGCGCATCTCGAAGTGCTCACGGCTGTCCTTGTACTTGTGCGGAGAACGGATCACGGCGATCACGTTCTTCTCCGTCGGAAGGGGCACGGGGCCCACGACGGTCGCGCCCGCACGGGTCACGGTGTCGACGATCTTGCGCGCCGACGAGTCGATGACCTCGTGGTCATACGACTTCAGGCGAATGCGGATCTTCTGTCCCGCCATTTGTCTGCTCACTCTCTTTGAAGCGTCTTACCTCTCCGGGCCGGGTGACCCGGGGCATTGGACGCACGTCGGCGCTGCTGCGCCTGGCGCTTGCGCACCCTGTTCTCTTTTCACACGGAAGACGCCGGCATCGGATGCCCGCGTCTTCGAATGGGAGATGTCCTCCTGCCCGCGGCCTAGATCCCTGCACGCCGAATCACGAAGACCGGATGCCGTCTATGCACTGCCTGGCAGTGATCCCGCGCCGAGCGCAGGAATGTGGAACCTGTCTATTCTGCCATGCCCGATTCCCCCACTGCAAACCCGGGCGTGTCGCGCCTCCCGAAGCCCCTGTTCCGCTCGTCCCGGCGGGGAAAACCCGGGCCGCGCTGAGCCGGTGCTGAGTTCGCCCTGAGCCTGTCGCCATATCGTCATCTCTGCGGGCCAGGATTCCCCAGATCAGGGCCCGACGTGCAGATCGTCTCAGACGCACACAGCACGCACCGACGGGGCCTCCCCAGGGCACCGCCGGACGGAGCGACCTCCCCAGGGCCGCTCCGAAGCCTGACACCGGACATCCATGACGGATGCGCCGGACCGGGCGGGACACAGCGATCCGCCGGTCCCGCCCGACGGCCTCCGTCCTCTCCGCCTCTCGCGGGCTCCGCCCGGTGCAGCGCCGTTCCTGCGGGTCGCACCGTTTTCGCGCTATCATTCCCACGCCGGAGCGCACGACCCGGTGATGGGGAGGAAACGTGCCGAATTCGCAGACCGCCGTCGTCATCGAGGACGACCCCGACATCCGCGATCTCATCGATCAGGTGCTCGAACAGGCCGGGTTCACCGTGTTCGCCGCGGGCAGCGGCCCTGAGGGCATCGAACTGGTCGACCAGCACGGGCCGGTGGTGACCACGCTCGACGTCAGCCTGCCCGGAATGGACGGGTTCGAGACCGCCCGGCGGATCCGCGCGTCCAGCAGCACGTACATCGTGATGCTGACCGCGCGCGCCGAGGAGATCGACACCCTGCAGGGGCTGCAGGCCGGCGCCGACGACTACATGACCAAGCCGTTCCGCCCGCGCGAGCTGCGCGCCCGTATCGAGGCGATGCTGCGCCGCCCCCGGGTCGGCGGCGGCGCGCAGACGGCCGCCTCCCCGGCGGTCACGGCCGACGACGATCCGGACTGGCTCGAGCACAGGGGGCTGCGTCTGCACCCGGACATGCACATCGCCTCGGCGGACGGTGAGGACCTCGATCTCACCCGCAGCGAGTTCGACATCCTGCACGACCTGATGAGCGCCGGACGCCGCGTCGTCGGCAAGGAGGACCTCGCCCTGATGCTGCGCGGCGACCGCACGGCGGGCGTGGGTTACGTGAGCGAGCACGACGTGCGAGCGATCGAGGTGCACGTCGCGAACCTGCGCCGCAAGCTCGGCGAGTCGGCGATGCAGCCGCGCTGGATCGAGACGGTCCGCGGGGTCGGCTACCGCCTCGCCCTCTGAGCGGACCGGCTCACTCCGCGATCATCACCGACGCCTCCGAGCTGGTGGACGCACGCCCGGCAGCCTCGAAGGCTGCCCGCAGCAGTGCGCGCACGTCGCCGCCGAAGGTGTCAGCCATCGCAATCCCGACGCCTATCACCGGGATGACGGCGCTCCCCCGCTCGGCGAGATCATCGAGCATCCGACGCTGGATGCGGTTGGCCGCGCGCCGCACGTCGGCCGCGGAACCCGCCTCCATGGCGACCATGATCCCGGTCAGCCCGTACTCGCCCACCGGCGTCATCGACGGGGCGTACCGGCGCACGGCCTCGCGGCACAGCGCGATGACGGCCTCCTGCTCGGCGGATCCGAACGCGATGCCGATCTGAGGGAGATCGTCGGCGCGGAACGCGATCACGCCGATCGTCGCACCGGGATCGCGCTCGAACGCCAGCTGCTGCTCCATCACGAGCGCGAACGAGCGCCGGGTGAGCACGCCGTCCGGCGACACCTGCAGCGTGTTCCCGTTGATGCCCGCCCCCGGCGTGACCGAGTTGTTGCGCAGCGTGGTCGTGGTGACCAGGGCGACGATCATCAGCACGATCGTGATCGTGCCGGTGATGCTGGAACTGAACCAGGTGCGGAACAGCTCACCGTCCGGGCCCTCGATGGCGAACACCGCGCAGCGGACCCCGTAGTACGCCGCGACGATCCCCAGCACGACGGTGAGCCCGGCGGTGGTGGGCGTCCCGCCCATGTGCCCGCGCCGCGACTCGACGGCGCCCAGGACGGCGAACACCGCGATGCCGGTGAACAGGGCCAGCGAGCCGGCCCAGTCGCCGGCCTCGGTCCCGTCCAGCAGCGACAGCGCCACCACGGCGAGCGCGCTCACCGCCACGATCGTCCCGGCGAGCACGAGCCCTCTGCCGTTGTACCGCAGGCAGCCCAGCCACAGGCATCCGACCGTCGCGACCAGGGCGGCGTTGCCGACGGCGATCGCGATCAGTGGCTCCGGCGAGCTCTTCCAGACCAGGTACGAGATGACGGTCAGCATGCCGCAGAGATAGGCGAGCACCCAGATCTGGCCGGCCCTGGACTCGTGGCGCAGCATCGTCTCGAGCAGGTACATCACCCCCGCCGCAAGGGTGGTGACGGCCACGAGCACGTTGACGGTGAACGGATCCAGCGGCATCATGCCTCCTCTCGGATCTGCAGGAACGGAAGCTGGACGGTGAACTCCGCCCCCTCACCGGGCCGAGTGCGAACGGTCAGCTCGCCGCCGTGCGCGCGGACGATGTCACGGCTGATCGCCAGGCCGAGACCACTGCCGTGCGTCACGGACTGGCGCACCAGGGCGGAGCGGAAGAAGCGGTCGAAAAGACGGGGCACCTCGGCCTCGGGGACGCCCGGACCGTCGTCGCCGACCACCACCGCCACGCGGTCCTCCTCCCGCAGCACATCGATCCGCACGTGCCCGCCGATGTCGCCGTACTTGACGGCGTTCGAGACGAGGTTGTCCACCACCTGGCGGATCCGGTGCGGGTCGACGTACGCGCGCACCGGATGCGGCGCCGCCGTCTCGATCATCATGCCCCGTTCCGCCGCGGGCAGCTGGAACGCCTCGACCGAGGCCTCCACGAGCGCGATCAGGTCGGTGTCCTCGGGCTCCAGCGAGAACGCCACGCCCATGTGCGACATCGACGACGCCGCGAGCAGGTCCGACACGATCGTCAGCAGCCGCGCGGCGTTGCGCTCCACCACCTCGAGGCTGCGGCGCACCGGGGACGGCAGCCGGTCGTCCTCCAGCACGAGATCGACGTAGCCGGTGATCGAGGTCAGCGGGGTGCGCAGCTCGTGCGAGACGGAGGCGATGAGGTCCTCCCGCGCGCGCAGCGCCAGCTCCTCGGCGGTGATGTCCTGTGCGACGACGATCATCCCGCCGTGCGCGAGATCGGCCTCCGTCACCCGCCGGCAGGTGAAGCGCAGCGCCCTGCGCGCCGGATCACCGGGCTCGCCGAACCACACGAGAGTGCTGTCGGCCTCCTCGCCCCTGCGCGCGCGGGCGAGCGGCAGCTCGTCCGGATCGAGGACGGTGATGCCGTCCTCGGCGTACGCGGTCGTCGGATCGCCTGCGCCGGGCGTGAGCCGCAGCCTGCCGATCGCGTCGTTGGTGACCACCTGCTCCCCGTCCGAGGTCAGGCGGACGACACCGAAGTCCACGGCGTCGAGCACCTCGGTGACGAGGTCCTCCTGGCGCCGGGCCCGCTCGACGGCGCGGCGCAGCTCCCTGGACTGCTTCTCCAGCACGACGCGCTGCGCTCCGGAGCGCCACGAGGCGACGGAGGCGATCGTCGCCAGACCGGCGATGACCACCGGCAGCACCGCAAGCGTCGGAGTCACCGGCTGCTCGTAGTTCAGCACGACGGCACCCCAGTACGCTGCCGTGATCACCGTCGTGCCGGCGACGACGCCCAGGGCGCCGAGGGACGAGCCGACCCACATCGCGGGGAACGTCCACAGCAGCGGGAAACCGGATGCCGGCGCAGCCGCGCACAGCAGCATGATGGCGAAGATGTCCACCAGCGGCAGCAGCAGCATCAGCCCCACCGGGCCCCGCTCCCACGGGACCACGAAGGCGGTGCCCGTGGCCAGGAAGATGAGCAGCAGGCCCATCATCAGCGGCATGACGTGCAGCACCGTGCCGATCCCGAGCGCGAGGAAGGTGGCGAGCACCACGACGCCGCCCACCATCACCTGGTTCAGAAGCACGGCGCGATCGCGCACGCGCTGCAGGGCGGAGGCCGGATCCGCCGCGAGGAACGTCACGCCACGACGATACCGTCTGCCCGACTGGCTCTCCGGAACTTCCCTCCCGCCTGGGAGAAGTTGGGCCGTTCCTGAGGTCGTCGCGCGCTCGTGTCGATAGCATCCTGACAGCGGTGCGCGCCCCCTGGAGTCCGCGCCGTGGAACTGCCCCGGGCGGCCCGACGTCCCGGGGCGTCCTGGGAGGAGACAGCCATGCGCGGAGTCGTCCAGACGCTCGTGCTCACCGGCGCGGTCCGCGCATCCGACATCGCCGGTCCGATGACGGAGCTCGGCGACGGACATGAGCTCGTTCGTCATCTCATCTCGCAGCGGGTCATCACCGAGCGGCAGTACGCCGACGCGATCTCGCTGCAGTCCGGGCATCCGTTCGTGGACCTCTTCACGACGCCTCTGGATCCGCAGGTCGTCGCGCTGGTCCCGGGGGGCCTGGCCCGCAAGCACCGGCTCATCCCCGTGGCGCACGAGGGCGGCCGGCTCGTGGTCGGCATGGCCGATCCCACCGACATCATCGCGATCGACGACGTGTCGACCGTCGCCGACCTGCGCGTCGATCCGGTGGTCGTCGCCGAGGACGCGCTGGAGTACGCCTTCCAGCGGTACGTCCGCTCGGACGCCGAGCTCTCCGACCTCTCCGCCAGTCTCGAGGAGACCGCGGCCAGCCAGGCCGCGCGCACCGAGGAGCTGACCGAGCAGGACAGCGATGCGCCGATCGTGCGCTTCGTGAACCTCGTGATCACGCAGGCCATCGACGACCGGGCCAGCGACATCCACCTCGAGCCGGGCGAATCCCACCTGACGGTGCGTTACCGGATCGACGGCGTGCTGCACGAGATGCAGCGTCCAGACAGCAACATCCAGGACGGCATCGTCTCGCGCCTGAAGATCATGGCGTCGATCGACATCGCCGAGCGCCGCAAGCCGCAGGACGGCCGCCTGTCGGTCGTGCACCACGGCCGCAAGGTCGACCTGCGTGTGGCGACGCTGCCCACGGTGTGGGGCGAGAAGGTCGTCATGCGCATCCTGGACAACTCCGGGGTGAGCCTGTCGCTCGAGGACCTGCGGATGAGCCCGTCGAACCTCGAGCGGTTCCGCACCGCCATCGCCCACCCGCACGGCATGGTGCTGGTCACCGGGCCGACCGGTTCCGGCAAGTCGACCACCCTGTACACCGCGCTGCGGGAGGTGTCCACGCCGCGGGTCAACGTGATCACCGTCGAGGATCCGGTCGAGTACCGTATCCCGGGCATCAACCAGGTGCAGGTCAACGCCAAGGCCGGCATGACGTTCCAGGCGGCGCTGCGCAGCATCCTGCGCAGCGACCCCGACGTGGTGCTGGTCGGCGAGATCCGCGACCGCGAGACCGCCGTCATCTCGGTCGAGGCCGCGCTGACGGGCCACCTGCTGCTGTCGACGCTGCACACCAACGACGCGCCGAGCGCGGTCACCCGGCTCACCGAGATGGGCACCGAGCCGTTCCTGGTCGCCACGGCGCTGACCGCGGTGGTGGCGCAGCGCCTCGCGCGCAAGCTGTGCACCGCCTGCCGCGAGGCGCACCACGAGGACCCGGCCGCGCTGCGGGCGATCGGCTTCCCGCTCGAACCGGGCGAGATGCCGGTGCTGTACCGGGCGAAGGGATGCCCGACCTGCTCGAACACCGGGTACAAGGGCCGGATCGGCCTGCACGAGGTGATGGCGATGTCCGATGAGATCGAGCATCTCGTCGTCACGCACGCCACCGGCACCGACATCCGACGCACCGCCGCCGAGCAGGGCATGACCAGCCTGCGACAGGACGGCTGGACCAAGGTCCGCGAGGGCCTCACGACGATCGAGGAGATTCTGCGTGTCACTGCCTGACCCCTACGAGCCCACCCGCGCAGAGCTGCGCGCCAGGGCCGCGTCCGGCGGCGCCCGTCGGATACACGACACCGGCCGGATACACGGCGCCTGCCGCGCCCGCGCAGCCCGCCGCCGGGCTGATCGACAGCGTGCTGGCGGTGGCCGCCGGCCGTGGATCGTCCGACATCCACTTCTCGTCGGGCGCGGCGCCGCTGAACCGTCTGAACGGCTCGCTCGCGCCGATGCCCGAGTTCCCCGACGCCATTCCGGATGCCGTGCTGCTCGACGAACTGCTCGCGATGCTCTCGCCCGCCCAGCGGGAGAGCTACCGCTCCACCGGCGAGGCCGACCTGTCGCACTCGGTCGCCGGCGTCGGGCGGTTCCGCGTCAACGTCTTCCGTCAGCTCGGCACCGTGGCCGCGGCGTTCCGTCTGATCGCGTCAAGGGCCTTCTCGCTCGAGGAGCTGGGCGCCCCGGCCGTCGCCCGCGACCTGGCGCTGCGCCCGCGCGGCCTGGTGCTGGTGACCGGCCCCACCGGCTCGGGCAAGTCGACCACCCTCACCGCGATGATCGACATCATCAACCGCGAGAAGAGCGACCACATCGTCACGGTCGAGGACCCGATCGAGTTCGTGCACACCAGCAGGCGATCGCTCATCCATCAGCGCGAGGTCGGCTCGGACACGAACTCGTTCGCGGAGGCGCTGCGGCGCGTGCTGCGACAGGACCCCGATGTGATCCTGATCGGTGAGCTCCGCGACCCCGAGTCGATCTCCACCGCCCTGACCGCCGCCGAGACCGGCCACCTCGTGCTGTCGACGCTGCACACCCAGGGCGCCTCGAAGAGCATCAACCGCGTCGTGGACGCCTTCCCCGCCCACCAGCAGGACCAGGTGCGCAGCCAGCTCGGCGACACCCTGCAGGGCGTGATCAGCCAGACCCTGCTGCCCCGGCCGCAGAGCGAGGGCCGCGTGATCGCGACCGAGGTGCTGGTGTCGACACCCGCGGTCGCCAACCTCATCCGCGAGAACCAGATCGCGCAGCTGTACAACGCGATGCAGTCCGGCGCCGCGCACGGCATGCACACCCTGGACCAGTCGCTGAAGGAACTGGTCGAGCGGGGCGACCTGGCCGCCGGTCTCGCGAAGCACTACCTCACGGATCCGCACTCGCTCGACAACGTGCGGGTGCGGCCGAAGGATCTCGACGCCGAGGCGTGGCTCAACCACGGTGCGCGGCAGAACACGACGAACGAGTGGGGACTCTGACATGCCCGTCGAGGAGTACTCGTACCGTGCGGTCGGCTCCGGCGGCGGCGCGATCGTCAAGGGGTCGATGGAGGCGGCGAGCGAGAACGCCGTCGTCGGCAAGCTGCGCGCGCAGGGTCTGCTGCCGCTCGAGGTGGTGCCGGTGTCGAAGACCGGCCTCAACCAGGAGATCCCCTGGTTCGAGAAGCGCGTCACGCTCGACGACCTCGCGGTGCTCACCAAGCAGCTCGCCGGCCTGATCGATGCCGGCCTGCCGCTGCTGCGCGCGCTGTCCGTGCTGATCGACCAGACCGAGAACAAGAAGCTCGTCTCGGCGCTCACCGCCGTGCACAGCGACATCGAGGGCGGCAAGGCCTTCTCGGCTGCGCTCAGCGCGCATCCCGCGGTGTTCCCGCCGCTGATGATCAGCCTGGTGCGCGTCGGCGAGACCGGCGGATTCCTGGGCGGCGCGCTGAAGTCGGTGGCCACGAGCTACCGCTCCGACGTCGACCTGCAGCAGAAGATCAAGTCCGCGCTGACGTATCCGATCATCGTGCTGATCATCGCCGTGCTCGGTGTCACGGCGATGCTGACCTTCATCGTTCCGATCTTCCAGAACATGTTCGAGAGCATGGGCGGAGAGCTGCCGCTGCCCACCCAGATCCTCGTCTCGCTGTCGGCCAACATGACCTGGATCCTGCCGCTGATGGCCGTCCTGATCATCGTCGGCACCGTCTGGTACCGACGGGTGAAGGACACCGACCGGTTCCGCGGCGTCGTCGACCCGATCAAGCTCAGGCTGCCGGTGTTCGGAACGCTGATCACCAAGATCGCCGTCGCGCGGTTCGCGCGCAACCTGTCCATGATGCTGCAGGCCGGCGTGCCGCTGCTGCAGGCGCTGGAGATCGTCGGCAAGGCGGCGAACAACCGCGCGATCGAGCTCGCGCTGGTCGATGTGTCGACCTCGATCAGCCAGGGCCGTTCGTTCTCGCGGCCCCTGGAGGATGCCGCCGTGTTCCCGCCCCTGGTGGCGCAGATGGTGTCCGTCGGCGAGGAGGCGGGCACGCTGCCCGACATGCTCGAGAGCATCGCGGACTTCTACGAGGCCGAGGTCAAGACGGCCAGCGAGCAGCTGACCTCGACGATCGAGCCGATTCTCATCACCCTGCTGGGCGTGATCATCGGCGGCATGGTGGTCGCGCTCTACATGCCGATCTTCGGCATGTACGACCAGCTCGGCAAGCAGTAGCCGGCCCGCATCGAGAGGTGCGCGAACTGCACGTAGCCGGCGGCCATCAGCAGCGCGAACGGCACGAGCTCGTCCGACCCCTGCAGCAGGACGATGATCCCCAGGTGCAGGATCGCCCCGACGACGAACGCCGTGGGCCTGGTCCGCCGGTGCCACAGCGCGAAGGCCAGGAAGAGCTCGGCGGCGATGCTCGCCGCGGCCGCCGCACGAGCGACACCGGGCGCGAGGTCCGGCATCCCCTCACGCATCCAGAGGAGATCACCTCTCCGGCGAGGTACTGCGGGTTGAGCTTGGACACCGCGGTCCAGAAGTAGAGCGTCGTGATGAGCACCATCATCAGGAACGAGGGGTAGAACGGCACCCGTGCGGTCCCCCTCGGGTTCCGGTGCGTCCATGCCTCCCCGGCGCCGCTGACCGCGAGGATCAGACACATCGAGATCAGCAGCATGCTGTGGTTGCTGTACGTCTGCAGGTCGATCAGCGTGGATGCCGCAGCGACCAGCGCGATGCAGAGGGCGGAGAGCCTTGTGCGCACTCCCAGGAGAAGCGCGATCGTGGCGACGGTGCCGATCGCGGTCAGCGCGATGAGACCCGGCAGAGTGAGGGGAGGCATCCACGCGAACGCGGGAAAGGCGAGGGCACCTTCGGCAAGGCCGGCGCGAAGCCGCTCGTGCCGCTCCACCAGCATCGCCACCGATGCCAGCGCGACAAGCATGCGGGCCGCGGCCAGCGGTCGTGCGTCCATGGTGGCCGCGACTAGCGTTCGCATGTCACCCGCACGTCCATCCTCGGAGTGTCCCGCCGCATCTCGACGCGCGCGATACCGGGATCCGAGGCGCAGAGCTGCTGGGGGACCCGTGCGGCGTAGTCGATCTCCGGTCGCCAGCGCGGGACGAGGTCGGAGAGCGAGAGCAGGCGGCTCCCGCCGTCGACAGTGACGATCTCGATGATCGGCGACCCCGGCTGGGCGGAGTACATCTGCCAGCCGAGCATCGCGGGCCTGGGGCCGGCGAGCGCGAGAGCCGGTCCGAAGGCCATCAGGCCGACGCAGGCCACGACCAGCACACTCCTGGCGGTGACCCGACGTGAAGGTGTGCTCATGGTCGGATGCTGTCGGCTGCGCGGGGCGTGCCGATCAGGACTTGTTGACGAAGACCAGCGCGGTCACCGTCAGGTGCACGCCCTGGTCGTCGGTGGTCGTCGCGGCGTCGGTCACGGCGACCACCCGGGGACCGGCGCGCAGGGCGTCGACGATGGAGGTCGCGTCGACGACGCTCTCCGCCGTGATCACGAGCGTGACGGGTACCTGCTGCCGGGTGTCGTCGCCCGCGGCCGCCGCGTCTGCCGGTGCGGCGGTCGAAGCGGATGCCGGCTCGGCGGCGCCCTGGGCGGTCTGATCGCCGTCCTGCCCGGTCTGATCGCCGTCCTGCGCCTGCTGATCGCCGTCCTGCGGAGCTGCGGCATCCGCCGCTCCGTCGGCCTGCTCGGCGACGCGCACCGCGAACGGCTCCGCCTCGGCGACGGTCACGCTGTCGAGAGTGCCGTGGTGTGCGCCGACCGCGGCGATCGCCAGCGCCACGATGTCGTCGGCACGCGGCTCGGGCGCGATCTGCCGGCGCAGCTTCGCCAGCTCGGCGTCGAGCTCGTCGGACTTCTTCTCCTGGGCACGCAGGCCGTCGATGATCGTCTGCTGGGTCTGGTTCCCCAGGGCGACCTGGTCCGCCTCGGCCGCGGTGGCCTGCGCATTGGAGTACATCGGCAGGCCGATCAGCAGCACGCCGGCGACGAGCACGAGCACCGCGACAAGGCCGCCGACGAGATTGATGAGCTGACGCGTCATGTCACTTCTCCTTCTTCTCTGGAGCGAAGTCGCCGGTGTAGACGGTCTGGTCGAGGACGACCGTCACCGTGTAGGTGAAGACGTCCTCGTCGCGGGTGAGCACCTGAACGTCGACGCTCATCACCGGCTCGAGGGTGCGCAGCTTCGCAGTGGCGGATACGAGGTCGATGGGCGTCGCGCTGCTCAGCGTCACTGTTCCCGACACCCCCGGGGTGGCGGCGGGATCATCTCCGGCCGGTGCGGGACCGGCGGTGAGTGCATAGCCGGTGATCGAGGAACCGGCGGGGATGCCGGAGGCGAGCGTGTCCAGCACCGGACGCCAGGCGAGGTCGCCCGACATCGCCTCGGTGCGCTGCGTCTCGATGGCCGAGCGGGCGGACAGCGACTGGCTGACCGGGGCGAGCTGCGCCATCTGCATGGTCAGCTGCTGGGTCGTGTTCTGCTCGGACGCCAGGCGCGCCGAGGCCAGCAGATGCATGCCCTGCAGCCCGACGACGAGGGCGGCGACGACGGCGACCGCGATCAGTACGATGCCCGCCCAGCGGCGCGCGGTCGCGGTGTTCGTGCGTCGCTCGAGCTCGGACGCCGGCAGCAGGTTGACGCGGGGGCGCCTGCCGGCTGCAGGCCGCGGGGTGCTCTGACGTTCATCGGTGGCCCTCCAGGGCGATGGCGACGGTGGGGAGCAGGCGTGCGGCGAGTCCGGGGTCGAGCTCGGCCTTGGAGCGCACCACCGCCAGCGCCGTGAGCGGGGTGACCTCGACGCCGACGATGTGGTCGAGCACGTTGCACATCCGCTCGTGCAGCGAGCCCGCCCCCGACACCCAGGCGACGTCGATCGGCGTCGCACCAGGCCTGCCGAGGTAGAACGACAGCGTGTCGCGCAGTCGTCCCGCCAGATCGACGAGGGCGGACTGCTGCTCGGGGTGAGGGTCGCCGCACCCGGGGCGCCGGCGTCCGGCCCGTCCTGCCGCGATCGGTGCCGGCGCAGCGGCGCCTCACCGGGACCGCCGATGGACTGGCCCGCGGCGACGAGGCCCGGCGCACCGACATCCGCCGTCCGCACCGGCACGATGTCGACCGGGATGACGCGCAGGAACCGCGGCACGCCGTCGACGGCGACGACGAGCTGGGTGAGGTGCTCGCCGATGTCGATCAGCAGCGCGGTGCGCCCGGCCGGCGCGATCGCGCCGAGCACCCGGCTGAGGCCGAACGCGGTGAGGTCGACGGCGTCGGTGTGCAGCTTCGCCTGTGCCAGGGTGGCGATGAGCTCTTCGATGGTCTCCGAGACAGCGGCGACGAGCATCCCGTGCACGTGCTCCCCGTCGTCGGCTGTGGGATGGAAGTCGAGTACCGCCTGCTCCACCGGCACCGGAAGCAGGTCCTGCACCTGGAACGGCAGCGCCTGCCGGATCTGCACGGCATTGCGCAGCGGCGTGCTGTGCTCACGGACCAGGATGCGCCTGCTGGCGACCCCGATCGTGACGTTCTTGCCGGTGAACCGGCCCTCTGTCCAGAGCTGCCGCATCGCGACCGCCACCGCGTCGCGGTCGATCACCTCGGAGTCCTTCGCCGCTCCGCCCGGCAGGCGCACCTCACCGGCGGTGCGCAGCACGGGCGTGCGCCCCAGCTCGACCTCGGCGGCGCGCACCGCATCCTCGGTGATCTCCACCGACACGACCCTCTTCGCCATCAGCTCCCCTGTTCCCCTCGTTCCCGCAGCCCGCTCATGCCATGCCGAACAGACTCAGATACCCGTTCCCGATCGCCGTGCCGAACACGGCGCCGAGCGCGGCCCCGGCGATCATCCACGGGCCGAACGGCACCGCGGTGCGTCGCGTCGCACGGCCGAACAGGATGAGGCAGATCCCGTACACGCCGCCGAGCACGAACGCCGCGAAGCCGCCGACCAGCAGCGGCCACCAGCCGAACCATCCGAGCAGGAGGCCGATGAGCGCCGCCAGCCGCACATCGCCGCCGCCCATGCCGCCCGGCTTCGCCAGCCACAGCACCGCGTAGAAGAGGTACAGCAGCAGCATTCCCAGCACCGCCCGCACGAGTGCCCACCAGTCCGTCCCCAGCAGGCAGGACAGCGCGAGCAGCGCGGTCACCGCCACCAGCGCGGTGCGCACGATGCTGCGCGGCAGCCGTCGCGTGCTCAGGTCGATCACGGTGAGCACGAGTCCGGTCGCGGCGAACCAGAGCCCCGCCAGCAGGCCGCTCCCCAGGCCTGCCGGCGGGGCCGTCCAGGAGTCGGCGGTCGTGATCGACAACCAGCCGTCGGCCAGTGAGGCGGGCAGCGCGAACGCCGGCGCAGCGGCGGCGGGATGCGCCGCGACCGTCCACCACCAGGTGACGAGTGCGAACAGCGCCCCGGTGCCGAGCTCGAGCAGCGGGTAGCGCACCGGGATCGGCTCGCCGCAGCGAGCGCATCTGCCGCGCAGCGCGAGCCAGGACAGCACCGGCACGTTCTGCCACGGGCGCACCGGTGCGTCGCAGGCCGGGCACTGGCTGCGGCGCATCAGCGAGATGCCGGCCGGCACGCGGTAGGCGACGACGTTCAGGAACGACCCGATGATCAGGCCGAAGACGCCGGCGAAGGCGATGCCGACGACGAGCAGGGTCTGCGCGGACATCATGGCCCCGCCGGAACGTCGCGGGTGGACACCAGCGAGAAGATCAGGGCGGCGCCTCCGCCGCCTCCGCCGCCGGGCCAGGGCTCGACGTCCTCGCCGAAGTCCTGGCCGGGGATGTGCCGAGGCGCGAACGCCACCTTCACGCCGCCGCCGAACGAGAGCCCACCGGCGTACACCTGGCCCCGGAAGGTGGCGCTCCCGCTGTTGAACTTCATCCCGCACGGCGTGTAGATGTAGATCGCGATCTTCGGGTCGACTGTGGAGTCGTTCAACTGCTGCGAGTCGGCGGCGGGCGAGGTGCACTGCGGGCCGGCGGCCGCGGGGTTGCCGTCCGGCGTGATCAGGAAGATCGTGTGCGGGTCGCCGTCGGCGCTCTTGAACTTCGTGCCGGAGAGGAACCACTTGTTCGCGATGACCGCGATGTCACGGTTGACCTTGACCTCTTTGTTCGCGTCGCCGGAGTTGGTGTCGAAGTTCCCCGAGCAGCCCCGGATGTCGAAGACGGTCTTGCTGCTGAGAGCACCCGCGACCGAGGTGACGTCGGCGGAGTTGCCCGACCACTTGCCGCACGCGGCCCCTGTCACGGTGACGAGCTTGTAGCCCTCGTCGGCCCAGGCCTGCGGCGGGGTGGTCGAGTTCACCGGCGTGAACGACACGTCCTGCCAGACCGGGATCTCGGGGAGCGTCGGTGCGGTCAGGGCGGAGTCCTTCACCAGACCGCCCTTGACGATCGTCGTGGCGGGAGTGCCCCAGGTGCTGTATCCGCCGCGGTACCGGAAGTTGCCGTGGATCGTGCCGCTGCCGAGGGTGGTGTTGTCGGCTCCGGCCGCGGTCACGCTGCCGTAGATCGTACCGGCGTTGAGCGTGAAGGTTCCGCCGAGGAAGGCGTTCCCCTCGTCGCCGCCGGACTTGCCGATGACGCCGGCGATGTTGTGGTTCGTGTCCATCGGGGCGACCAGGCTGCCCTCGATGGTGCCGCCGTTCACGTTCGCCTTGCCGCCGATGTACGCGTTGCCCTTCACCAGGCAGCCGGTGTCGAGCTGCAGGCCACCGGTCTTGGTGTAGATGTCGCCGGGGAAGACCGATCCGCCGCCGCACTTGATGTCACCGAGCGACGCGAACACGCCGGCGGACCCGGTGAACTCGTCGATGCCCACCTCGCTGTGGATCTCATCGAAGACGTACGAGTTCAGGCGGGTGTCCATGCCGTAGGTGTAGAACAGGCCGGGACCGCCCGCGGTCGGCGGCTTCGCGCCGCCGGTGACGCTGAACACCGCCTGGCGCGAGACGTCGGCATCGCCCACCGTCGCGGTCGCGGTGAGCGTCGCCACTCCTCCGCCGCAGATCACGGTGTAGTCGTAGCGGGGCGTGCCGGTGCCGTCCACCCGGTCGTGGTCGGATGCCGCCGCGCACGGCAGCTCGCCGGACTCCAGCCGCGCGGTCTGGGCGGCGATGCCGGCGTCGACGGCGGCCTGCGCCTTCGCCCGGTCGTTCGAGTTCACCAGCGAGCCGGTGGTGTTGACGATGATCGCGCTCAGCGCGACGCCGCCGATCGTCAGCACGATCATGACGATCAGCACGGCGACCAGGGTCGATCCGGTCTCATCGTCTTCGCGCCTGCGGTTCCGCAGTCTGTTCACCAGCACGGCGTTCCTCCTGTCTGGGCGATGACCTGCGCGTTGGCGCCGTCGGTGACGGTGACGGTGATGTCACCGCTGGTGAGCGCGAAACCGAGCGAGAGCCGCTTGCCGTTCTCGACGAACGCGGTGCCGCCGGAGAGGCTGCCGGTGACCTCCGAGGCCAGCGAAGACCAGCCGGTGTCGGCGGCGGGGCGCGGCGTCGCACCGGCGCTGTAGCGCAACTCGCCGTCCAGCACCTGCCAGGCGCGGCACTCCCAGGCGGCGCCGTCGTGGGTCAGCATCTGCGCGTCGAGCCGCCGGCCGCCGGCGCTGACCCGGATCTCGGACGAGCTGCGCACGGTCTCGGTGATCGCGGCGGTCGCGGCGTTCAGCGCTCCGGTGGCGGCATTGCGCTCGGCCGCGCGCTGCTGGGCGGACAGTCCGCTGCCGAAGATCACGGCGATGAGCGAGAGGAACAGGCCCGAGACGAGCATCACGATGATCAGCTCGACCAGGGTCAGGCCGTCGTCGTCACGGCGCAGCGGGGTTCTCGATGACGCTCCCACCCGCACTCGAGTCGTGACCGAGGTCACGGTGTCGCCGTCGTGGGTCACGGTGACCCGCACGGGGACGGATGCCGGGTAGGCGCCGGGACAGACCCCGACGGTGACCTGCGCGCGGAAGTCGTTCGCCGCGTCGACCGCCGGCGGCGCGGTCTGGAGCGCGCGCAGCGCCGCGCAGCTGCCGCTGGTGCTGCCCGGCGTGGCGGGATAGCCGGCCTGGATCGTCGTCAGCTGCTGCTTCGCGAATGAGGTCGCGGCCAGCAGGTCGCGGTTCTGCGCGCTGGATGCCACCGCCTGCATCGTCAGCGGCAGCACGGCGACGGCGATCAGCATGAACAGGAACATGGCGATGACGACCTCGATGATGCCGAGGCCGTCGTCATCGAGCTGGGTCATGGTGCACCGCCTTGTTCGGGTCAGCGGGAAATCGGAGAGCGGGCAGGATCAGGGAGACGTGCAGCCCGGTCCCGCGATGGCGTAGTCGTGGTTGTCGGTCCGCGTGGCGCGCACGCAGACCTCGTCGGGGTAGACGGGTGCGTCACCCTCCCAGGCCAGGGTGTAGCCGGTGTCGGGCAGCAGCCGCGGCGTCTGGTCGTTGCCGAGGTCGGCGACCGCGCCGGTCGCCGCGGAGTCGGCGACGGACTGCAGCACGTTCTCGCGCGACTGCTCCTCGAGACCGTTCAGGATCGGGATGGCGACCGCGGCGAGGATACCGAGGATCACCACGACGACGATGAGCTCGACCAGCGAGAAGCCCTCATCGTCGCGGGCGAGCCGCGAGGTGCGAGGAGTCATGCGGCACGCCCTTCCTCCGGATGGATCTCCGTGTGTGCCGAGGCCGGTCCGTCGGGTTCGGACCGGCCTCGGAGACAGGGTGAGACGGCTCAGCTGCCGCTGCCACCAGTGGTGCAGCCCGGGCCGGACTTCTCCACAGGCGTGGTGGTGCCAACCTTGGACGCCGTGGCGCAAACAGTGTCGACCTTGCCCTTGTCACCGGTGACGGTGATGGTGAACTCATTGTTGCTGAGGTCGCTGGTGGGAACATTGCCCTGTGCGGCCTCGGCTGTTCCCTGAGCGGCAGCGTTGGCGGCCGCCGCCTTCATGGCGTTCGTCTCGGCCTGGGCCTGGATCCCGTTGAAGATCGGGATGGCGACCGCGGCGAGGATGCCGAGGATCACCACGACGACGATGAGCTCGACCAGCGAGAAGCCGGCCTCGTCGTCGCCCTCTTCGCGACGCCGCTTCACGGCGTCCATGTAGTTGCGGATGGTTGCACGCATGTTGGTTCCTCCCATAGATGTGGTGCGCGGCGGATGCGGGCGTGCGGGCGCGTTCTAGTTACGACACCTCGGTGCCCGCGTCCACGGGGACTGCCCCGCTCCAGGAGAGTTACGCCGGGTTGCGTCTCCCTCACCCCTCCATGGTGGAAGAACAGCACCGCGGGATTCAACACAGAGACCTCAGGGTTCGATCAGGCTCCGCGCACCCCGCATCCTGAGCAATTCATACCCTTCCGATCAGGTGAAAAGGCGGCGCGCCCGAGTGCGCCGCTCATAGGCTGACGGCAACCAGACACCCGAACCACCCGAGGAATGAAGTGTCCGAGCACGTGATCCTGTTCGCGGGCCCGATGGGAGCCGGCAAGACGACGGCGATCCGCAGCCTGAGCGAGATCGACGTCGTCTCCACCGAGGCGGCGAACACCGAGCGCCATCTCGTCGACAAGCCGACCACCACCGTCGCGCTCGACTACGGCGAGCTCACCGTCGGCCCCCACGACAAGGTGCGCCTGTACGGCGCGCCTGGCCAGCGGCGCTTCGACTTCATGTGGGACGTGCTCTCGCAGCGCGCCAGGGGGCTGATGCTGCTGATCGGCAACGATGGGCCCGATCCGCTCGGCGCGACCCGCGAGTTCCTCGCCGAGTTCCGCCCGCTGGCCGAGACCGGCCGCGTCGTGGTCGTCGTGACCCGCAGCGACGTGGCCCGCACTCCGCAGATCGACGACTACGCCGACGCCCTCGCAGCCTGGTACCCCGACCGCACCATCCCCGTCTTCACCGCCGACCCGCGCAGCACCGATCACATGCGCACGCTGCTGATGGCCTTGGTCGCCAACGTCGAGGCGGCGGAGCTGATCGCCCACCCGGCCACGGAGGTCGCCTGATGAGCAGCGTCGCACTTCACCACGACGAGGACGTCGTCGCCGCGACAGGGGACGTGCTGCAGCGGCTGCGCGAGCGCAGTCCCTCGCTGCGCTACGCCACGGTGCTCACCGACGACGGCTTCGAGGTCGCATCGGTGCGCGCCGGCGCCACCGCCGACGGCAGCAGGTTCGCCGGCATCGCGAGCTCGCTGCAGATGCTCGGCGAGGCGGCGGCCAGCGAGCTGATCAGCGGAGCCGGCGCGCCAACAGTGCTGGTCTCCGACGAGGCCGGCCACCTCGTGCAGGTGCGCGCAGCCGGCACCACGCTGGTCGTCTCGGCGCTCTTCGACGGCGCGGAGGGCGTCGGGCAGGCGCTCTCGTCGGCACGCCGCGGCGCCGACGAGATCAGCGTCCACGTCGCGACGAGCACCTGACCGGCGACATCCGACGCACCCGCGGCGCACCGACGCGCCGGCAGGAGCATCACCGCAGCAGCCCCGACCCGAACCGGAGAGCACCGTGAACCACCCTCCCGCCCCGATCCCCCTCACCGGGGCATCCGACGACCTGCTGCCGGGCCGTCCGGCCACCCTGGACGACCTGCTCGCCCGCCGGGCCGGCACCCTGCGCGCCTCCGCGGATGCCGCCGGCGAGCGCGGATGGCGCCCCGACGACGACGTCGACTGGTCCCGTCTCGCTCTGCGCCTGCGCACCGCGATCGAGCTGGGTGAAGAGCTGCTGCTCGAGATCGTCGCCGACGACGACGCCCCGCTCGTGATCGACGTCGCAGGCCGGACGTTCTGGTGGGACAGGCCGCTCGCGGAGTTCCCCGCCCGGCTGCAGACGCTGGTGATCTCGCCGCTCGAGCCGCGCGGCTACGATCCGGGCACGGCGGGCAACGACCTGGAGCCGCTGCTCTGGCAGATCGCGCACGCCTCGTTCGACGGCGGCCGTGCGCGCTGGCTCAAGCCCGGCGACCGCTACCGGCTGCGTCGCTGGCCGAACCTCACCGCTCTGCCCCACGACGCCGAGCAGGTGCGCGCGATGTCGCTCCTCGGGCAGGCCGCCCTCACCGCCGAGGAGTTCTCCGCGATCGCGGAGATCGAGGACGACGACGCGGTGCGGCTGCTCTCGGCGCTCAGCCTGATGGGCCTGCTGCGCGTGCAGCCCGCACGGGAAGCGACGGCCGCGCCCCGTCCCGTCCTGCAGCCGCGCCGTGAAGGCGGCCTGTTCGCGAGGCTGCGCGGCCTGTTCGGTCGCTGAGCCGCGACCGTCGTCAGCGCCGCCGTGCAGGCCCGGTGCGCAGCTGCGGCACCGCGGGCGGGCCGGCATCGGCGATGTCGAACGCCAGCAGCGCACCGGCGCCGGTGCGAATCCCGTACCGGGCGATCCAGTCCCCCGCAAGGGGCGACCCGACGAAGACGACGTCGGCGCCGGCCTCGCGCACCTCTGCCGCGATGCGCAGCGACTGCTCCGCCGACGAGAGCTGCGCCCTCGTCGGCGCCCAGCGGCCGACGAACCGGATGCCCGGGCGCTGCGCCTTCAGGCGCCACAGCAGCGCCCTGTCCGGCGGCATCCCGCCCGCCGATCACCGCCACGGACAGCCCGCGGGCGGCGGCGTCGTCGAGCACCGGACCAGCCAGATCCCGGCCGGACAGGCGCGGATACGCGATGCCGGTGGCACGCTCCACTCGCCGCGCGATCCGCCGGTCGCCGATGAGGCCGAGCCGCTCCATCCCCGCGCTCGCTCCCCGTGCGCGGGCACGCCATCGCCGCCGGGAGACAGGCACGACCGCGAGCGGTCGCGGCGCACCGTGGTGGGCCACCGACGAGATCAGCTCACAGGCCTCCGCCAGGTCGACGAGATGCACGGGGGCGCCTCGGAGGTCGAGAACGGCCGGCTCCGAGCCGAGGAAGCGTCGCGGAGCGGACTCCGCGCGGGACTCGAGGATCCTCATCGGAACGCTCCGCCGCCGGCCTGGAGGCCTCGCAGGGCGGCGTGGAGGGTCGCCGCCCTGCGAGGCCCGAGCGGGGTCGCCGCAGCGACGCGGTCGACGAACGTCGTCGCGGCGTCGGTGTGCCCCGCCCATCGACGCCGCCGGGGGTCACGGCGTCGTTCCCGCGCGGCTGCAGCCCGCGGGACGGCGAAGCGGCGCGCCTCGGCGCGGCCGCTCGCAGATGGGTACCGCGCCGGCGTCGATGCGCCGGCGCGCGAGAGATGCCCGGTGCCCTCGACGGCAGCACACACGTCGAGGCTCTTCGAGCGGTCGTCAGAACGCAGTCCCCAATGCGTCACGGTCTCCCCAGTTCCCATTTCCCCAGTCCGCGCACGAACAGCACGCGGCCCGCTCGCACACAGCCGACCCCTCGGCCCGCGCCGCTCCCTGTGATCCCAGTTCACAGGAGGATGCCTCTACAGACGACATCCTCGCGACGCGAGGTGCGAACGCCCCCACTCTAACCCGCGCGATGCCGGAACGGAAGCATCGCGGGCGGAGATGCCCCGGTCTGTCAGACCGAGGCGGCCTCCGCGGACCGTGCGGAGGCGGAGCGCCGTCGCACAGTCTCCCGCAGACCGGAGCCCAGCGCCCAGGCCGCGTAGCCGAACAGCGCGACGACGGCGACGGTCAGGACGACGGCACGATGCTGCCCCGTGACGGCGGTGGCGACCCAGCCCAGATAGGGGATCGCGTACCAGACCGTCCCTCGCACCTGCACCTCCTGCACCGGATCGGCATCGGCCTGGGCGTTGTTGTCGCCCTTCGTCACGAACAGGCGATCGCCGTCCGGTTCGGTGAGCACCTGGGTCACGCGGTGCGTGATCAGGGTCGGCTGCCCGCTGTGCAGCTGGTAGGTCATGACCATGCCGGTCTCGATCTCGGCGACGGGCGTCTTGCGCACCACCACCATCGTGCCGGGCGGCAGATGCGGCTCCATCGACGAGGTCAGCACCGTGAGCGCTGTCGATCCGGTCACGGCCGGCACCGCCACGGCGAGCGCTCCGACCGCGAGCACCACCACCAGGATCGCGACCGCGACCGCGTGCAGCAGGGCGCGCAGCATCCCGCCGCGCGGTGCCGGGTCGGCCGGCACCATCCCCTCGTCGACGACGGTCATCCGCGGTCTCCCCTCGCTTCGCGGCGTCGTGCCCACAGGAAGGCCGCGAGACCGGCCAGCACGCCCAGCGCCCCGACGACCGCGGCCGTCAGCGGCAGCGATCCGCCGGTGATGGCGAGCTCCCCGGGGGCCTGCGGTGCCGGACTGCTCGCGCCGCTCTCCGAGCCGGATGCCGGTGGCGCCGCACAGGCGCTGCCGGGCTGCTGCACGGCCGCCGCGCCGGCATCGGCGAGCACCGCCCGCATCCGGAAGTCGGCCGTGCCGCGTGCGCCCTGACCGCCAGTGAGACCGGCTCCGAGGGTGGCGGTCACGTCGATGCGCACGGTCTCGCCCGGGGCCAGCACCCTGGTGCCGCTGAGCACGGTGCAGGCCCCCTGGGCGATGCCGGCTGCCAGGCTGACCGGAGCGCTCGGGGCGCCCTGCGGTGTGGCGGACAGCTCCAGCCGGGTGGCGAAGTCGGGATCCGCGCTGACCGGGTCGAGCAGATCGAGGCGCAGCAGCCCGGCGGTGCCGGACGCGTTCCTGACCCAGAACGCGACGGTCTCGGTGTCACCGGGCACCAGACGCAGGTCATCGGGGATGATCGGCAGCACCTCGGCGGTGCCGTAGTGCACGCCGTCGCGGGACACCAGCAGGTCGGCTTCGGCGGCAGACGCCGGCGCAGTGGTCGACAGTGCCGCCACGAGGGCGAGCACGGCCGCCGCCGTCCGGTACGAGGGGGAACGCGTGGCCACGGTTCAGCCGATCCCGGAGACGACGGTGACGGTGTTGGTGCTGCGGTGCAGGACGAACGTGGAGTACGCCGTGTCGGTGGTGTTCTGGAAGACGATCCGCAGGGAGGTGTCGGCGTCGTTCGTGAGGACGTTGTACATGTCGAACGAGACGCCGCCGGCTCCCTGGACGATGGAGGTGACGTTCTCCCACGAGCCGTTGCGCAGACGCTGCAGCACGAGCGTGCCCGAGCTGGAGATGGAGTGGAAGTCCAGCATCACGGCGGTGCCGGAGCTCGACATCGACATCGTCAGCGCTTCGCGCTGGAACGCCAGCCGGGCGCGGACGTCGTTGCACTCCACCACGCTCATGTCGGCGTCGCCGGCGGCGCTCATCCCCAGGCACTTGCCCGTGGCCGCGGAGACGAGCTGGAAGAATCCGGCTCCCGCCTTCTGCACGTACCACTGCTGTGCCGCGGCGCCGGTCGCGCCGGCGGCGATCTGCTGCACGCCGGAGCTGGTGTAGGTGAGCCGGGTCGTGGGTGCGTGCCGCGGGCGGACGGTCACCAGGGTCTGATTCGTGCCGTTGACCGGCAGGAACTGCCAGCGCTGGTTCGACTGGTCGTGGCAGGTCCAGGTGATGACCCGGGTGCCCGCGCCACCGGAGGCGGCGACGTCGAGGCAGAGCCCGGCGTCGCCCGCACGGCGGATGGTGTGCCACGTGGACGCCAGCTTCGGGTCGAAGAAGTTCCCGGTCACCAGCGGGTACATGCCCGCGGTGGTCTGCGCGTGCGTCGCGGTCGGTGCCGTCGCGACCCAGCCCTGGGCGTTCAGGCTGACCGTGAGCGCGGGGTTGACGGTGTTCCCGCCCACGGGGTCGGTGATCGCCTTCCAGTCCGGGATGCTGGTGCGCACGCAGTAGGTGATGATCGCCCCGGCGGCGAGGGTGGGCGTGAGCGTCGCGGACGCCCAGGTGCCCTTCGTCACACCGGATGCCGGCACAGACGTGCTGCTCGTGCACTTGTCGGCCGACGAGACCGTCCACACCGAGATCGGAAGGCCGGATGCCGCGGTGCCGGACGAGGTGATCGACACGGTCGCCGTCCCCTGCACGGCGCTGTTGTTCGTGACCGTGAACGAGCGGGTGCTGGAGAGGCTGCTCGGCAGGTAGGTGGTGGTCGCCGGCGAAGCGAACCCGGCGTGCGAGACCGCGACGGCGTCGGTGGTCACGGTGCCGGGTCCGCGGGACTGGGCCGACCAGGATGACCAGGCGGCACCCCCGCTCACGAGCACCAGGAAGGCGGTCAGCCCGGCGGCCAGGGGCAGCAGGTGACGGCGAGGTGAAGAGGTCATGATGCGCATGGTGTTCAGGAGCCGCTCTGCGCGGCGTCGACGGTGACGACGAAGTCCAGCGACGAGCCGCTGCCGTTGGCCGAAGTGCCGGCGGGCAGGCTGACGACGAGGCAGTACGACCGGGTCTGGCCGGGCGCGAGTGCGCCCATGGTCGGCAGGGTGTATCCGTTCAGCGCGGCCTGCGGCCCTGTCACGGTGGTCTTGCAGGATGCGGAGTCGGCGACGGGAGCGAGTACGGCCCTGGCCGAGCCGGCATAGGCCGGGCCCGTCGGAGCCGTGATCTTCGCGGAGAGCGCGGTCGGCGCATCCCCGGTGTTCGCGACGGTGAACGCCCACGCCGCGGGTGCGGCGGGGCTCACCTTCTTCGCGCCGAGGTCGGCCGAGGCGGAGCCGTTGATCTGGATGGCGAGGGCGCCGGCCCTCACCGTCGCGCCGTTCATCGGCGCCGAGGCGTTCAGGTAGGCGTAGGTGACTCCGGCGCCGGAGGCGCCGATGGCCACCGCCGCCGTGCTCGAGAAGATTGCGAGGAGCAGGGTGCGCCACCGGGCCGTGGGCGCCGTACGGCGGGTCCGTGGTGCGGCCGATCGTGCCGTGATCTTCATC
Organism: Microbacterium sp. KUDC0406; assembly: GCF_021582875.1. Lineage (NCBI taxonomy): Bacteria > Bacillati > Actinomycetota > Actinomycetes > Micrococcales > Microbacteriaceae > Microbacterium > Microbacterium sp. KUDC0406. Next base: position 123,497 of record NZ_CP091138.1, on the reverse strand, counting down.
TCCGGCTCCTTCCCTCTCGAGGTCTGTGGTGTGCGGCGTCGCGGAGCCATCCGGCCCGCGACGCCGCACCGGTCATCAGTTCGCGTCCACCTGCGTGACGGCGAGGGTGAACTTCGAGAGGTCGACCGAGCCGAGCTGGGCGGCGTTGTCGCCCGTCGTCGTGTCGCCGAACGGCCAGTTGATCGTGGCGGTGATCGTCGCGGTGTGGTTCACGATCCCGTTCGCGCCGGTCTTCGCCACGGTCACGGGCGTACCCGCATCGACCGCCGGCTCGGCGTCGACGGAGAACTCGGCGGAGTCCGCCAGCAGGTTCGCGAGCGCCTTGTCGGTGTCCTTGGACGAGTCCGAAGGTGCGATCGCGCTGTCGGTGAGGCCGACGGTGAAGGCGAGGTTCTGGCCCTGGCCGGTGATGTCGTACTCGCCCTGGTAGACGAGCTTGTCGCCGGGGACGATCCGGAGTCCGGTGATGCTCGTGACATCGGAGGCGGTGCCGTCGACGTGCTGGATCGTCCAGGTCGGCGTTCCGTCCTGCACGACCGTCAGCTGGCCGGCGGAGATGGTCTGTCCGCCGAGGTCGGCGGAGCCGTTCCAGTAGGCGAGCGTCCCTCCGGTGCCGAGCAGCAGCAGTACAGCGGCGCCCGCGGCGATGGTCCCCTTGGTGGTCTTGTTCATGATGCACCCTCCCAGGTGTCGGCCGGCGCACGACGGCGCCGGCCTGTTCGTGGAGTCGCACCCGTCGGATCAGGAGCGAGTCGCCTGCGGAGGACTCCGGTGAAGATGCATCCATTGTCACCTGCGCTTGTCCCCCATTTGGGGGACAACAGCCGATGCTGAGCCGATCTTGTCCCCCATATGGGGGACAAGCGTCACGCGCTGAGCGAATCCTGAGCGGGCGCTGCGCTCGGGGCGCTGCGAGGCCGCGCCGGAGACAGCGAAGAACCCCCGCCGATCCGAGGATGGCGGGGGTTCTTCGTCAGGTGAGCGGGGTACTCGTCACTCGTTGCCGACCGCTTTGTCGACGTTGTCGCGGACTCCGTCGATCTGCTCGGCGGAGCCGGGGGCGACCTTCTTCGCGAGGTCGGCAGCGCCGTCCAGCACCTTGTCGCTGATGTCCTCGGCCTGCTCGCTCTTCAGGGCCTCTTCGATCTTCTCCTTGTTCTGGTCGAAGAACTCCTTGCCCTTGTTCACCGCGTCGTTGAACGTGTCCTCGATGCCCATGCGGGTTCCTTCCCCCTCGTCGGATGCCGGCCGGTCGCCGGCGACACCATTCTGCACGAAGACGTCCGGGTACGACAGAGGGGCCGGACCCTCAGGTCCGACCCCTCCGATCTCAGAGTGAGATGGCTTACTTCACGACCTTCGTGACCGTGCCGGCGCCGACGGTGCGGCCACCCTCACGGATCGCGAAGCCGAGGCCCTCCTCCATGGCGATCGGCTGGATCAGCTCGACCGACATGTCGGTGGTGTCACCGGGCATGACCATCTCGGTGCCCTCGGGCAGCGTGATGACGCCGGTGACGTCGGTGGTGCGGAAGTAGAACTGCGGGCGGTAGTTCGTGTAGAAGGGGTTGTGGCGGCCACCCTCGTTCTTGTTGAGGATGTACGCGGTGCCCTCGAACTCCGTGTGCGGGGTGATCGAGCCCGGCTTCACGACGACCTGGCCGCGCTCGACGTCCTCGCGCTTGGTGCCGCGGAGGAGAAGACCGCAGTTCTCGCCGGCCCAGGCCTCGTCGAGCTGCTTGTGGAACATCTCGATACCGGTGACCGTGGTCTTCTGCGTCGGGCGCAGGCCCACGATCTCGACCTCGGAGTTGATCGCCAGGGTGCCGCGCTCGGCGCGACCGGTGACGACGGTGCCACGACCGGTGATCGTGAAGACGTCCTCGATCGGCATCAGGAACGGCTTGTCGCGGTCACGCACCGGGTCCGGAACGTGCTCGTCGACGGCGTTCATCAGCTCGACGATCGACTCGACCCACTTCTCGTCGCCCTCGAGAGCCTTCAGGCCCGAGACGCGGACGACAGGAGCGTTGTCACCGTCGAAGTCGTTCTTGGAGAGCTCCTCGCGGACCTCCATCTCGACGAGCTCGAGGATCTCCTCGTCGTCGACCATGTCGGACTTGTTCAGCGCGACCAGCAGGTAGGGGACGCCGACCTGCTTGGCGAGCAGGATGTGCTCCTTGGTCTGCGCCATCATGCCGTCGGTGGCGGCGACCACGAGGATCGCGCCGTCCATCTGAGCGGCACCGGTGATCATGTTCTTGATGTAGTCGGCGTGACCCGGCGCGTCGACGTGAGCGTAGTGACGCTTCGGCGTCTCGTACTCGACGTGCGAGATGTTGATCGTGATACCGCGCTGACGCTCCTCCGGAGCGGAGTCGATGGTCGAGAAGTCACGAACGACGTTGACGTCGGACGGGTACTTGTCGGCGAGCACCTTCGAGATCGCAGCGGTGAGCGTGGTCTTGCCGTGGTCGACGTGACCGATCGTTCCGATGTTGACGTGCGGCTTGGTCCGCTCGAACTTGGCCTTGGCCACTTGGTCCTCCTCAGGACGTTCGTGTAGAGATCGCCGGGCACTGGATTGTGACCGGCTCCCTACGGATTTCGGTTTCTCAGTTTCAGTAGAGAGGGAGTGTGAAGTTGTGGGGAGTCCGGCCCTTCGACAGGCTCAGGGACCCGACTGGGTTCCTGAGCCTGTCGAAGGATCCGGACAAGGGCTTACTCGCCCTTGGTCTTCTGGATGATCTCATCCGCGACGGCGCGCGGAACCTCAGCGTAGCTGTCGAACTCCATCGAGTAGACCGCACGGCCCGAGGTCTTCGAGCGCAGGTCGCCGATGTAGCCGAACATCTCCGACAGGGGAACCGACGCACGCACGACCTTGACGCCCTGGGCGTCCTCCATCGACTGGATCTGGCCGCGACGCGAGTTCAGGTCGCCGATGACGTCGCCCATGTACTCCTCCGGCGTACGCACCTCGACCGCCATGAGCGGCTCGAGGAGCACCGGGTTCGCCCGACGAGCGGCCTCCTTGAAGCCCATGGAGCCCGCGATCTTGAACGCCATCTCCGAGGAGTCGACGTCGTGCGCCGCACCGTCGACGATGGTCGCCTTGACGCCCACCATCGGGTAGCCGGCGAGCACGCCGACGTTCATCGCGTCCTGGAAACCGGCATCGATCGAGCCGATGTACTCGCGCGGGATGCGACCACCGGTCACGGAGTTCACGAACTCGTAGGTCTTGTCGGCCGTCAGCTCGAGCGGCTCGATGTTGAATTGGATCTTCGCGAACTGGCCGGAACCACCGGTCTGCTTCTTGTGCGTGTAGTCGTGCTTCTCGACGGCCTTCTTGATCGTCTCGCGGTAGGCCACCTGCGGCTTGCCGACGTTCGCCTCGACCTTGAACTCGCGCTTCATGCGGTCCACGAGGATGTCGAGGTGCAGCTCGCCCATGCCCTTGATGGTCGTCTGACCGGTCTCGGGGTTGAGCTCGGTGCGGAAGGTCGGGTCCTCTTCGGCGAGCTTCTGGATCGCGAGACCCAGCTTCTCCTGGTCGGCCTTGGTCTTCGGCTCGATGGCGACCTCGATCACCGGCTCCGGGAACGTCATCGACTCGAGGACGACCGGCTGCGCGATGTCGGCGAGGGTGTCACCGGTGGTGGTGTCCTTCAGGCCGATGACGGCGTAGATGTTGCCGGCGGTCAGCTTGTCGACCGGGTTCTCCTTGTTGGCGTGCATCTGGAAGATCTTCCCGATGCGCTCCTTCTTGCCCTTGGTCGAGTTGATGACCTGCGAGCCCGACTCGAGCTCGCCCGAGTAGACGCGCACGTAGGTCAGACGGCCGAAGAACGGGTGCACGGCGACCTTGAAGGCCAGCGCGGCGAAGGGGTCCTTCGCGTCGGGGTGACGCTCGATGATCTTCTCTTCGTCCTTGGGGTCGTGCGCCTCGATGGCGGGCACGTCCAGCGGGGACGGCAGGAAGTCGATGACCGCGTCCAGCATCGGCTGCACGCCGCGGTTCTTGAACGCCGAGCCGCAGAGCACGGGGTAGATCGCGTCGTCGATGACGAGCTTGCGGATCGCGCCCTTGATCTCGGCGACCGTGAGCTCCTCGCCGCCGAAGAACTTCTCCAGAAGCTCCTCGTCGGTCTCGGCGACGGTCTCCAGCAGCTGCTGACGGTACTCCTCGGCCTTGGCCTGGAGGTCGGCGGGGATCTCCTGCACCTCGTACGAGGCGCCCATGGTCACGTCACCCTTGGCGTCGCCCGGCCAGACCAGCGCGCGCATCTCGATGAGGTCGACGACGCCGACGAAGTCGTTCTCGGCGCCGATCGGGAGCTGCAGCACGAGCGGCTTCGCGCCCAGACGGCTGATGATCGTGTCGACGGTGTAGTAGAAGTCCGCGCCGAGCTTGTCCATCTTGTTGACGAAGCAGATGCGGGGCACGCCGTACTTGTCGGCCTGACGCCACACGGTCTCGGACTGGGGCTCGACGCCCTCCTTGCCGTCGAAGACGGCGACGGCGCCGTCGAGGACGCGGAGCGAGCGCTCCACCTCGACGGTGAAGTCCACGTGACCGGGGGTGTCGATGATGTTGATCTGGTTCTTGTTCCAGAAGCAGGTCACGGCGGCGGACGTGATCGTGATGCCGCGCTCCTTCTCCTGCTCCATCCAGTCAGTCGTCGACGCGCCGTCGTGGGTCTCGCCCAGCTTGTGGTTGACGCCCGTGTAGAACAGGATGCGCTCGGTCGTCGTGGTCTTGCCGGCATCGATGTGCGCCATGATGCCGATGTTGCGGACCTTGCTTAGGTCGGTGAGCACGTCTTGTGCCACAGGAGTGTCCTTATCTGTCGAGCAGTGGTACTGCGAAGAGTGGTGCTTCGACAGGCTCAGCAACCGGATGGGTTTCTGAGCCTGTCGAAGGGCTTACCAGCGGTAGTGCGCGAAGGCGCGGTTCGACTCGGCCATCTTGTGGGTGTCCTCGCGGCGCTTGACCGCGGCACCGAGGCCGTTCGAGGCGTCGAGGATCTCGTTCTGCAGACGCTCGGTCATCGTCTTCTCACGACGACCCTTCGCGTAGCTGACCAGCCAGCGCAGCGCGAGCGTGTTCGCGCGGTGCGGCTTGACCTCGACCGGAACCTGGTAGGTCGAGCCGCCGACGCGGCGGCTGCGGACCTCGAGGGTGGGGCGCACGTTGTCGAGCGCCTTCTTGAGCGTGGCGACCGCGTCCTCACCGTTCTTGGCGTGGACGCCCTCGAGCGCGCCGTACACGATCGACTCGGCGAGCGACTTCTTGCCGTCGACGAGGATCTTGTTCACGAGCGAGGTGACGATCGGAGCGCCGTAGACCGGGTCGTTGACGACGGGGCGCTTGGGGGCGGGACCCTTACGAGGCATCTAACTCAACCCTTCTTCGCGCCGTAGCGGGAACGAGCCTGCTTACGGTTCTTGACTGCCTGGGTGTCGAGCGCACCACGGACGATCTTGTAGCGGACACCGGGCAGGTCCTTCACACGACCGCCGCGGACGAGCACCAGCGAGTGCTCCTGCAGGTTGTGGCCCTCACCGGGGATGTAGGCCGTGACCTCGGTGCCGTTGCGCAGCTTCACACGGGCGACCTTGCGCATCGCCGAGTTCGGCTTCTTCGGGGTGGTGGTGTACACACGGGTGCACACGCCGGCCTGCTGCGGGTTCGCCTTCAGGGCGGGCGCCTTGGTCTTGTTGACCTTCGGCGAACGGCCCTTGCGAACCAACTGCTGAATGGTTGGCACGTTCTCTCCTAATAGTGCTGCACGGTGACAGCATGATGGGTTTCACATCATGACCCACCGGCGTGACGGAGCCGCCGCGCTTTTGGTGTGATGGGTATGCCGTGGGGGCGGTCCGGCGAGTGCCGGCGCCCTGACGTGTGCGCACGGCAGTGCGCACACTCGACCAAGTGTAATCCGGCGTAACGTCAACGGTCAAATGACGGCGGATGCCACGCCGTTCAGCGCAGATCGCGCATCCGTGCCACCACTCCCCTGCCCGAGCCTTCGCGCCGCTCGCCCGCGACCGCGATGATCAGCAGCACCGCACCGATCGTGGCGAGCGTGATCCACCAGGGCATGGACTCGATGCCGCGACCGAGCTGCACCGAGAAGACGAACACGTTCTCCACCGGCAGCACGACGAGCCCGATGATGAACGGCGCCGACAGACGGCGGGACGCCCCGAGCAGGATCGCGGCGAGCGCGAGCACCATCACCAGGATCGCCCGCCACGTGAGCGGGTCGGTGAACGTGGAGACGATGGATGCCGACATCATCACGATCAGCCCGGGCGCGAGCAGCGGCCAGGAGCCGTGCCACCCCTGCGGCCAGTCCACGAGCCGGGAGCCCGCCCTCGTTCCGTCGCCGCCGAGTCCCCACGCTCCCGCGGCGAGCAGGAGCGCGCCGAGCGGCAGCGAGAACCACTCCACCCGGAGATCGCGCGGACTCCAGGCCACCACGGCGGTGACGAACGCGAGTCCGAACAGGAACCACACCGGCGGCAGCATCGCGCCGCGCACGGATGCTGCGCACACCATGACCACCAGCACCGCGAGCATCAGCGCCCACATCGCCCAGATCACGATCCAGTCCCGTTCGATCGCCGGCCACACGCCGGCCAGGAAGACGAGGAACGCCGGTGCGTACAGCCAGCGGGATGCGGTGAACCGCGCCTGCAGGCCGCGCGCTTCGCGCGGTGATGTGCGCTCCGCGCGGAAGCCCGTGGCCTGTTCATCCGCGGCAGCCGCACCTTCCCGCGCCAGGTGCCCGGCGGATGCCGCTCCCCGCAGCATCCGCACCGCGACGACGAGCGCGAGCGCCGCGACGGCGCTGAGCCCCGCGCAGACCAGGAGCACTCCCGGTGCGGACGGCGCCAGCGGAGCGGCATCCCGGCCGGTGCCCCACCGCACGGCCTGGATCGTGCCGGCGACGGCGGCGACCGCGGCGGCACCGAGCGCCGGTGCACGCAGCGCACGCAGCCGGCGCAGTCGCGGGGCGCTGGAGCGGGTGATCAGCGCGGTCACGCCGATCAGCACCCATCCCGCGGCGAGCAGCCCGTAAGCGCGCCACGGGACGTCATCGGATGCCGGAGCGGCGGCGAGCAGCACGTCGAGCGGCACCGTCGCGATTCCCAGCCCCGCGGCGAACAGGGGGACAGCCGGGCGGCCGCGCATCGTCAGCAGGACGGCCACGAGCGCGGCGCCGAGCGCCGGGGGCAGCAGGTACGCCTCCGGCAGCTCGACTCCGGCGAGCGCCCAGGTCGACCACAGCGCACCCGTGAACGCGGCCGCCGACACCCACCAGCCGTAGCGCCGGCCGGCCAGCAGAGCCGCGAGCGCCGCACCGACGCCCAGCACGATCAGCACCAGGCAGGCGGTGCCGAGCCCCGCCGCCTCGCGCGCCAGCGCGAGCACCACCGCGATCGCTCCGGTCAGCAGCGCGGACGCCTCGATCGCGACCCGTGCGGCCTCGGCCGTGCGCTCCCCGCGACCGCGCGCGGTCAGCAGGTCGCGGAGAAGAGGACCGGAAGGCAGCGCGACGGCGACGAGCACCGCGATGATCGGCAGCGCGACCGGTGAGCCGCTCTGGGCCAGCAGCTGCGCGCACAGGCACACCACGACCACGGCCAGTGTCGGCACGAGCAGCCCGGCGGCGGCGATCCGCACCGGAGCGGTGAGCCCGGGGCGCCGGGTGAACAGCAGCGCGAGGGCGAGCGCGAACATGAGCCCTGTCGACAGCGCCGTCCAGCCACTCCGCTCGAAGACGACCTGCACGACTCCGAGGGCGAAGGGCACCGTGGCCACGACGAGCACGGCGTACCAGTTCCGCGCTCCGATCGCCGGCAGGAAGGTCGCGGCGATCGCGCCGAGCAGTCCGGCCGACGCGGTCAGCGAGAACTGCGCGATGCCGGTGACTCCCGCCAGGGACAGCGCCGTGGCGGTGAGCGCGAGAGCGTAGCCGTACCCTGCCCCGACATGCAGGAACCGGATGTCGGCGGGAAGCGTGCGTGCGACCACCGCGAGCGCGACGATCGTCGCCGCGCCGGCGAGCGGAACCACCGACCTGTCCTGCCAGGACAGCAGGACCGCGACGACCAGCGCGACGTGCACGCCGACGATGAGGAGCATGCGCACGGCGCCGGGACGCCGCCCGCGCCCGGTCAGCAGTGCGACGCCGACGGCGGCCGCAGCCACCACGACCACACCGATGCTCCAGGGCAGGGCGAGCACGCCCGAGCAGGCGAGCGCGAGCACTGCGCCGCTCGCATACAGCACGGCGACGATGTCCGCCGGGCCGCAGAGTCGATGGATGCCGCGCTGCGGCAGGGCGACTCGCGCGAACGCGAACGCTCCCCCGGCGACGACCGCGAGGGCGACGACTGCGGGAAGCGTCGTGCTGCCGAGGACCGGTTCCGTGGTCCAGAGGCTCAGCGGCGAGCCCTGCTGTGTGCGGACGTCGCGGAGCAGCGTGGCCCCGATGAGCAGTCCGCTGAGGATCGCGGGGATGCTCGTCACGGCCAGCGTCAGCGCCGCGCCGGCGGCCAGATGCGCGCGCGAGACGCGGCTGGGCATCGGGATGAGCGCGGTGAGGACCAGGACGATCGCCGCGCCGGCCGGGACCACCGTCACGAGCCACTCCGCCGCGCGGTATCCGCTGTCCTGCGTGAGCAGCTCCCCTGCGATCGTCGCGCCGGCCGCCCCGGCCAGCACACCGCCGGCCACCGCCCACAGCCGGGGCAGGGTCTGCCGTGCGGCGAGCACCGCGTGCAGCGCGAGCACGCCCAGCACCAGCGCGGTCGCGACGCCCGAGTCCCCGGAGAACACGATGCGCACGATCGCGAGCATGGTTACGACGATCTGCAGCGTCGTCAGCGATGCCGCCTCGAAGGCGAGCGGCCGGCGCGGTGCCGGGGCGGACACACGTCCGGCGCCGGGCGCTGCGGCGGACAGGGCGTCCTGATCCGCGACATCCGTCTCCTCGGCCGGCTTCGCGGGGAACCGCGACGCGAATCGCGGCAGCAGGGCGCACAGCGCGGTCGCGGCGAAGGCCGAGGCGGCGATGCAGAGCGCGGCGAGGAGACCGTCGGTCGCGGCGAACCCGAGCATGGCCGGCACGGCCGCGAGGCCGAGGAGCGAGGCCCACAGCCAGATCCGGATGCGGACCCGCAGCGCGGCTGCGAGCATGATCCCGCCGGCGACGGCGGTCGCGAGCGCCCCCGAGATCCAGGCCGCGGTGTCGTCCTGCGGGGTGCCGGCGACGGCCTGCACGTCGAGTCCGACGAACACCAGCCCGAGACCGCCGACCGCCTCGGCGGAGGACTGCAGACTGCGCCGGGCGAGCAGCCACGCTCCGCCGAGGAACACCAGGGTGACGAGGCCGATGACGATGCTGCGCACCGTGCGATCGGCGAGGTCGGGGTTGAAGAACGTGAAGACGATCGCCGCGACGGCGAACAGCGCGGCACCTGCGGTGGCGAGCACGGACTGCAGACTCGCGCCCGGGTTCGACGAGGTCCGCGGCACGGCCACGGGCGGCGGAGGCGGCACGGGCGACGAGAACGGTGACGGCGACGGATGCGGTGCCGGCGACGGCAGCGGTGCCGGCGACGGCAGCGGTGCCGGCGACGGCAGCGGTGCCGGCGACGGCAGAACCGCGGCCGGGGCTGCCGCGGCGACGGGCGGCGGCCCTGCCGGTGCGGCACCCGCGTTCTGCGCCGCGGTCGCGGCGGCCGCGGCCGCGATCCGCGCCTGGGGCGAAAGGCGCACCGGGGTGGCGGTCAGCAGCGCACGGCGCTGCAGGTCCGCCCGCACGCGCAGCAGGCGAGCGGCCTCCAGGGATGCCGACCACAGGTCGGCGCCGGCCTGCCCGGTGAGGTCGACACCGCACTGCGGGCAGTGCCCAGCCTCGAGCCGCGCGCTCACGCAGATCGGGCAGGTCTGTGCGTCGAGAAGGTGAGAGACCGCCTGGTCGGTCCAGTCGATGCCGGGCGTGCTCGTGGTGGTCATCGCGCCTTCTCCTCGGTCGTCTGGCAGGACGCCGGCCGCCGGGCCGATCGCCCGACGCAGCCCGGTGCAGAACTCGTCATCGCCCTTCCTCCCCCTCGGGCACCCGGCGCAGGATGTCGCCGGGCTGGCAGTCCAGCACCCGGCAGATCGCGTCGAGAGTGGTGAAGCGCACCGCCTTGGCCCGCCCGTTCTTCAGCACGGCCACGTTGGCGGGAGTGATGCCGATGGCGTCGGCGAAGTCCTGCACGCTCATCTTGCGACGCGCCAGCATGACGTCGATGTCGATCGCGATGGGCATCAGACCACCTCGGACAGATCCTGCTCGAGCTGCAGGGCCTTGCGCAGCAGCCCGCGCATGACGCCCACGAGCAGCGCGAGCGAGACACCGACGGTGACCCCGAGGATCGCCAGGATCGCGATGCTCGGATTGAGCGCACCGGCGATGCTGACCACGAAGAAGGACGCGGCGATGAGCAGGGCCGCGGTGAGCATGGTTCCGATGATGACGTCGACGTAGCGGAACGCGTCCGAGCTGAAGATGCGGTCCGCGCGCACCAGCGTGAGCAGCTGGAACACGCAGATGAGCACGACCTGCACGAGCGCGAGGAAGACGATCGCGCCGACGACGCCGGGCAGCTCGAGGTGCGCGAGGTCGGGGTTCCGCGCCGCGGTGTTCGCCGCCACCGCCGGGATCATCACCACCTGGCTGAGCAGCAGCAGTGCGAGCATGACGACGATCATCGCCTTCAGGGCGAGGGTGACGCGGGGCTGCATGGTTGTCCTATCGACAGACGGCGTATATCTATCGAAAAACGATAGCCGCTGCGAGGGCGCCGACGCAATCGCACCGCGAGGCTCAGCGTGCCGGCGTCACAGCGTGTCGGGGTCGAACGGCGAGTCCAGCGCCTCGCTGAGCTCGGCGAGCATCGCCTCGATCTGCGGCTCCACGTACTGCGAGATGGCCGCCTGCACCTCCAGCCGATGCCGGAGCAGGATGCCGCAGATCTCGCGACCGACCATGTTCGCGTACTCGTCGGCGAGCGTCACCTCCTGTCGCAGGGCCGCCTTCGCCTCGTCGGTCAGCGGCGGCAGCGGGGGCAGCTCGGCGGCGGCCTCGTCCGCCATCCCCGCGACGGTGAACAGGAACGGCGCTCCAGGGAGGGGCTCGGGGTCGAGCGGCAGCCCGTCGTACTCGGGATCGAGGTCCTCCCCCGGCCGGTAGCTGCGCGATCTGTTGCGGGCCGCCTGCTGGTCGAGCTCGCGCTGCAGCATCGGCAGGTTGCGTGCGGTGTAGTCGGCGACCGCACGGTCGACGATCGTCTTGATGCGGGTGGACAGACCGTGCTGCACACCGTGCGGCACGTTGCCTCCGATACCGGCAGCGGAGAGCACGGGCGAGCCGAGGCAGCGGCGGCACGGCGCTACGCGACCGCGGTGCGTGGCCGGCTCCCAGCGCGGCACCCAGCGCAACCAGGCCTCTACGGCCTGGTCCACCTGCGTCTCCAGCGAGCGCTCCACGGGTCAAGCGTAAGGGGATGAAGCGCGCACGGTGCGGAACCGCGCGGTATCCGCCCCGCTCACTCGTCGCCGCCGCTGTGCTCCCAGGGCCACTGCGGCTTCTGCGCGCGGGTGCGTCGCAGTGCGATGCCGATCCACGCCGCGACGACGGCGGCCAGCGCGATCACCACGGTCGGCCCTCCGGTGATCAACTGCATGATCGCGGCCGTCGCCGTCGCCAGTCCGGCGCCCCCGGCCACCGCGGCCAGCCAGACGGCGGCGAGGTGCCCGAGCGCGGCAGCGAGGGCGACCGGCACCGATGCCGGATACGACGGCCGGGCCGCCTGCACCGACGGGGTCAGCACGGCGGCGAACACGACGATGGCCACGATCATGCCGACCACTCCCGGATACTGGCCGAGGTCGGGGACGCTGAGGATGTCGGCGTCGGTGAAGTAGCTCAGCATCCCGAGGCCGAGGATCGCGAATCCGAGGAACAGGACGGTCGCGAGCACCACCGCCAGGACGGCCGAGACCCCCGCAGCCTCGGGCTCGCGGGGGTCTGACGGCGTGGTGGACGTGGTTACCTCGACAGGCTCGGGCCGGCCTCGAGGGTGCGCTCGTACTCGCGCTGCGCCTCGATGTTCAGCTGGGTCTTGCGGGCACCGGCACGCGCCACCCAGGCACCGAACCAGATGGTGAGCTCACGGCCGATGATGAACGCCGCGATCGCGAGCGGTGCGAACAGCTGCTCCTGCACGAGGTCGACCCCGTCCTGCGCGGAGATCAGCCAGAACGGAGCCTGGAACAGCTGGCCGAGCAGGTGCCCGGCCCAGGCGGCGACGCCGACCAGCAGACCCCAGATCACCCAGTGACCCCAGCGTCCGCGGTCGATGATCGCGCCGAGCAGCCAGAAGGCGATGAAGAAGACGACCACGGGCGTCCAGAACGCCCAGGTGGTCAGCGGCGCGAGTGCCTTGTCGCCGATGTTCTCGCCGGACACCTCACCACCGGCGGCGCCGATCGCAAGAGTGACGCCGAGCAGCAGGATCGCGAAGCAGAGAGTGGCGAGCAGCCCGATCGCGCCGGCTGTGCCGCGGTTGCCCAGCGGACGCGGCGGCTCGGGCGCCTGCACGAAGATGGGCTGCGGCTGGGGCGGCAGCGCATCGACCACCGGCTCGGCCGGGACGACCCGGGTCTCGGAGGCAGTGGCCGCGGCTGCGGCCGCGGAGGCGCCGTAGGCCGCAGTGGCGACGTCATCGGAACCGGCGTCCACGACCGTGGTCGGGGTCTCATCGGCGGCCGGCGCGGCGAAGGTTCCGGGGAACGACCTCTCCGCCTCGGCGAAGGCCGCGGCGTCGGGGTCGATGGCCGCGACATCCGCAGCGTTCTCATCGGCGGTGGCGGCATCCTCCGAGGCCGCGGCGGCGGCATCCAGCGGATCTGCCTGCTGCGGCTCTTCGACGCCGGCAGCGGCAGCCTCGGCGTCGGCGAGTCCGGCCTTGGCGCTGTCCACGACGTCGTCGACGTCGCCGGGCTTCTCGGGCTGGGGGACCTCGGGGTCGCTCATGGTGCCGCCTCTCATCGGTGGGTTCGGTGCGAGAGTAGCGCGCAGGCGCCGTTGACCCGAGGAGGCGTGCCGTCGTGTCAGGGCATCGGGTTTCAGGGCATCGAGTTGCGCAGCCCGTCACCGATGAACTGGATCAGGGCCGGGCCCGCCGGCTGCGCGACCCACACCAGCACGGCGACCACGCACGCGCAGAAGAATCCGGCGACCCACGCGATCGCCCGGTTCCGTCCTCCCACCCGCGCGCTCATGCCGCCCACGCTACGCCCGCTCCCGTCGCATTCGAGCGCTCGACACACCCGCCCGCCCTGCGTGCAAGGAGGAATACGCGCCTCCGCGCCGAACTCCACCGGCGTTTCCCTCCTCGCACCGGAGACGCGCCGGCCGGGACGGGCCCGACATGCCCCTCGTGCCCCTCCTCGCACCGCGCAAGGAGGAAAGCGCACCCGATTGCCGTGTCCCACCGGCGTTTCCCTCCTCGCACCGGAGACGGGCTAGCCGGGACGTGCCCGACATGGCCCTCGTGCCCCTCCTCGCACCGCGCAAGGAGGAAAGTGCACCCGATTGCCGTGTCCCACCGGCGTTTCCCTCCTCGCACCGGAGGCACGACGCTGACTATGCCCACCCACCCCGCGCAAGGAGGAAAGCGCAGCCCCGCGCCGAACTCCACCGGCGTTTCCCTCCTCGCACCGGACTCGACAGCAGGTGGGCGCGGCCGTCAGGACGCCGCCGGCGCCGTGCGGCCGCGCAGGCGCCAGAGCAGCCAGAGTCCGGATGCCGGGATCAGCGCCCAGGCGAGAACGATGACCGCTGTCCAGACCACGTCGTAAGTCGTCGGCATGAGCGGATTCGCGACATCGGGCGAAGACTCGGTAACCGACGATTCCACCGTGTACACGGGAATCGAGAGGAGCAGGATGAAGCCGAATGACACCAGCGGAGTGACGATCGCGACGACCTTCTCCCAGGTACGCCACAATCCGCTCATCCCGACCAGGGCTGCGCCGACGAACCAGCCCACGACCGGGATCACGAAGCCGCCGAAGGACAGTGCCAGCGCTGCGATGATCGCGAAGCCCTTCGTCGCGGTGACCGGAGGCTTGGCGGCGGGCGCCGCCACGACCGAGCGCTGCGCGCCGCCGGCATCCATCGCCTCCCGTGCGATCTCGGCGGGGTCACCGAGCTGCGCGATGCGCGCGGCGGCGGCACCCGGAGCGAGCCCGGCGAGCTCCTCGGCGATGCCGGCACGGATGTCCGAGGCGATCCCGTGCGGCACATCGCGCAGCGCGGCATCGAGCCCGGCGAGATAGTCGGCGGGGTCGACGGTCATGGTCGGTCCTCCCCGATGAGACCCGTCACAGTGCGGGCGAAAGGCATCCAGTGCGTGCGGAACTGTGCGAGCTGCGCGACCCCGGCATCCGTCAACCGGTAGTACTTGCGCACCGGTCCGGACTCGCCGGGCATCTCGAACGTCGACACCCAGCCGTTGTCGCGCAGGCGCGCGAGCAGCGGATACAGGGTGCCGATGCTCGCGATGAGCCCGGACTCGGTCAGCGCCTCGGACAGCTGCCAGCCGTACATCGGCTCGCGCGCGAGCAGGCCGAGCACGCAGTACTCGACGACGCCCTTGCGCATCTGCGCACCGATGTCGACTGTCATGCGTCACAAGCTAGCATGCGACGCAAGACACCGCAGGCTCCCTGCCCCGGGAGAGGAGGTCAGCCCTTCGTGGCACCGGCGGTCAGGCCGCCGACGATGTACTTCTGCAGGAACAGGAACAGCACCATCACCGGGATGGCGGCCATCACCGCGCCGGCGGAGAACGCCGACCAGTCCGCGTAGCGCGGGTTCGACACCAGCTTGGTCAGGCCCACCACCAGGGTCTGCTTGTCGGGGTCGATCAGCATGACGCTCGCGATCACGTACTCGTTCACCGTGCCGATGAACGACAGCAGTGCGACCACCGCGAGGATCGGCGCCACCAGCGGCAGGATCATGGTGAAGAAGATGCGGGCGTGGCCCGCGCCGTCGATGCGGGCGGCTTCGTCGAGCTCCATCGGCAGCGTGTTGAAGAACCCGTACATCAGGTAGGTGTTCACGCCGAGCGCTCCACCGAGGTACACGAGGATCAGGCCGGTGTGCGTGTTCAGGCCGATCGACGGGAACCAGTCCCCGATCGTCGACATCAGCAGGAAGATCGCGACCACGGCGAGCAGCTGCGGGAACATCTGCACCACGACGATGGTCACGAGCCCCACGCGGCGGCCGCTGAAGCGCATGCGCGAGAAGGCATATGCCGCGAGCGCACCGAGGAAGACCGTCACGAAGCCGGTGACCGTCGCGATCACCAGTGTGTTCCAGAACCACAGCGGGTACGGGTTCTTCGGGTCGGTGAGGATCCGCACGTAACTGTCGAAGCCGACGGCCGAGAACAGCTGGTTCGAGCCGGTCAGCGTGCCCTTCGGGTTCAGCGAGGCCGAGACCACGTACAGCAGCGGGAAGATCGCGAAGGCGCTCACCACGATGGCGACGACGTGCCGCCATCCGGTGTCGGCGAACCAGGTGCCGACCGAGCGACGGGCGGGACGGGCGGAGACTGCGGTGCTCATGTCAGTTCAGCTCCTCGAGGGCCTTCGTCTTGCGGAAGCTCACGATCGAGATCACCGCGACGACGATGAAGATCAGGATGGTGAACGCCGAGGCCAGGCCGTAGTCGCGGGTCTGCCCGGTGAACGCCACCTTGTAGACCATCGAGATCAGGATGTCGGTGTGCCCGACCGGGATCGATACGTCCGTGAAACGCGGACCGCCGCCGGTGAGCATGTAGATCAGGTTGAAGTTGTTGAAATTGAACGCGAACGACGAGATCAGCAGCGGCGCCACGGTGACCAGCAGCAGCGGCAGCTTGATGCGCCGGAATATCTGCCACGGGTTCGCGCCGTCCATCGCGGCGGCCTCGTTCACGTCGTCGGGGATGCCCTGCAGCGCGCCCATGCAGACCAGGAACATGTACGGGAATCCGAGCCACAGGTTGACGATCAGCACCGACACCTTGGCGAGCGTCGGATCGGTGAGCCACGGGATGGACGCGCCTCCGAAGACCACCTGGTTGATGAAGCCGAAGCTCTCGTTCATCATGCCCGCCCACACCAGCGCCGACAGGAACGCGGGGAACGCGTAGGGCAGGATCAGCAGGATGCGGTAGCCGTTGCGGAACCGCATCCGGGTGTTGTTGAACACCAGCGCCAGCAGCAGGCCGAGGAAGAACGTGGATGCCACCGAGATGAGCGCGAACACGAAGGTCCAGAGCGTCACCGAGATCAGCGGGCCACGGATCGAGGAGTCCGTGACGGCGCGGACGAAGTTGTCGAGGCCGACGGTGATCTGCCAGCCCGGCAGCAGCTGGTCGCCGTTCTCGGCGGTGAATGCGCCCACCCCGGTGTCGCTGTAGACCGTGCCGGTGCGGGTGTCGGTCATGGTGTCCGCCGCCGCGTCGTACTGCAGCGTGGAGACGTAGAGGTAGCCGTTCTGGCCGTCGGGGGTGCGGATCGCGCCGTCGTTGGGGTCGTCGCTGAACGGCACCGAGATCTTCTCGATGTCGCTGGACCGTGAGATGACCTGAGCGAAGGAGAGGGTGGTCCAGCCGTCGACCGCGACGGCCCTGCCGCCCTCGACCGTCGCGTCCGGAGCATCCTGCAGCGGCTGGTCGTTCGTACCGACGCTCGCCTCGCCGTCGTCGGGATCGGTGACGAGCAGACCGAGCGTGCCGAGCCGCTCGACCACGGTGACCGGATAGGTGGGCGAGTCCTCGACGCGCTCCTGGGCGGAGGCCATCAGCGACGAGATCGCCTGATCCTTGCTGCCGTTGTGGCCGGTGCCGTAGTTGGTGAAGCCGATGTAGCCGGTGTACAGCAGGGTGAACACCTGGAACAGGATGAGGAAGATCACGCCCGGAGTGAGGTACTTCGCCGCGATCCGCCTGCGGCTGAAGTAGATCCAGTTGACGAGCACCGCGACGACGAGCACGACGCCGAGCACCAGCCATTCCTGGTGCGTGACCAGGACGAATGCCGCGTACAGGGCGATCGCGTCGACGATCGCCAGCAGCAGGATCTTCAGCAGCATCCAGCGGATGCTGCCGGATGCCGCTTCGGCGATCCGTGCGGCCTGCCGCTGCCTCTTCGTCGGCGGCGCCTGCGGCGCCTCCTGCTCAATCGTGGTCTGGCTCATCCCTCACCCCGTCGTGCACAGCTGCCGGGACGGAGCGGACGCCCCGCCCCGGCAGAGGTGGACTTGCTTACTTGATCGCGGCCGTCACGTCGTCGACGAGCTTCTGCCACGTCGCCTTCGGGTCGGCGCCGTTGATGATGGCAGCCTCGGCGACGCCCCAGAACTCCCACACGGCGCCCATGGCGGGGATGGCGGGCATCGGCACCGCGTCGGCGCCGACCTTCTGGAAGCCCGCGATGATCGGGTCGGATGCCGCGGTGTCGGCGGCCGCGGTGAGGGCGGGCAGGATGTTGCCGGCCTTGAACAGCTCGAGCTGGACGTCCTCGGTGCCGATGTAGTTCACCAGGAAGTCGTTCGCGGCGACCTTGTTCTTCGACTCGGAGCTGACGAAGAAGCCCTTCACGCCGGCGAACGGCGAGGCGACCTCTGAGGTCGGGCTGGGGATCTGGTCGATGGCCAGGTTGATGCCGGCATCCTTCGCGGCACCGACGTTCCACGGTCCGGTCAGCCAGAAGGCGGCCTTGCCGTCGATGAACTGCTGCTTGGCGATCTCGCCGTCGATGTCGGTGTTCAGCGTGCCGGCCTTGCCCTGGGCGGACAGCCAGTTCGCGAACTCGAAGCCGCCGTCGCTGCCGAGCTGCAGGTCGGTCGGGTCGTAGGAGCCCTCGTCGTCGGTGCCGAACACCGGGGCGCCGAACGCGGTCTGGAACGGGTACAGGTGGTACGGGTTGCCGTCCTTGCCCTGCTCGACGACGAACGGCTGGGCGAGACCGGCGGCCTTGCCCTTGGCGATCATGTCGTCGAAGCTCGTCGCCGGGTCCTTGACGATGTCGGTGTTGCGCAGCACGGCGATGTTCTCGACCGCGTACGGGAGCATGTAGGTGGTGCCGTCGTAGGTCGAGGCCTGCAGGGCGACGGGCAGGTAGTCCTTCGACGAGTCGCCCAGCTCGATAGGGGCGACGACGCCGTTCGTGGACAGCTCGCCGAGCCAGTCGTGCGCGCCCATGGTGATGTCCGGACCCTTGCCGGTCGGCACCTGCTGGATGAAGTCGTCCTTGATCGTGTCAACGTCCTTGCCGACGATGTCGACCTCGACGCCGGTCTTCTTCTCGTAGGCCTTGGCAGCGCCGCTGAGGGCGTCGACGCGCTCGGCGTCGACCCAGACCGTGAGCTTGCCGCTCTTGGCGCCCGCGTCCGAGCTCTTGTCATCGCTGGATCCGCCGGCGCAGCCGGCGAGCGCCAGCGAGGTCAGAACGGTGATCGCGCCGAAGGCCGCGATGCTCCTCTTGTTCACCTTCATTGGTGGTGTGCCTCTCTCGATGCGTGGCCTGCGAAACTGCAAGCGCTTACAGTATGCATGGAAGATGCCGATCCGTGCAATGCCAGGAGAGGCCGATATGCAGCCGTGATCTTGCCGTGTCGCGCGCCGCATGCATGGAAGCGTTTCCAGATCGGATGCCGCTGAGCCGCACTCGTTACACTGCCTGTATGGCTGACTCCTCATTCGACATCGTCTCCAAGGTGGATCACCAGGAGGCGGAGAACGCTGTGAACCAGGCCCGCAAGGAGATCGATCAGCGCTACGACTTCAAGGGCACCGACGCCTCTGTCGCGTGGAGCGGCGAGCAGATCCTCATCAAGGCGAACTCCGAGGAGCGCGCCAAGGCCGTCCTCGACGTGCTGCAGTCGAAGCTCATCAAGCGCGGCATCTCGCTGAAGAGCCTCGACTCCGGAGAGCCGTTCGCGAGCGGCAAGGAATACCGCATCGTCTCATCGCTCAAGGACGGCATCTCGAGCGAGAACGCGAAGAAGATCGGCAAGATCATCCGCGACGAGGGCCCCAAGGGCGTGAAGAGCCAGATCCAGGGCGACGAACTGCGCGTGCAGTCCAAGAGCCGCGACGACCTGCAGGCGGTCATCTCCCTGCTCAAGGGCAGCGACCTCGACATCGACCTGCAGTTCGTCAACTACCGGTGAGCGCATCGGGTGCCGCCGGGCACCCGATGCGCCTACAGTCGGATCATGGGCGCTCTCATCTATGACGACTCCGAACACCCGATCTTCATCGAGGACAGGGCGCTGGCGCATCTGAAGGTCGTGATCGCCACCAAGCTGCGGCGGCAGGAGAGCTTCACGCTGAGTTGGCGGCACCCCGAGGGCCAGCCCGTGGGCAGGACGACGATCTGGCTGCACCCCTCGATTCCGCTGCGCTTCGTCTTCGACGAGCCGGATCCGCCTGAGCTCAACGCCGACTGGATCGAGCGGCTGATGCACTCCGCCAACACGACCGGCGGCATCCAGCTCGTCGACGAGATCGTGGAGGACGCACCCGAGGGCGAGGCGTCGGCGCAGGCCACGACGTCGTGAAGGGCTCCCCGCCGATCAGTTCTCGCTGCTCGCTGCGCTCCAGCCGGTGACCCACCGTCCGAGACGGGCGTAGGCGTCCTCTCGCGCGTCGTGACGGGAGAGGAACACGTCGTGCAGGGCGCCGTCGATGCGCTCCACCGTCACCGACGGACCGAGCTTCAGCGCGGCGCGGGCGATGTCATCGACCACGAGCACGCTGTCGGCCCTGGTGAGCTCCTCCGACCATGCCCTCGGCACCGCCGTGCGCGCGGAGAGCAGCACGCACACCGGCGCCTCGATGCGCAGCCCTGTTGCGACCTTCGCATGCCCGGCGAGGATCGCGTTGAGCCATCCGGCGTGCACCGCCATGGTCTGCTCCGGCCGCCATTCCAGGTTCACCTGCACCGGATCGTCCGGGTCGGCGACCTCGTTCTGCGCCCGCGTGTAGAACCCGAAGTCGACCTGCGGCGCCCGATCGAGCGGACGGAACCGGGCCTGCAGATCCACCAGCGGCGTGATCGTCTCGCGGGTGAACCGCGGAAGCTGGAACTCCAGCCACGGGCTGTTCAGCACCACCGCCTGAGCTGCACCGGGGTTGCGTGCCGCCCACAGGCTGAGGATCAGCCCGCCGGTGGAGTGGCCGAAGAGCACGAGGCGGCGATCCGCCGCATCCTCCTGCATCGCCTCGAGAGCGGCGCCGATGTCCTCGTCGTAGGTGGCGAGGTCGGTGATGTAGCCCGGCGTCTGTCCTGGCCGCAGGCTGCGGCCGTACTTGCGCAGGTCGAGCGCGAAGAACCGGGCGCCGCGCGCCGTCCAGAACCGGGCCAGCCGCTTCTGGAAGAAGTAGTCCGACCAGCCGTGCACGTACAGCACATCGACGTCCGCCTGCGGCGACGTCGGCGCGGGAGCAGGCCGGACGCCGCGCAGCCGCTGCCAGAACGTCGGAGCGGGCGCCTGTTCGGGTGTGGCCGGCAGCGCACGAACGAGCGTCGCGACGACCTCGCCCTCGTCGTCGTGACCGAGCGGCAGCGTCCGCTGAGCGAACTCGTCGCCCAGGACGTCCGGTGCCCACTCCCCCATGGGGTCAGCGTATCGCGGCCCTTCGACGAGCTCAGGGAGCGAAGGAAGCGTCAGTCGCGGGAGACGCGCACCATCTCGTCGCGGGGGACGACCTTGATACGAGCGCGACCCTCAGGCTCGCCGAGCGCGATCTCGTGCTCGTCGAGCCGGTGCCAGCCGTCCAGGTCGGTCCAGAGCACATCGCGCTCGCGCAGCAGCGCAGGAATCGCGTCCTCGTCCGGGTCCTCCGGCTGCCACCACGACCCCTGGTCGTTGATCAGGTGCCGCACGGTCTCCATCGCGTCGGACTTGGTGTGCCCGATCAGTCCCACCGGCCCGCGCTTGATCCAGCCGGTGGCGTAGATACCGGGCACGCGCTGATTGGACTTGTTCTCCAGCACCTGGCCCTCGCGGTTCGGGATGACGCCGTGCTTCTTGTCGAACGGCACGTCCGGCAGCGGAGAGCCGAAGTAGCCGATCGCGCGGTACAGCGCCTGCATCGGCACCTCGCGCATCTCGCCCGTGCCCACCGCACCGCCCGCGCCATCCGACTTCGTGCGCTCGTAGACGAGTGCCGCGACGCGGCCCTGCTCGTCGGTCCGCGCCTCGACGGGCCTGGCCCAGAAGTGCAGATGCAGGCGGCGCGAGGCCGTGCCGCCCGCGTTGTTCACCGAGTCGCGCTTGCGCCAGGACTGCAGGATGCGGTCGATCACCATGACCTGCTTGTTACTGGCCACGGCGTCCTTGGACGCCTCGTCGTAGTCGAAGTCCTCGTCGTAGACCACCATGTCGACGTCGCGCAGCTCACCGAGTTCGCGCAGCTCGAGCGGGGTGAACTTCACCTGCGCGGGACCGCGACGACCGAACACGTGCACGTCGGTGACGGCACTGTCCTTCATGCCCTCGTAGACATTGCGCGGCACCTCGGTGACAAGCAGGTCCTCGGCGTGCTTGGCGAGCATGCGCGACACGTCGAGAGCGACGTTGCCGTTGCCGATCACGCCGACGGATGCGGCATCCAACGGCCACTCGCGCGGAACATCGGGATGCCCGTCGAACCAGCTGACGTAGTCGGCGGCGCCGTACGAGCCGAGCGCGTCGATGCCCGGGATGTCGAGCGACGTGTCGCGCACCGCGCCGGTGGCGAAGATCACGGCGTTGTAGTGCCGCTTCAGATCATCGAGGGTGATGTCCTCGCCGAAGCGCACGTTGCCGAACAGGCGGATGTCGCCGCGGTCGAGCACATCGCGCAGGGCATTGATGATGCCCTTGATGCGCGGGTGGTCGGGGGCGACGCCGTAGCGCACCAGGCCGTACGGAGCCGGCAGCTGCTCGAACAGGTCGATCGACACGTCGAACTTGCGCTCCGCCTTCAGCAGGAGGTCGGCGGCGTAGATGCCCGCCGGGCCTGCGCCGACGATAGCCAGCCTGAGCTTGGTCATGAGGATCCTTCCGTGAGGTCGGTTCGGAGATCGAAGAGCCGGATGCTGCTCAGCGCGAGCGTTCCGCGAGGCTCTCCGCGAATCGGGTGAGCGCGTCCCGGACCGGGCCCTTGGGCAGCACGCCGAGCGCGGCGATCGCCTCGTCCGTCCAGGCCTGCGCGAGCGCCAGGGTGCGCCGGGTGGCCGGGTGATCGCGCAGGTCGGCGAGCGCGCCGTCGAGCAGCGAGGGGTCCGCGCCCTCGGCGATGCGGGCGACGCCGTCGTCGATGCGCTGCGCGAGATCATCGGCGCCGTCCTGCTTCAGCAGCAGGTAGGGCATCGTCGGAACGCCGGCGCGCAGGTCGGTGCCCGGCACCTTGCCGGTGTCCGCTGGATTCGCGGACAGATCGATCACGTCGTCGAGCAGCTGGAACGCGACGCCGATCTTCTCGCCGAAGACGCGCATCGGCTGCTCGTACTCGGCCGGCGCGTTCGAGAAGATCACCCCGCCCTGGGTAGCCGCGGCGATCAGCGAGCCGGTCTTGTCGGCGAGCACCTGCAGGTAGAACTCGATCGGGTCGTCGCCCTGCTGGGCGCCCACGGTCTCGTGCAGCTGGCCGAGCACGAGGCGCTCGAACGTGTCGGCCTGGAGGCGGATGGCGCGGTCGCCGTGGTGCGACATGAGCTGGCTGGCGCGCGAGAACAGGATGTCGCCGGTGAGGATGGCGACGTTGTTGCCCCACACCTCATGTGCGGCGGCGACGCCGCGACGCTTGTCCGCGCCGTCCATCACGTCGTCGTGGTACAGCGAGCCGAGGTGCGTGAGCTCGAGCGCCTTGGCGATGTCGATCACGGCGGGGATGTTGCCGTCGCCGAGCTGAGCCGTCAGCAGGGTCAGGATCGGACGGATGCGCTTGCCGCCGGCCTCGTACAGGTAGCGGCTCGCGGCGTCGGCGACCGAGTCGGCGACCTTGAGATCCTCCGCAAGACCGGACTCGACCAGCTCGAGACCCGCCTCGACCTCGCGCGACAGACGGCGCGCAGCGGGTCCGAGGAACACGCGGTCACTGAAGCCCAGCAGGCTCGCGAGGCGCGTGCCCGGGGCGTCGGGGCTCGAAGTCACGGAGACCAGCCTACCCGTGGTCAGACGACGGGCTTGCGCGCGCGGTGCAGCGCCACGATCCCGAACGACAGGTTGCGCCAGGCGACGTCGATCCAGCCCGCCTCGCGGAGCCAGGCCGCGAGCGTCTTCTGATCAGGCCACTCCTTGATCGACTCGTTCAGGTAGTCGTAGGCGTCACCGTTCGTGCCGGCCACCCGTGCCACGCGCGGCAGCACCTGCGAGTTGTAGAACCCGAAGAAGGCGCGGAAGATCCGCGAGGGCGGAGTGGAGAACTCGTTGATCACGAGCCGCCCGCCCGGCTTGGTGACGCGGAACAGCTCGGCGATCGCCTTCTTCGGGTCCTGCACGTTGCGCAGACTGTACGACATGGTGACGGCGTCGAACTCCGCGTCGCCGAAGGGCAGGTCCGTGGCATCCGCCTGGACGAAACTGAGGTTCGGCAGGTCGCCGTGCCGGCGCTGACCCTCGGCCAGCATCCCCGGCGAGAAGTCGGCGGCGACGACCTCGGCGCCGCTGGCCGCGAGCGAGGCCGAGGACGAGGCCGTGCCCGCGCCGAGGTCGAGGATGCGCTCGCCCCTGCGGGGGCGACGGCCCTGGTGGTCGCTGCGCGCCAGAGCGCGTCGTTGCCGACGGTCATCACCGTGTTGGTGCGGTCGTAGCCGGCGGCGACCTGGTCGAACATCCCGCTGACGCGGGCCGGATCCTTGCCGAGGTCGGCGCGGTTGGGCTCTGCGGTCATCCTTCGATCCTACGGGGCTGCCCCCGGCCATAGACTCGGGCGGGTGAGTGCGCAGCGTCCCGAACCCGGCCAGACGATGATCTTCCAGTGGCGCAAGTGGGACGGCTCGCCGCACTGGCGCGGCGAGGGCGTGTATCTGGGCTCGGACCAGTGGGGCGACTGGATCGGGCAGCCCGTCGGCTGGACCAGCGACCGGCCGGGGAAGGCGTTCGTCGCGGAGAGCCCGAACGTCACACTCGTGCCGCGCGTCAATCCCGCGCACAAGGTGCTCCTGCTCCCCGAGGACGCCACTGACTACGCGCTCACCGTGCATCGCGAGCATCCGCGCGCGATGCGCATCTACATCGACCTCGCCTGGGACGTGCGCTGGTCGGACGACGATCCGCTGGTCGCGACCGCGATCGACATGGACCTCGACGTGGTGCGGCACCTCGACGAGCGCGGCACCCGCATCGTGGATCAGGACGAGTGGGAGGAGCACAGCATCGAGTTCGGCTACCCCGCCGACGTCATCGAGCACCTCGAGGCCCGCGCGGCCGAGCTCGAGATCCTGGTGCGCGCGCAGCGGGCACCGTTCGACGATGCGACGGCGGACGCCTGGCTGGACCGGCTGGTGGCCCTGGGCCTGGACCGCCCTCTCCCGCTGATGGTCGTTGAGCGGGCGGTGCTCGTTGAGCGAGCGGTGCTCGTTGAGCGAGCGGAGCGAGACGAGCGAGCGGAGCGAGACGAAACGTCCTGCTCCTGATCGGAACTAGGCTGATGCGGTGACTACCCGACTGGTCGTGCAGACCCGAGAGATCGACCCGGTCGAAGATCTGCTGGTGTACGCAGACCCCGATGACCCCATCGCCTGGCTGCGCCGCGGTGACGGCATCGTCGCCGCCGGAGACCGGCATCAGGTCGTGATCCGCGTGCCCGCGGGACAGGGTCCGAGCCGCGCCGCGCTGATGGCGGAAGCGTGGCGCGAGCTGTCCGCCGTCACTGAGATCGACGATCAGGTCAACCTGCCCGGCACCGGTCTGGTGGGCTTCGGCACCCTCACCTTCGACGAGGGCTCGGACCGAGACGCCGTGCTGATCGTGCCCGAGACGATCATCGGGCGCCGCGACGGGCGCGGCTGGATCACCCGCATCCGCGGGGCGCAGGAGGATGCACCGGTGGATGTCGCACCATGCGAGTACGGCCCCCACTGGGCCGGCACCCTCGGCCCGGGCGCACAGTCCCCGGAGGGCTATCAGGACTCGGTGCGCCGCGCCGTCGCCGAGATCACCGCGGGCGACTACGAGAAGGTCGTGCTGGCCCGCGATCTCACCGGGACCGTCCCGGTCGGGTCCGATCTGCGCCGCCTGGTCCGGGCGCTCGCGACCGGATACCCCGACACCTGGACCTACGCCGTCGACGGATTCATCGGAGCCTGCCCGGAGACCCTCGTCACGGTGCAGGACGGCACGGTCACCGCGCGGGTGCTCGCCGGCACCATCGGCCGCGGCGCCGACGCGGATGCCGACACCGGCGGCATCCGCCCACCTCGCGTCCAGCACGAAGGATCTCGACGAGCACGAGTACGCCGTGCACAGCCTCGTCGCGTCACTGCGTCCGCACGTGCGCGCTCTCGCCGCGGGCGAGCAGCCGTTCATCCTCAAGCTGCCCAACCTGTTCCACCTCGCGACCGATGTCGAGGCCGAGTTGTCCGACGGGGCATCCGCTCTCGATCTGGTCGGCGTGCTGCATCCCACCGCCGCGGTGGGAGGCACGCCGACGGATGTCGCGGTGCAGGCGATCCAGCGTCTGGAGCCCTTCGACCGCGGCCGGTACGCAGGGCCGGTGGGCTGGGTGGATGCCACGGGCAACGGCGAATGGGCGGTCGCGCTGCGCTGCGCGCAGTTCGGCAGCGGTGATGTCGACCGCGTCGCGGACGACACGATCCCGGTGACCGCCTACGCCGGCGCCGGTATCGTCGCCGGAAGCGACCCCGAGACCGAGCTGCTCGAGACCCGGGTGAAGTTCCGTCCGATCGTCGACGCGCTGGCCTGAGTCAGCTCGCCGCGAGGCGCTTCTTCTCTGCGGCCACATCGAAGTCGGCGCCCGGCCACTGCGGATCGATTCCCTCGAGCGCCGCGATCAACAGTTCCTGCACGGCCAGCCGCGCGTACCACTTGTGGTTCGCAGGGACGACGTACCACGGGGCATCCGGCGTCGAGGTGCGGTCGAAGACGGTCTGATACGCGTCCATGTAGTCGTCCCACAGCATCCGCTCGTCGACGTCGCCCGGGTTGTACTTCCAGTACTTGTCCGGCCGCTCGAGACGCTCCATGAGTCGCGACTTCTGCTCGTCACGCGAGATGTGCAGCATCACCTTGACCAGGCGGATGCCGGATGCCGCGACCCGCTGCTCGAACTCGCGGATCGCGCCGTAGCGGCGCTCGACCTCCTCGTCCGACGCCAGGGAACGCACCCGACCGATCAGCACGTCCTCGTAGTGCGAGCGATCGAAGACGCCGATGAAGCCGCGCTGCGGCAGCCTCTTCTCGACGCGCCACAGGAAGTCGTGCGTGCGCTCCTCGTCGGTGGGCGCCTTGAACGCGGCGAGCTCGACGCCCTGCGGGTCGACGCCGCCGACGACATGCCGCACGATGCCGCCCTTGCCCGCGGAATCCATCGCCTGGAGCACCAGCAGCACGGCATCGGTGTCGTCGCCGACGCGGCTTGCGGCGTAGAGCCGCTCCTGCAGGTCACCGAGCAGCTCGCGCCGCTCGTGCAGGTCCTTCTCGCCGCGGGAGTGCCCGTGCGAATACCCCGGCGTCGCGTCCGGGTCGACGTCGGCGAGCCGGAACCCCTCCGTCACGCGCAGGGTCTCGGACGGATGCTCGTGCCACAGCTTCTTCGCCATGCAGACATCCTGCCGCACGTCGTTCCGGGTCCGGGACAGAGCGCACCGAGGATCAGCGGTCCAGCGGCACCTCGATCAGCTGCGGACCGGTCACCGGCGAGGTGAGCGTCTGATCGAGCGCGGAGCGCGTCGACACCAGCTGGTGGTCCCAGCCGTACGCCGCGGCGAGGTCGGCGAACCGCGCCGCGTGCGGTGTGTAGAACGCGCGATCGAGGTCTGCCTGCGGAGCGGATGCCGCCACCTCGAGTCCGTCGAAGATCGTGCCGCCACCGTCGTTGCCGACGATCACCTGGATGCGCGGAGCCGCCTCGCCCGCAGGCAGCAGCAGCGCGCCGACGTCGTGCAGTGCCGCGAGATCGCCGAGCAGCACGCGGGTCACACCTGCCGCCCCGTCCGCCTGGCTGGCCAGCGCGATGCCGATGGCGGTCGCGATGGTGCCGTCTATCCCGGCCAGCCCGCGATTGGCATGCACGGGAACCTTCTTGCCGCCGAGCACCTGATCGGCGACCCGCACGAGCCTGGACGAACCGAAGACGAGACGGTCGTGCGGCCAGGTCGCGCGCCATACGGCGTCGGCCAGCAGCGCGCGGTCGAGCGGGCGGCGCACGGCGTCGAGCTCGGCCTTCACCGCACCGGCACGGGCGAGCGGGTCCTTCGAGCTCAGCCCGTCCTGGTCCGGCGCCGCCTCGGAGAGGTCGACCAGTGCGGCGTGGGACGCCGTCATCCACGCGCCCAGCCAGTCGCGGTCGGTCGCGCCCGGCTCCACGGTAACGGCGGCGGCCGCGATCGTGCTGCCGTTGAGATCAAGCGGCTCTCCCCCGCCCCGCACCGCGATCACCTCGACGTCGCGGCGCGAGAGGAGCGACGCGACCTCGCGGCTGAGGGTCGGATGCCCGAACACCACGGCCCGCTCGATTCGCCCGCCGAGCGACTCGTCACGGAGCAGATCACGGTAGCCGTGCACGATCCGGCGCCCGAAGCGCACGCCGCTGACGATCTCGGCGATGAGCGGCCAGCCGCTGGTGTGGGCGATCTCCTCAGCGGCGGCTCCGGAATCCGCGCCGGCGATCACGACGGTGCGCGGACCGCGCTCGAGCAGCAGCGGCTCGGATGCCGGGGGCTGCGGTGCGGGCCCGGGGACAGCGGTCACGTCGATCGCGGCGGAGAGCGGCTCACGAGCGGGAAGGTTCAGATGCACGGGACCGGCGACGCCGGGGATGCCTGTTCCGGTCAGGCCCAGCGCTGCGTCGACGGCGCGGGAACCGAGGCCGGACCAGGCGGTCGGTTCGGGGTCGTTGAGCGGAGGCGCGCCAGCGCCGGAGACGAAACGCCGTGACGATCCTCGCGAGGCTGCGAGCGTTTCGTCTCGCTCCTCCGTCGCTCGCTCAACGACCGGGAGAGGTGGGAGCGTTTCGTCTCGCTCCGCTCGCGGGGCGACCGGGGAACCCACCCGGTCGTTGAGCGGAGGCGCGCCAGCGCCGGAGACGAAACGCGGTGACGATCCTCGCGAGGCTGCGAGCGTTTCGTCTCGCTCCTCCGTCGCTCGCTCAACGACCGGGAGAGGTGGGAGCGTTTCGTCTCGCTCCGCTCGCGGGGCGACCGGGGAAGCGACGGGCTCCGGCACCGGGGCATCCACCGCCCAGCGCACGAACGGGCCGAACAAGCCGGGCTGCACGGTCGCCTGGTTCGCGCCGACGCCGCGGAGCTCGGGCGGACGGTCCGCGGTCAGCAGCAGCAGCGGCACGCCGGAGTGGAACGCCTCCATCACCGCCGGCAGCAGATTGCCCGCCGCGGTTCCCGAAGTGCAGACCACGGCGACCGGCACCCGCGTCTCCCGGGCGATGCCGAGGGCGGTGAACCCGGCCACTCGCTCGTCGATCCGCACGTGCACGCGCAGCAGCCCGGCGCGGTCGAGGGACGTCGCGGCGAGCGCCAGCGCCTGAGAACGGGATCCGGGTGAGAGCACGAGATCGCGCACGCCGTGCGCGACGAGTTCGGCGAGCAGGCCGGCGGCTGCCGTGCTCGCCGCGGACGGAGTCACGGGCGCGGATCCGGGTGGTCGCCGTCGTCTTCGAGCTTCGAGAGTTCCTCTTCGAGCTCGCGGATGCGGGCATCCTGCTCCTTGCGGTTGATGCCGCGCAGAAACTCGGAATCGTCATCGGGCGCGTAGGGACGCGCGTCCGAGTCGTCCTTGCGGCGCCGGCCGATCGCGAACCAGAGGATGCCGCCGATCACCGGGATGAGGATGACGATCGCGACCCAGGCGCCCTTCGACACACCACGGTGCCGCGCCGCCGGCTGCACGGTGCAGTCGACGATGCTGAACACCCAGAACACGACGGCCAGGAAGCCGCCGATGATGAGGAACCGCGCCATGCTTCCAGTGTAGGCGCGGAATCATGCGCCCAGCCCAGTCCTAAGCGCCCCGCCTAAGCTGATCGGGTGAAGAAGTTGCCGCCCCTCCTCGTGTACACCGTGCTGCGTCTGCTGGCGTTCCTGGTGCCGCTGGCGATCCTGTACTTCTTCTTCCCGATCTTCCGTGAGTTCTGGTGGCTGGCCGCGCTGTTCGCCGCTCTCATCGGCATGAGCATCTCGCTGCTGTTCCTGCGCACCCCGCTGTCGGCGACCTCCCGCGACCTGTACGAGCGGCGGTCGGCCCGCCGGCCCGGCAAGCCGACCGATGAGGACGTCGAGGACGGCGAGACGCCCGAGGCCTGACGCGCCCTCCGAACGCCCTCAGGCGTAGTCCGGGTTGCTGGCTCTGCCGTCCAGCCACAGGGTGTCAGAGGCATCCGCATGCGCGCCGTCGGTGCCGACGTGCTTCGCGCTGATCTGCGGTCCCTTGGTGATCACGTGCACGAGCGCCATCCCGTAGCCGCGGGACAGGTCGTAGTCGGCCTTCAGCCACTCCAGGATCGGCGCGGCCTTGGTGCCGGGGCCGAAGCCCCTGTCGGCCGCCAGCTCGATGAACCGGCGAGGGGTGAGACCGGTCTTGGTCTCGATGTTGTCGAGGTATGCCTGGAAGGACATCTGTCTGCTTTCTACCGGGACCCTGAGCCTGTCGAAGGGTCGAGGTTCGTCTGGATGATGACGGCCGAGGCGTGGATGCCGATGAGGCGCATCGTGCCGGTGCCGGTGTTCGTGAACTTGTGCGGCACGTAGGCCGGTCCGGTGACCGTGTCGCCGGCGGTCGCGAGGATCAGCTCGTCGCCGACGACGAACGTGACGTCGCCCTCGAGCACGACCCAGGTCTCGGGGTACGGGTGCCAGTGCAGTGAGGCCCCTTGGCCCGGTTGGTTGTCGATGTAGAAGTACGACACGCCTGCCCCGTGCTCGCTGCCCTCGAACCGGCGGCTGAGCCCGCTGCCGAGGCGGATCTCGTCCGGCGCGACGCGCGTGGGAACGGCGAGAGTCTCGACCATGATGTGCTCCTCTCGTGGGATGACCCCACTCTTCCGCGCCGGCGCAGCACGCCCTAGAGTTTCGATGTGCATCGAAACAGTCCCCCGCGCGAAGGGGTCGACAGCCCGGATCACCGGGTCGACTTCCGGCTGAGCCCGGGCGACATCCAGGCGGTGCGGTTCGGCGTCTCGCCCGGTCACGAGTTCGCGCACGCGGTGCGTGCGCTGCTGCGCCCTGCGGAGCATCCGCTGCACTGGGGGTGGCTGAAGCAGGTGCGCGAGACCGTGCCCCGCGAGCCGTTCGGCCTGCTCGCCGAGGTGATCGGCGCCGACGGGTACATGCCGGACTTCCTCACGACGGATGCCCGGTGGGACCTGACGCCCGCGGACGAACTCGCCGCGCTGCGAGAGGCGCCGGTGCCCGGCATCCTCGTCGATCTCGGCAAGATGATCCAGCGCTCCGCCGGCGAGCACCAGCAGGCGCTGCGCCGCATGCGGGCCGATCCCGAGCGCGCCCGCGCCCTGATCGCGGACGCCTGGGAACAGGTCTGGAATGCTGCGGTCGCTCCTGTCTGGCCGCAGCTGGAGCGGATGCTGCGCGCCGACATCGCGGTGCGCGCCAGGACCGTCGCAGCCGACGGGCTCGCCGCCATGGCGGGCGGCCTGCATCGCTCGGTGCGCTGGAGCGACGGCGCGGTGCGGGTGCAGCTGCGCCGGCACAGCGAGGACGTCGACTGCCGCGGCAGCGGGCTGGTTCTGGTGCCGTCCGTGATGTCGTCGTGGGGCTGCATGGTGCTCACGGAGCCACCCGCGCAGCCGACGCTGTTCTACCCGGCCCGTGGCGTCACAGCGGGGTGGGCCAGGGACTCCGCCGTCCTCGCCGAGGCGCTCAGCGTCCTGGTCGGGCGCGTGCGCGCCGGCATCCTGCTGCAGGCCCACGTCGCGCGCACCACCTCGCAGGTCGCCGCGGATGCCGGGATCGCGGTGTCCACCGCATCGCATCACCTCACGGTGCTGCGTGATGCCGGCCTGGTCACGAGCTCCCGCGACGGCAACCGGATGCTGCACCTGCGCACCCCGCTCGGCGAGGCGCTCGTCGGCGCGGGCCCCTGAGGCATGCGGTCAGCGCAGGAAGCTCCGCGCCACCAGCGCGATGTCATCGTGCGGCTTGGCGAAATCGCCCACGCCGTTCGCGCGCTCTGCGGCGCGGATCTCCCCGGCGATCTCGGCCAGCCGGCCCGCGGATGCCAGTTCGGCGAAGCGCTCGAGGGTGTGCGCGCCGACGAGCTGGAAACCCCGGGTGCCACCGTCGGAAGAGGCCACGATCGCCGCGAGTTCGCGCGCGGGCGTGCGGCCGGTGAGCGCCTGCCGGGCGGCATCCGGATCGGTCTGCGCGCACCAGAATCCGCCTTCGACGTTCCGCGTCTCGTCCAGCGCACGGAACCGCGCCGCGGCGATCTCGGCGTACGGGTGCTCGCCGTCGCCGAGCAGTTCGGCGGCGCGGCGGTCGACCGCCGCGTCGAGCCGGTCGTCGGTGATCTCGTCCGCCGCGCCGTCGTGCCTGACGAGCACGATCGAGGCGTCGCAGAGCACCAGGTGCTCGACCTCGTCGCCGGCGATGCGCCAGGCCGCGACCGTCGCACTGGGCGATCCGGCATCCAGATCGCAGGAGTCGCGGTGCGCGGCCGTGACCTCGACGATCGCGCCGGCCAGAGCATCCGCCATCGACGCGGAGCGATCCTCCAGCCGAACACGGAACGACTCGGCCAGCATCCGTGCATACCAGGCGACCGAGTGCCCGCAGCCCTGTCGCATCGTCTTGGGGAGCCCGGCACCGTCGACCACGACAGCGATGCCGTCCGCAAGCGCACAGGCGTCCTCGCTCTCGCGGCCCGGCTCGGCGGGAAGAGCGAAGAGGTCCATCAGCCGACCAGCGCCCAGTAGATCAGGCCCGACCAGGCCAGCGACGACAGCGAGGTGAGGCTCAGCGCGATGATCAGCTCGCGCGGCTGCCGGTAGGTCCACACGATGAGGATCGCGGGCAGCACGGCCAGCAGCACCAGCAGAGAGATCCACGCGATCGGATACAGCAGGGCGAAGAGCACGGAGAACACGAAGGGCGCGAGCACGAACAGCGTGTACAGCACGCGGGTCGCGGTCCTGCCGATCAGCACCGTGAGTGTGCGCTTACCCACCTCGCGGTCCTGATCGATGTCACGCAGGTTGTTGGCGAGCAGCACCGCGCAGGCGAACAGGCCCGCCGACACCGCACCGAACCAGGCCTGCACGGGCAGCGCGAACGCCTGCACCCAGGTGGTGCCGAGCGTCGCGACCAGTCCGAAGAACACGAAGACGAACAGCTCACCCATGGCGTTGTAGCCGTAGGGGCGCTTGCCACCGGTGTAGAACCACGCGGCGACGATGCTGACGGCGCCCACGGCCAGCATCCACCACTGCTGGGTGCGGATGACGATCGCGAGGCCGGCCAGTGCGGCGAGCGCGAAGAAGATCAGCGCCATCAGGAGCACCCGCTTCGCGGGCACCCGGCCCGATGCGGTGAGCCGCGCGGGTCCGACACGGTGCGCGTCGGTGCCGCGGATGCCGTCGCTGTAGTCGTTCGCGAAGTTGACGCCGATCTGCAGCAGCACGGCTACCGCGAGACAGGCCAGGGCGATCACCCAGTGGAACGTGTGGTCCACGGTCTGCGCGGCGCCCGTTCCGAGCACGACGGGGGCGACGGCGAGGGGAAGGGTGCGCAGCCGGGCCGCGCCGATCCAGTCGCCGACGCGGACGGGGCCGAGCTCGATCACCGGGCGTTTCGCCGGGTTCCCGCTGGTGCCGCTCTTCTTCTTGCTCTTGCTGCGCTTGCTGCTCTTGCCGGATGCCACGTCCCGCATCCTACTGACCCGGCCGATGCGCCTCCCGAAACCGCACGCCCGCGCCGAGACGGGGCGCAGAACCCGGGTCTCGGCGCGGGCGTGCAGTCTCGAGCCCGGTACCGGCCCCCGGGTACTCTCGAGGGGTGACCGATCAGCCCGCGCGCCCCCTCTATCCGCAGGCGACCTCCGTGGCGGAGTTCGCGCAGAACCTCGCCGACGTGCGCGCGAACATCGCCGCAGCGGCGGAGCGGTCGGGGCGCGACGCCGGCGGCATCCGCCTGCTGGCCGTGAGCAAGACCGTGCCCGAGGAGCGTCTGCGCCTGGCGATCGAGGCCGGCGCGACCGACCTGGGCGAGAACAAGGTGCAGGAGGCGAAGCGCAAGGCCGAGAACCTCGCCGACCTCGACCTGCGCTGGTCCGTCATCGGGCATCTGCAGACCAACAAGGCCAAGGACGTGGCGGCTTTCGCCGACGAGTTCCAGGCGCTCGACAGCATCCGTCTCGCCGACGCCCTGGACAGGCGCCTGCAGGCGGCGGGACGGTCGCTGGACGTCTTCGTGCAGGTGAACACCTCGGCCGAGGACCAGAAGTCGGGCATCGATCCTTCCGATGCTCTCGCGTTCCTGGAGGAGCTGAGGCACCGCCACAGCCTGCGCGTGCAGGGGCTGATGACGCTCGCGCTCTTCACCAGCGACACCGAGCGAGTGCGCGAATGCTTCCGCATCCTGCGCGACGTGCGCGACCGTACGCGCGAGCGCGACCTGGTCGGTCCCGGCGAGCTGTCGATGGGGATGTCCGGCGACTACCAGGCGGCGATCGAAGAGGGCTCGACCGTCATCCGCGTCGGCCAGAAGATCTTCGGCGCCCGCGCTCCGCAGGCCTGACCCTCGCTCCCCCTCCGGTCGCGATGGATGCGGGTATACCGGCGTACGACCCGCAACAAGTGGGACCGGAGCCGGCGGAAGGTCAGTCGCCGGCGGGGACGATCGGGCGATTCTCGTAGAACGTCTGCAGCACCACCGTCGTGCGCGTGCTGACGTTCGCCGCGAGTCGGATGTCGCGGACCAGCTGTTCCAGCGCGCGCGGTGTGGCGACCCGCACGAAGAGCGTGTAGCTGGCGTCGCCCGCGATCGAGTGACATGCCTCGATGGCGTCCAGGTGCTCGAGCAGCTCCGGGGCGTTGTCGGGCTGCGCCGCATCGAGCGGAGTGATCTCGATGAAGGCCGACAGCGGCTTGCCGACCTGCTCGGCGTCGAGCAGCGCGTGGTAGCCGGTGATGACGCCGCGCGACTCCAGGCGCTTCAGCCGCGCCTGCACCGCAGAGGTCGACAGGCCGACGGTCTCGGAGAGCTGCGCGAGCGTGGCCCTGGCGTCACGAGACACCTCGGCGATGATCGCGCGGTCGACAGCATCATCCATACGTGGAAGAATAGCGGCTGAATCCGGAACTCACCGGAAAATTTCCGTCTCATCGATGATCGGAGGTCCCGATGTCCACTCTCACCCCCACCACTCAGGCCATCATCGGCGAACCCGAGGTCGTCGAGGACGCTTCGACCGCCGAAGCAACTGCGGCCTGGAAGCAGCTGAAGGACGCCGCGATCGCGATCCGCCCCCTGCAGATCAAGGACGGCTCGATCCCCGAGGCCGAGGACCGTGAGACGGCGAAGCTACTCGTCGGCGCCATCACCGCCGGCATCCGCGCCCTCTCCCCGCCTTCCCGCACGACGCCGAGTACCTCGAAGCTTCGATCAAGGACTTCGAGCGCTGGGCCGACGAGGACTTCGGAGTGCCGGACTTCCTCGACTCGCTCGTGGCCTTCCAGCCCCAGCAGCACCGCGTCGACGGCATCCGTCACCTGGTGATCTTCCCGATGTACACCCAGAACGGCTCGAGCGATCGTCTCGTCGAGGCGCTCATCGTCGAGACGATCTGGCCGGAGTTCATCGCCGACCTCGAGGCCGGCGACTACAGCAACAAACTGTTCGTCTCGCTGCGCCTGGTCGACTTCACGCCCGGCTATGACACGAACTCCGCCGTGCTGTTCCCCGAGACGGTCGCGATGCGCGAGATCCCCTCGTTCACCTGGGGTGCGATCTTCCAGGACCGCGAGGCCGCCCGCTACCGCCGCGTCGTGCGCGCGGCCACGGGGATCACCAACCTCGACCTGCCCGAGCGCGCGAAGGCGATGCTCGACGACCAGCAGATGGCCGAGAAGACGTTCGTGATGTGGGACATCATCCACGACCGCACGCACATGCGCGGCGACCTGCCGTTCGACCCGTTCATGATCAAGCAGCGGATGCCGTTCTTCCTGTACTCACTCGAGGAGATGCGCTGCGACATGACGGCGTTCCGCGAGTCGGTCAAGATCGAGCGCGCGTTCGACGCCCGCATCGCCGCCGGGGAGACGCTCACCGAGACCGAGCAGGAGATGCACGACTACGCGCACCTCGTGCAGTACGCGGTGATCTTCGATCGGATCTTCCGGTTCGCGATCACCGGCACCCGGGTGCGCAACTACGACGCGGTCGGCGGGCAGCTGCTGTTCGCCTGGCTGCACCAGCGCGGCGTGCTGCACTGGACCGACACCGCTCTCGCGTTCGACTGGGACAACGTCCCCGACGCGGTGGTCGCGCTCGGCGATGCGATCGACGACCTGTACTGGCACTCGATCGACCGCCCGAAGGTCGCGCACTGGCTGGCCGCGTACGAGCTGGTCCGCGGCACGCTGACCCCGCACCCGGCGTCGCAGTGGGCCCGAGGACTGCCGGACGAGATCCTCGCCGGCGCCCCGAAGGGCTACACCGACGCGGTGATGGACGACGAGTTCCCGCTGTCGATGTTCTTCGAGACGCTCCACAAGAAGATGAAGCCCGTCATCGAATCGACCGTGGGCATCCGCGGCACCGACGACTGAGGCTCTTTCTCCGCTCCGGTCTCACTCGATGCGGGTGTTCACGCTCGAACACCCGCAACCATCGAGACCGGAGCGAGGAGGACCCGCAACCGTTGGGACCGGAGCAGTTCGGAGCATGACAGGGTGAGGGCATGAGCATTGCAGGGAAGGCCGTCCTGATCGCCGGCGCGACGAGCGCGGCCGGTCTGGCCGTCGCGCACGCGCTGATCGCGGGCGGCGCGCGGGTGATCGCGACCGGACGCTCGGCGGAGCGTCTCGCGCCGCTGCGGGATGCCGGTGCGCAGACCGAGGTCGCCGATGCGACCTCTCTCGAGCAGATGACAGCGCTCGCCGCACGTCTCGGACCGGTCGACGGCGTGCTCCCGCTCGTGGGCGGGTGGCGAGGCGGGGGCGGCCTCGCGGGTCAGAGCGACGACGACCTCGCGGCGCTGCTGCCCGCGTTTGCGGCCGTCCGCGCCACCAGCCGCGCCTTCGACACCACGCTGCAGGCATCGGAAGCCGGCCGCTTCGCGATCGCGTCGTCGACCGCCGTCGCCCGACCCCTCGCCGGCGGCGCGAACTACGCCAGCGTCAAGGCCGCGAGCGAGACCTGGGCGCGGGCCGTCGCGCAGGGGTTCGCGAAGGCCGCGCGGGATGCCGGGCAGCCGCTGCGCGCGGCATCCGTCGTGTTCCGCGCCAAGGGCGCGCTGGAACCCGACCTCCTGGCATCCGCGGTCGTCGCGCTCTGGAAGCCCCACGCCGAGGACATCAACGACCGGATCGTCGAACTCGCCCCAGCCGCTTGACGAGGCGGATCACAGGCGCCGTGAAGGTCGACCACGCCTTCCATCAGCGGAATGATCAGCAGCGTCATCGCGATCGCCACGACGGCGTCGGTGAAAGCCTTCAGCCGGTCAGCGGGAGAAGCGTGTGCGGGGTGTCGGTCTCCGTCACCCCGGAATGCTCTCGCGTGATCGGTGCAGCGTCAAGGACGCAGCGCGCGCCTGTCAGGCATCCGGAGTGCCGTGTTCGGCGCGGCCGCCGGGCGCGGACGGGTCGACGAGGCCGCCGCGAGCGGTCAGCGGGGTGGCATCGGGCGCCAGCTCGCCGGCATCCGTGCCCTGCGTCGGGGGCTCGCCTCCGGCGGGATCGGCCGCGTAGGAGGCGCTCAGCCGGCGGTAGGCCCGGGTGGTGAACGCGATCAGCCCGAGCGCGATCGTCGCGAGGCCTGCGAAGAAGAAGATCAGCGCGATGCCGCGCGCCCGGCCGTCGCCGACCAGCCAGCCCCAGGTCTGCTGTCCCTGCGCGGACTGGACGAAGGGGATGATCGCGTACTGGGCGATCGGTGCGATGAGGAAGGCCGTGATGGGCGCCGCGGACGCCTCCATCGCCGACGCGAACCCGAACACGCGGCCCTGCCGCTCGAACGGGACGACCTTCTGGATCACGGTCTGCTCGGCGGCCTCGACCGCCGGGATCAGCGCCATGTAGACCCAGATGCCGACGACGTACAGCGGCCACCAGTCCCGGATCGTGAAGACCGCTCCGAGCGCGCCCATGCCGATCACGAGCAGCAGCATCGTGCGGATCGGATTGCGCCCGAGCCCCCTGGACGCGACCACCGCCCCGCCGATGAGGAAGCCGGTGGAGGCCACGGCGAGCGCGATGCCCCAGAGCTGCACCGACATCAGCTCGAGCCCGTACGGGTCCATCAGCGCCATGTAGACGCCCCCGATGAGGTTGTTGAACATCGCGAAGAACAGCAGCACGAACAGACCGGGAACGGCGCGGATCGCACGGATGCTGCCGCGCACGTCCATCGTCGAGGACGCATCCGGGTCGACCTTCGGCGCCTCTTCGGGAATCTGCACGAACAGGATGTGCACGAGCGAGACGACGGTCAGCCCGACCGCGATCACGAGCGTGCCGCCCATGCCCAGGAAGCCGATGGCGAGGCCGCTGAAGACGCTCGTGACGAGGAACGCGAGCCCCTGCACGGTGCCGACCATGCCGTTCGCGTTGGCATGCCGTTCGACCGGCACCAGCAGCGTCACCGTCGTGGAGAGAGCGATGTTGCGCATCTGCTCGACCACCGCACCGAGCAGGATCACGCCGCAGAACACCCAGAACCAGGGGCCGCCGAAGTCGAGCAGCGCCTGCTCGGGCTGCCAGAGGTAGACCGCCAGCGCCGCGACGAACGCGACAGCGGTCACCGCGCTCGAGAAGATGAACACCGACCGCTTGCGGTGCCGGTCGACGAACGTGCCGAACACGATCGAGAAGACGGCGACGAGCAGCATGTACGCACCGCCGACGATGCCGGTCGCCATGACGTTCTTCGTCTCGAGGTACACCCAGAACGTGAGCGCGAACCACAGGAAGCTGGTGGTGACATTGGCCACCATCGTGTTCACCAGCACCTGCAGGAATGTGCGCATGGGAAGAGGGTAGGCGGAGGCGCCGACATGCGACAGTGCCGAGCGCAGATCGGGACCGATGCTGAGGCATAGGCTTGCACGGTGAGCGTTCTGCATGACACCGCCGTGCGCGGCTTCGCATCCGACAACTACTCCGGCATCCACCCCGAGGTGCTCCAGGCGATCGCCGAGGCAGGCGGCGGCCATCAGATCGCCTATGGCGAGGACCAGTACACCGAACGGCTGCAGGAGGTCTTCCGCAGCCACTTCGGCGACGGAGTGCAGGCCTTCCCGGTGTTCAACGGCACCGGCGCCAACGTCACCGGGCTGCAGTCGATGCTGCCGCGCTGGGGCGCCGTGATCGCGGCATCCACCGCGCACATCAACGTCGACGAGGCGGGCGCTCCCGAGAAGATCGGCGGATTCAAGCTGCTGACCGTCCCCACCGACGACGGCAAGCTCACCCCGAACTGGTCGACCGCGAGGCCTGGGGCTGGGGCGACGAGCACCGCGCGCAGCCGCTGGTGGTGTCGATCACGCAGTCCACCGAGCTGGGCACCCTGTACACCGCCGACGAGATCCGCGCGCTCGCCGACCACGCGCACGGCCACGGCATGAAGCTGCACATGGACGGCGCCCGCATCTCGAACGCGGCCGCCGCGCTCGATCTGCCGCTGCGCGCGTTCACCCGCGACGCCGGCGTGGACGTGCTGAGCTTCGGCGGCACCAAGAACGGCGCGATGCTCGGCGAGGCGATCGTGGTGCTGAATCCGTCCGCGTCGGACGGGCTCGTGTTCGGCCGCAAGTTCAACATGCAGCTGGCGTCGAAGATGCGGTTCGTCTCGGCACAGCTGATCGCGCTGCTCGAGGGGGACCTGTGGCTGCGCAACGCCCGGCACTCGAACGCGATGGCGCAGCGCCTGCGGTCCGAGGTCGAGGCGGGACTCGCCGCAGGCACCGTGCGCGGCGTCTCGTTCTCGCAGCCCACGCAGTCGAACGGCGTCTTCGCCGTGCTGCCCGAGGGCGTCGCCGATGAACTGCGCAAGAGCTTCCGGTTCTACGACTGGGATGCCGCGCGGCGCGAGGTGCGCTGGATGTGCAGCTTCGACACCCAGGAGTCCGACGTCGACGCCTTCGTCGCCGAACTGGGGCGCCTGACCACTACCTGAGGGCACGCCCCGCCGCACCCGACGCAGTCCCCCTCCCGTGCAAGGAGGGAAACGCCGGTGGCCCCGAGGTGGCACCGACGAAAACCTCCTTGCACGCACATCCTGCGGCCCGCCTCGCGGTGCAAGGAGGAAAACGCCGGCGACCCCAGGGCTGCACCGACGAAAACCTCCTTGCACGGGGTCGGCGCGGGACGCTTCGACAGGCTGAGCGACCCATTGGCTGGGTCCCTGAGCTTGTCGAAGGGGCGGTCAGGAGCCGAGGAACTCCCGGTATGCGTCGACGGTGAACGGGCGTCCCAGGAACGACTCGACCAGGTCGGCGGCATCCCGGCTGCCGCCCGGCTCGAGGATCTCGCGGCGGTAGCGCGCGGCCGACTCGGGGTCGAGCAGGCCGGAGAATCCGGTCAGCAGGTCGCGGGCGATCACGAGGCTCCACTGATAGGTGTAGTAGCAGGAGCCGTACCCGGTGAGGTGCCCGAACCCCGCGTAGGAGTGCGTGCCGGCGAGTTTCGCGACCGGTGTCGAGACGTCGTACCAGTGGTCCGTCGCCGCGGCCAGGTCGGCCGGACGGTCGATGTGCAGGTGGTACGAGACGCGAGCGTGACCGAGCTGCGTGCGCACGAGCAGGGCGCGGCCGAAGGCGTCGGCCTCCCGCATCCGCTCCACCAGCCCGGCGGGGATCGGCTGTCCGGCATCGTTCACGGCGAAGGCCTGCAGCACCTCGACGTCCCACACCCACTCCTCGAGCATCTGGCTGGGTGCCTCGACGAAGTCCCATTCGGTGGCCACCCCCGAGAACGCGACCCACTCCTGGTCGCCACCGAGGATCTCGTGCACGAGGTGCCCGAACTCGTGGAAGAAGGTCTGCACCTGACGGTGCTCCATCAGCCCGGTCGGGAAGTTGCACACCAGCGCCGCCTCGGGCAGCACGCGCCCGCGCACGCCGGGCGCGATGCCGAAGCATGCGGCGTGGTTGAACTTGCCGTCACGGGGATGCAGGTCGAGGTGGATGCGGCCGATCCTGGCACCGTCCCGCACCACGTCGTAGGAGCGCACGTCCTCATGCCAGGTCCGCACGTCGACGGGTTCGTAGCCGATGCCGAACAGCCGGCCCGTGGTCGCGAGCAGGCCGCCGAGCACGCGTTCGAACGACAGGTAGGAACGCACCTCCTGCGAGTCGACGGTGAATCGCTCGGCATGCATCCGCGTCAGCAGGTACTGCTGGTCGGCCGTGGTGACGGCCTCCGCCTCGGGCACCTCCTCGCGCAGGCGAGCGAGGAGCAGCTCGTATTCGCGGGCGGATGCCGCAGCGGAGGCCTCGTCGACCTCGTCGAGGAAGCTCGCGACGCGGGCGCTGGAGCCCGCCATCCGGTCCTCGGTCTCGTAGTCGGACCAGTTGCCGTAGCCGAGGAGGTCGGCTCGCTGCTGGCGCACGTCGAGCAGCTCGGCGAGCACACCGTCGTTCTCGGGCCAGGCGAGGTCGGCGCGTGCCGCGGTCAGAGCGAGGCGGGTACCGCGATCGGTGGCGTAGCTGTTCACCGGCATCACGTCGGTCGCGTCCGTGGAGAGCGCGACCAGCCCGTCATCCCCGACCGGATGCTGCGCCACGAAGTCGCCGGGCAGTCCCGCGAGCGCCTCGGGTGCGACGCGGATCTCGCGCCGGCCCTCGCGGATGTTGCGCGAGAAGGCCAGGCCGAGGTCGGTGTCGCGAGCGGCGAGCTCCTGCGCCCTCGCTCTGGTCGCCTCGTCGCGGTCGGCGCCGCCGCGGCGGAAGTCGCGCAGCAGGTGGTCGCGCACACGCGCGGCATCCGCATCGAGGCCCTCGGGGAGGTTTCGGCGAAGACCGCGGCGAGCGCGGCATCCGCCATCAGAGCCGTCCATCTCGCCTCGCCGGCGGCGACACGCGCCTCGGCCGCCTCGCGGACTTCGCGCTCGGGATGCACCTCGCTGAGCACCTCGGCCTCGGCACGCACGCGGTGCACATCGAGCTGCACGTCGTTCCAGATCGCCAGCACCTCCTCCGCACTGCGCGGGGTGCCGTCCTTGAGCACGGCGACGAGCTCGTCGACGTGCGCGAGCCTGTCATCGGATCGGTTGCTCGCGAAGGCGAGCCAGTCGGCGGACGTGGTCGGGAAGGCGATGGGATCGGTCACCCGATCGAGCCTAGACCTGCGCGCAGGCGGGCTCAGCGGAGCAGGCCGAGATGCGCGAGCGCCTGGCGGATGAGGGTGCCGCGGCCGCCCTCCATCTCGGCCCAGACCGCGTCGGACGCGGCCTCCTCGGGCGTGAACCACGTCACCTCGAGGGCGTCCTGGCGAGGTTCGCAGGTGCCGGTCACCGGCACGACGAAGGCGAGCGACACGGCGTGCTGGCGGTCGTCGCTGTACGCGCTCACGCCCGGGATCGGGAAGTACTCGGCGACCGTGAACGGGTCGGGTGAGGGCGGCAGCAGCGGGAACGCCATCGGTCCGAGATCGTTCTCGATGTGCCGGAACAGCGCGTCGCGGATGGTCTCGCCGTAGCGCACGCGGCCGGAGACGACCGTGCGCGTGATCTCGCCGAGCGGCGTGGAACGCAGCAGCACGCCCAGCGATGTGACCTGGCCCGCGCCGTCCGTGCGCACCGGGACCGCCTCGACGTAGAGCATCGGCAGCCGGCGACGCGCCTCGGCGAGCTCGATCTCGGTCAGCCAGCCCGGGTTGGCATCGGGTTGCGGCACGCCGTCGAACCCGAAGTCGCCTTCGGGGTCGGGATCGGGGTGCGCACCGCCATGACACCTTTCTACCAGGGCGGCGCGGATGCGGCCCTGCCGACCGTCTCGCGAGGTCCAAAACGCATCGTCGGAGCATCCCGTGGCGGCGTTCTGCACGGCGTGGTCGAACGTGCATCCAGCACCTTCACCGGTGCAGGCGACCGCAGGGACGGAAGTGCGGGTCCGCGCGGCAGAGAGTGCGGATTCGTCGCATCCGCACGACGGGTCAGCGCGCGGACGCTGTCGGAGACCGCTGGCAGGATGGCTGCATGACCCTCACGATCGCCGCCGAAGCAACGCTGTGGTCTCCCGCCGACCGAGCCGGCCTGCCGCTGCTCGTGCTGCTGCACGGCTACGGAGCCGACGAACGCGACCTGTTCGGACTGGTGCCGTACCTGCCTGAGGGCATCGCCGTCGCGGCGGTCGCCGCTCCCCTGACCCCGCCCTGGCCGATGCCCGGTCGCTCGTGGTACCCGATCGACGACCTGCAGTCCCGCGACGCGACGCAGATCACGATCGCGGCCGAGGCGCTGCTGCGCTGGCTGGACGCGGAGGCACCCGATTCCGCATCCGTCGCCCTCCTGGGGTTCTCGCAGGGAGCCGCCGTGGCGCTGCAGGCGCTGCGGCTGCAGCCTTCGCGCCTCGATGCCGTCGTCGCCCTGAGCGGCTACGCGGCACCCGGCGCGCTGCCCGACGACGAGGTGCTGCGCGATGAGCGGCCGCGGGTGTTCTGGGGTCGCGGCACGCACGACGACGTCATTCCACAGCACCTGATCGATCACACCGCGCAGTGGCTGCCCGATCACGCCGAGCTCTCCGGCCGGGTCTACCAGGGCCTCACGCACTCGATCTCGGCGGCCGAGCTGAACGATGTGCGCACGTTCCTCACCACCTGGCGGGATCAGGCATCGGGGTCGGTGCCGCCGGCATCCTGACCGTCATCGCCGGGTTCCGGCGGCCGGCGCCCCCGGAACGCTCCGGTGAACGCCGCCATCAGCGCGATACCGACCGCCAGTCCCACGCCGATGCCGACGCCCATGTTGTCGGTGGCGACGCCGATCGCGACGCCGACGCCCATTCCGACCGCGAGCCCGAGCCCCCAGCCCATGCGCGCCCGCATCTCGTGCGGGCCGGGGTTCCTGTCGTCAGGCATCGTCCCGTCCTCCATCACGCTGGGCCGGCTGCGCCATCCTCGACGCGACGAAGGCGAGCTTCTTGAAGTCCGACATGCTTCCACCGTACGGGCGCCCCACTCGGCGGGCATCCCCCACAGGGCGGATATCGCGACACGCCCGGGTTGCGGGATCCGACCACGGCCGGTAACCTCGACGAGTCCTGTCCGCCGTGTTGGGAAGTCCATTGATCTGAATCGTCGTCTCCGCGTCCTGTCCACGCGCTGATCCGACGATCCTTCCTGCCTCCGGCCCTTCGACAAGCTCAAACCCTTCGACAAGCTCAGGGCCCCAAGGTCACCACCCAGCAACGCTGGGAACCGTTGTTCAGCGCACCCGCACACTCTCGGGAGCCGCTCATGTCAACCCCCACCATCACCTCATCGGTCGTGCTCGACCGCCTCACCTTCACCTGGCCGGACGGTTCGGTCGCCCTGGACTCGGTCTCCGGTGCCTTCGGCACCGGCCGCACCGGTCTGGTCGGCCGCAACGGATCGGGCAAGTCCACCCTGCTGCGCCTGATCGCCGGCGATCTCACGCCCACGTCGGGTTCGCTCTCGACCACGGGTGACGTCGCCTACCTGCCGCAGCAACTCACGCTC
Source organism: Microbacterium sp. KUDC0406 (assembly GCF_021582875.1). Classification (NCBI taxonomy): domain Bacteria; kingdom Bacillati; phylum Actinomycetota; class Actinomycetes; order Micrococcales; family Microbacteriaceae; genus Microbacterium; species Microbacterium sp. KUDC0406. Next base: position 79,295 of record NZ_CP091138.1, on the reverse strand, counting down.
GAGACGGATGCCAGGGTCGCGGCGCTCCTCGGAGTCGCCGAGGCTCTCGACGCCGTGCGAGCGATCACCGCCGGCGACGTCGACCCCGCGCACTTCGACGCGGTCGGCGACGACTGGGACGTCGAGGCGCGTGCGCAGGTCGCTCTGGCCGACGCCGGTCTCGACCCGTCGTTCCTCGACCGCACGGTCGGGGAGCTCTCCGGCGGCGAGGCCGTGCTGGTCGCCGTGGCCGGCATCCGGCTGCGTCGAGCGCCGATCACGCTGCTCGATGAGCCGACCAACAACCTCGACCGGGACGCGCGTGCGCGGCTCGGCGAGATGGTGCGCGGCTGGCGCGGCACGCTGATCGTGGTCAGCCACGACATCACCCTGCTGGAGCTGATGGACGACACCGCCGAGCTGTACGGCAGCGCGCTGAGCGTGTTCGGCGGTCCGTACTCGGAGTGGCGCGCCTGGCTGGATGCCGAGCAGGATGCCGCGCGACAGGCCGAGCGCGACGCCAAGCAGGCGTTCAAGAAGGAGAAGCGACAGCGCATCGAGGCCGAGGCGAAGCTGGCCACCCGTGCCCGGATGGCCAACAGGGCCGAGGTCGAGAAGCGGGTGCCGAAGATCGTCGCGCACGGGCGCCGGATGGAGGCCGAGGTCTCCGCAGGAAAGCTGCGCATCGAGGTCGCCGAGAAGGAGTCCATCGCTCGCGAGGCGCTGGACGCCGCCGGCCACCGGGTGCGCGACGATGCCTCGATGAGGATCGACCTGCCCGATCCGGAGGTGTCCAGGGCACGGCGCATCGCCACCATCGGCGATTCATCGCGCTCCTGGGTGATCCAGGGGCCGGAGCGCGTCGCGTTGATCGGACGCAACGGCGTGGGCAAGACCACGCTGCTGCGGAGGCTCGTGCCGGACGCTCCGCGCGGAGATGTGCAGCATCCGCGGACGGATGCCCCGGCATCATCCGCGGCGAGCGCACAAGTCCGCGGGAGCGACACGGCGGATGCCCCGGCATCCGGCTTCGTCCTGAATCCCGATCTGCGCGCCTTCGCGCACACCGACCGGATCGGCTACCTGTCGCAACGCGTGGACGGGCTGGACGATGCGGCATCCGTCGTGGAGAACGTGGCGAAGGCCGCGCCGCACGTGCCCGAGAAGGAGCTGCGCAACCGGCTGGCCCGGTTCCTGATCCGCGGGGCGGCGATGGACCGGTCCGTGGGTGCGCTGTCCGGTGGTGAGCGCTTCCGCGTCGCGCTGGCGACGCTGCTGCTCGCCGACCCTGCGCCGCACCTCGTGATCCTGGACGAGCCGACGAACAACCTCGACCTCGACACGGTCGATCAGCTCGTCGAGGCGCTACGCGCCTACCGCGGGGCGGTGCTCGTCGTCAGCCACGACGATGTCTTCCTCGGACGGCTCGAGCTGGATCTCACCCTGGAGCTGAATGCCGATGGGCGTCTGACCGAGATCGGGTGACATCGCGGCGTCTGGCGGGGAGGATGGGAGCATGAACGCTCTCGTCCGTCCCCGCCAGGGCCGCATCATCGCCGGCGTCTGCGCCGCCGTCGCGCACCGATTCGGCTTCACGCCGACGACCGTGCGCGTGCTGACCGTGCTGCTCGTCCTGTTCGCCGGCCTGTCGATCTGGGCCTACATCCTGCTCTGGATCGTGATCCCGAACGAGGGCTGATCGCTACGCGCGCTTCGAGCGCATCGCCCTGGTGTGACCGATCGTCGGGTCTGCGGCGAGGCGCGCGTACTCCTCCGATTCGCGCGGCACGAGCGTCACCCGACCCTCGGCGTCACTGAGGACGCCCCAGCCGTAGCGCTTGCCCAGCGGCGACGACCGCAGGCAGGCCTGCCCCTTCGAGAAGAACACCTCGCGCGCCTTCGCCGTGTCATCGATCCCCTGGCGCAGCGCCTGGGTCTGGAAGATCACGTCGTCGGAGGTGCGGCCGTACGGCTGCTCGGCGATCAGCCGGTAGTGCAGCGCAGCGATCGTCGGCTTATCCGCCGGCGGCTCCTGGGCGGCAGCCGCCGGGCAGTCCTCGGCGACCTCGATGAACGTCGAGACGTAGTTCGTGGTGTGCTCGGCCATGGCCCCAGCATGCACCCGGGCACCGACACCGGCGCCGATCAGCCGAGCTGCGCGATCCAAGGATGGCCGGGGAGCGTTCGCTCGAGCGCCTCCCGCAGCCAGGCGCGACGTCGGGCGTCGAGGAAGCGAAGCGTGGCGGCGAAGTCGGCCTCGTCCTTCGGACGCAGCCCCCTCGCTTTGTAGAGCAGCTGGATCTCGGGCTGCAGGTACCGGATGCCGTCACGCTCCCAGAGGGCGTCGGCCATCGGCATCCGCACCGTCTCGTCGCGCTTGTACCGCCACTCGTCCGGTGTACCGGGGCCGAGCAGGATGTCGTACTCCCACGGGTCGGCCGCGCTGCGGCGCGTCCAGATCTGGCCGCAGCCGTCCAGCAGTTCGCCCGGATCGTCGGAGGACACCGGCTTGAGAGCGCCGGAGGACGCTCCCCACAGGTCGAGCCGACCGGCGGCGTGCGCGCGCAGCAGCGGCAGTTCGACGCGAAGGATGCCGGGGTCGATGTCCTCGTGCTCGCGCACGACACCGCTGAAGGCCTGCAGCGCCCAGCCGCCGGCGATCCACCAGACGCCGGGATAGCCGTCGAAGAGGGCGCGGACGTCGTCGGGTGTGCGGGGCACCCAGGCTCCGTACAGGCGGGTGAACTCGACGTCGTCCATGCTTCCCACGGTAGCGGGAGCGCGATGTCGGAGCCCTGCCGCATGATGGAAGGATGAGCGACGCTTCGACAGGCTCAGCGCACCGCGTGCTCGATCGGTTCACCGCCGCCACGCAGGACTGGTTCCGTGGCGCCTTCGCCGCGCCCACGTCGGCACAGGCCGGCGCGTGGGACGCGATCTCGGCGGGCAGGCACGCCCTCGTGGTGGCGCCGACCGGATCGGGCAAGACGCTGTCCGCGTTCCTGTGGGCGATCGACAGCGTGTTCCGCGAGCGGACCCTTCGACAGGCTCGGGGATCCAGTCGATCGGTTGCTGAGCCTGTCGAAGCACCGCGCACCCGCATCCTCTACATCTCGCCGTTGAAGGCACTCGGCGTCGACGTCGAGCGCAACCTGCGTTCGCCCCTGGTCGGCATCGGGCAGTCCGCGCGGCGACTGGGAGTCCCGGTTCCGGAGATCACGGTGGGTGTGCGCTCCGGCGACACGACCTCGAGCGATCGGCGCAAGCTGGTCAGCGATCCGCCCGACATCCTCATCACCACTCCCGAGTCGTTGTACCTCATGCTCACCAGCCGCGCCGGCGAGACGCTGCGCGGCGTGCACACGGTGATCATCGACGAGGTGCACGCCGTCGCCGCCACCAAGCGGGGCGCTCACCTTGCGGTGAGCCTGGAGCGACTCGACGCCCTGCGCGCGGCGGGTGGCGCGGCCCTTCGACAGGCTCAGGAACCCACACCTCCGGCCCAGCGCATCGGCCTGTCCGCGACCGTGCGGCCGATCGACGAGGTCGCACGCTTCCTCGGCGGCTCGGCGCCGGTCGAGATCGTCGCGCCACGTGCCACCAAGACCTTCGAGCTCGGCGTCGTCGTCCCGATCGACGACATGCGCAACCCTCCCCCACCGCCCGGCGCTGCTGCCGCCTCCGACGAACCGGCGGAGTACCCTTCGACAGGCTCAGGGCAGGCAACCGAGGTGACCGGATCGGTGTGGCCGCACGTCGAAGAGGCGATCGTCGACCGGGTGCTCCAGAACAGCTCCACGATCGTGTTCGCCAACTCGCGGCGCCTCGCTGAACGACTCACCGGGCGGCTGAACGAGATCTACTCCGAGCGCATCGCCTCTTCGGTCGTTGAGCGAGAGAGCGCCAGCGACCGAGACGAAACGCTTTCAGCCGACCAGACGCGTTTCGTCTCGCTTCGCTCGCGGGGCGACCAGGAGCCGGCAGATCCCGTGCTCGCGAAGGCGCACCACGGCTCGGTGTCGAAGGAGCAGCGCGCCCTGGTCGAGGACGAGCTGAAGTCGGGCGTGCTGCGGTGCGTCGTGGCCACGAGCAGCCTCGAGCTCGGCATCGACATGGGCGCGGTCGACCTGGTGATCCAGGTCGAGGCGCCGCCGTCCGCGGCATCCGGTCTGCAGCGCGTGGGTCGCGCCGGCCACCAGGTCGGCGAGATCAGCCGCGCCGACCTGTTCCCCAAGCACCGCGGCGACGTGCTGCACACCGCGATCGTCACCGAGCGGATGCTGGCCGGCAAGATCGAGGCGATCGCCGTACCGCGCAACCCCCTCGACATCCTCGCGCAGCAGACGGTCGCCGCGTGCGCGCTGGATCCGCTCGATGTGGAGGACTGGTTCGAGACGGTGCGGCGCAGCGCGCCGTTCGCGTCGCTCCCCCGCTCGGCGTACGAGGCGACGCTGGACCTGCTGGCGGGCAAGTACCCCTCCGACGAGTTCGCCGAGCTGCGCCCCCGCCTGGTCTGGGATCGGGATGCCGGCACGCTCACCGGTCGCCCCGGCGCGCAGCGCATCGCGGTGACCAGCGGCGGAACCATCCCCGACCGCGGGCTGTTCGGCGTGTTCGTGGCCGGTGAGGGCGCAGGGCGCCGGGTCGGCGAGCTCGACGAGGAGATGGTCTACGAGTCGCGCGTCGGCGACGTGTTCACGCTCGGCACCACGAGCTGGCGGATCGCCGAGATCACCCACGACCGGGTGAACGTCATCCCCGCGTTCGGACAGCCGGGAAAGGTGCCGTTCTGGCACGGCGACGGCATCGGCCGTCCGTTCGAGCTGGGCGAGGCACTCGGCGCGTTCTCGCGCGAGGTGTCCACTGCCGAGCCCGGCAAGGCGCAGCAGCGTCTCATCGACGCGGGGCTCGACGAGCGCGCACGGGACAACCTTCTGGGGTACTTGCACGAGCAGCGCGAGGCCACCGGAACCCTGCCGACCGACCGCACCCTGACCGTGGAGCGCGGTCACGACGAGGTCGGCGACTGGCGCATCATCCTGCATTCGCCCTACGGCATGAAGGTCCATGCGCCGTGGGCACTGGCGATCAGCGCCCGGGTGCGCGAGCGCCTCGGCGTCGACGGGTCGGCGGTCGCAAGCGACGACGGCATCATCGTGCGCGTGCCGGACGCCGATGCCGAGCCGCCCGGCGCGGACCTGTTCGTCTTCGATCCCGATGAGCTCGAGCAGATCGTCACCGCCGAGGTCGGCGGATCCGCCCTGTTCGCCTCACGGTTCCGGGAGTGCGCCGCCCGGGCACTGCTCATGCCGCGGATGAACCCGAACAAGCGCACCCCGCTGTGGCAGCAGCGGCAGCGGTCGGCGCAGCTGCTCGAGGTGGCGCGCCGGCATCCGACCTTCCCGGTCATCCTCGAGACTCTGCGCGAAGTGCTGCAGGACGTCTACGACCTGCCCTCGCTGCGGCGCCTCGCCACCGACATCGCCGAGCGGCGCGTGCGGCTGGTCGAGACCGAACCCGCGCAGCCTTCGCCCTACGCCCGCGACCTGCTGTTCGGGTACGTCGGGGCGTTCATGTACGAGGGCGACTCGCCGTTGGCCGAACGCCGCGCCGCGGCGCTGTCGGTCGATCCGGCGCTGCTCGGCGAGCTGCTCGGCACGGTCGAGATGCGGGAACTGCTCGATCCCGATGTGCTCGCCCAGTTCGAGCTCGAGGTGCAGCGACTCGATCCGTCGCGGCGCGCCCGCGGGCTGGAAGGCGTCGCCGATCTGCTGCGGATGCTCGGGCCGCTGGATGCGGGGGAAGTCGCACTGCGGCTGGAGTCGTCCGCTGCGTGGGTCCCTGAGCCTGTCGAAGGGGTCCCTGAGCCTGTCGAAGGGGTCCCTGGGCCTGCCGAAGGGCAGGAGTCCTCCGAAGGGCCCGACGCTTCGACAAGCTCAGCGACCCCGCATCCGGCATCCATGTCCGAGGCTTCTGCGCATCTGGCCTCCCTCGTCTCCGCGCACCGCGCGATCGAGGTGACGATCGCCGGCGCCCGCCGGTTCGCCGCGACCGAGGATGCCGGGCGCCTGCGCGATGGCCTGGGCACCGCGCTTCCCGTCGGCATCCCGGTGGCGTTCCTCGAACCCGTCGCCGACCCCCTCGGCGACCTGGTCTCGCGTCATGCCCGCACCCACGGGCCGTTCACGACCGATGCCGTCGCAACCCGCTTCGGGCTCGGCAGCGCCGTCGCCAGGCACACCCTGCAGCGGCTCGAATCGGCCGGGCGGCTGAACAGCGGGTACTTCCTGCCCGCCAACCCTTCGACAAGCTCAGGGACCCATGGCTCGTCCGCCGACGAGAAGGAGTGGTGCGACGCCGAGGTGCTGCGCCGGCTGCGGATGCGGTCGCTCGCAGCGATCCGAGGATCGGTCGAACCCGTCCCGGCCGAGGCATACGCTCGGTTCCTGCCGGACTGGCAGCACCTGACTCGTCCGCTTGAGGGCGTCGACGGCGTGCTCTCTGTGGTCGAGCAGTTCGCCGGCGTGCCGATCCCCGCGAGCGCGTGGGAGTCTCTTGTACTGCCGAGCCGGGTGCGCGACTACACGCCCGCGCTGCTCGACGAGCTCACTGCTGCCGGCGAGGTGGTCTGGGCCGGCCACGGCTCACTGCCCGGGCGAGACGGCTGGGTGTCGCTGCATCCGGTCGATCTCGCGCCGTTCACACTGCCCTTCCCGGAGGAGCCTCCTGCGCCCGGATCGCTCGAGGAGAAGCTGCTCGACGCGCTGCGCCTCAGCGGCGCCCAGTTCGCCGGAGCGCTGAAGGCGATGACGGATGCCGAGAACGAGCAGTCGGTGCTCGACGCTCTCTGGGCGCTGACCTGGCAGGGGCACATCACCAACGACACGTTCGCCCCGGTGCGCGCCCTGATCGCCGGCGGGTCGCAGGCGCACAAGACCACGCGTCGCGCGCCGCGCACCCGCACCTACCGTGGCGTTTCCCTGGCTCGCCCGGCGAGCGCCCGTCCCACGACGATCGGCGGACGCTGGTCGGTGCTTCCGGAGACGGACCCGGATGCCGCGCGCCGCGCGACCGTCACCGCGGGTCTGCTGCTCGATCGGTACGGTGTGGTCACCCGTGGCGCCGTTCAGGCCGAGGGCGTGCCCGGCGGCTTCGCCCAGGCGTACCGTGTGCTCGCCGGGTTCGAGGAGGCCGGGCACGCCCGTCGCGGCTATGTGATCGAACGGCTCGGAGCCGCGCAGTTCGCCGCGTCCACCACCGTCGACAGGCTCCGCACCTTCGCCGGCCTGGCCGATCCCCCGCCCCGCAACGCTGTCACGCTCGCCGCGACCGACCCGGCGAACCCGTACGGCGCCGCGCTGCCCTGGCCGCGCATCGACGAGGTGTCGCATCGCCCGGGTCGCAAGGCAGGCGGCCTTGTCGTGATCGTCGACGGTGCGCTCGTGCTCTACCTGGAGCGCGGCGGCCGCACCGTGCTCGCCTTCACCGACGACGAGGAGCCTCTGCGCGCTGCAGTGTCCGACCTCGCGGCGACCTCACGACTGCGCCGGCTCGAGACGCTGACGATCGAGAAGATCAACGGCGAGGGCGTGTACGGCACGGCCATCGCCCGCATCCTGCAGGAGGCCGGCTTCGTGGTCACCCCGCGCGGCTACGCCCTGCGCAAGGCCGTCTGACTCAGCCTGCGTCCACAGAGGGCGACTCGCCGCTGCGCATCCTCGCGCGCCTCACGGAAGAGCTCGGCGAAGTCGCGTCGGAGTACCCGGCATCCGTCGTGATACGGTGCTCGACATGACGGCGCGTCTGTACGTGTATCGCCCGGCTCTGGCCAGAGCCGGCGATCTGTAGCGCCCCACACACACTGGCCAGAGCTCGAGGCAAGGACATCCGTCCTTGCCTTTCGCGTATCCGCGAGAGGCTCTGGCCCGGCCATCCTCTCGACCCGACGAGAGGACCACCATGACCGCAGCAGACGACATCCTGCGCCCGATGCGGCGCACCATCGACACGATCGTCGACGAGGGCGCGCTGCGCGACCGCCTCGACACCGGCGAGCAGCTGCGGATCAAGTACGGCGTCGACCTCACCGCTCCCGACCTGCACCTCGGCCATGCGGTCAACCTGTGGCTGATGCGCCACCTGCAGGAGCACGGCCACCGGGTGGTGTTCCTGCTCGGTGACCTCACCACGCGCGTCGGCGACCCGACCGGCAAGAGCGAGACGCGCCCGGTTCTGTCCGACGCGCAGATCGAGGAGAACGCACGCGCCTTCCTCGCACAGGTCTCGCTCGTGCTGGACACCTCGCCGGAGGTCTTCGAGGTACGGCGCAACTCGGAGTGGTTCGACCGGATGCCTGTGGCCGAGCTGCTGAGCCTGTTCAGCATGACCACGCACGCTCAGCTGATGGCCCGCGACATGTTCCGCGAACGTCTCGCGCAGGGCCGCGAGATCGCCCTGCACGAGCTCACCTACCCGGTGCTGCAGGGCTACGACAGCTTCGCGATCGACAGCGACCTGACCATCGTCGGCTCGGACCAGCTGTTCAACGAGATGATGGGCCGGCAGTACCAGCAGCGCCTCGGTGCGCGTCCGCAATCGCTCATCACGACGGTGATCACGCCCGGCCTGGACGGCGGGCCGAAGCAGTCGAAATCGCTCGGCAACTACATCGCGCTGACCGACACGGCATCCGACAAGTTCGGCAAGGCGATGAGCCTGCCCGACGCCCTGATCGGCGTGTGGGCGAGTGCGTACACGACGCTCGACGACGACGAGGTCGGCCGTATCTCGTCGGCTGCCGCCCGCGGCGGTCGCGACGCACGCGACGCCAAGCTCGCGATGGCGGAGGCGCTCGTCGCCCGATACCACGGCGTGGGCGCCGCCGTGCGAGAGCGGGAGTCGTTCCTGCGCGTCTTCTCCCAGGGCGCGACACCGGAGAGGACGGATGCCGTGCAGCTGGGCTCACCGTTCATGACGGCGCGAGGTCTGCTCGAACGAGCCCGCCCCGAGCTCAGTGGCTCGGCCCGGCGTCGCCTCCTCGCGCAGGGCGCCGTGCGGCTCGACGGCGTCGTCGTCTCGGATCCGGATCTGGTGCTGACCGTCGAAGACGGCAGCATCCTGCGCACCGGAAGCGGCGCTGGGCACGCGTCGACGTGCGTCCATGACGCGCAGCGCGGCGCCGCATACGCTGGTGACATGATCCGCGAGTTCGCCGCAGGGTTCGGCACGCTGCTGCACGGCTTCGGCATGTGGCGCACGCATCCGAAGCTGCTGGCGCTGGGCCTCATTCCTGCAGCCATGGCGTTCATCGTGCTCGCCGCCGCTCTCGTGCCGTTCGGGCTGTCACTCGGCGGCATCACCGCGTGGATGACACCGTTCGCCGACGGTTGGGATGCCGGCTGGCAGATCGCCCTGCGGACGGCTCTCGGCGTCGTGCTGTTCCTCGCCGCGGCGATTCTCGCGGGTCTCGTCTTCACCGCCGTCGCGCTCACGATCGGCGATCCGTTCTATCAGCGCATCTGGCGCGGCGTGGAGCGCTCGCTCGGCGGTGAGGAGCCCACCGGCGAGACCGGATTCTGGGTCACTGTCGGCGAGGGCCTGCGACTGATCGTGCTCGGTGTGCTCATCGCGCTGCTCACGCTCGTGATCGGATTCATCCCCGTCGTCGGCGGCGTGATCGCCTCGGTCACCGGCGTGGTGCTGTCGGGCCGGCTGCTCGCCCGCGAACTCACCGGGCGTGCCTTCGACGCACGAGGTCTGAGCGCTGCGGAGCGGTCCCGGCTGCTGGGCTCCGGCCGCGCCCGCGTGATCGGCTTCGGCGTGGCCACGCAGCTGTGCTTCATGATCCCGCTCGGAGCGATCATCACCATGCCCGCCGCCGTGGCCGGTTCCACCATGCTCGCCCGGGCGCTCACAGATCGGCAGCCGGCGGATGCCCGAGGGTGACACCGTCTACCAGGCGGCGCACCGGCTGGATGCCGCGCTGCGCGAGCAGCAGGTCACCCGGTTCGACCTGCGCGTGCCGCAGGCCGCGACCGTAGATCTGACCGGCGAGACGGTGCACGACGTCGTTGCGCGCGGCAAGCACATCCTGATGCGCATCGGAGAGTTCACCGTACATTCCCATCTGCGCATGGACGGTGCCTGGTTCGTCTATCGTCCGGGCGAGAAGTGGCGGCATCCGGCGTTCAAGGTCCGCGCGATCGTGAGCACCACGACCGCAGAGGCGGTCGGTGTGGACCTCCATGACATCGAGGTCGTGCCCACCCGCGATGAGCATCGGATCGTGGGTCATCTCGGCCCGGATCCGCTGTCCGAGCAGTGGGACGCCGCCGAGGCCGCCCGCCGGGTCCACGCCGACGCGCGCAGCATCCACGTCGCCCTGCTCGACCAGCGCAACGTCTCCGGCTTCGGCAACGAGTACGCCGCAGAACTGCTGTTCCTACGCGGAATCCTGCCGCAGACCCCGGCATCCGACGTCGACGCCGCCGCCCTGCTCGATCTCGGCGCGCGCACCATCCGAGCGAACCGCGACCGGATCGTGCGCACGTTCACCGGCGTCGCCCGCCGCGGCCAGGACACCTGGGTGTACGGCCGTGCCCAGCGACCCTGCCGGCGCTGCGGAACCCTCATCCTCACGGGTTCTCAGGGTGCCGATCCCACCCGGGAGCGCGTCACGTTCTGGTGCCCGCGCTGCCAGCGCTGAGCGAACGACGCCTGCGGGAATATATTCACCGCCCTCCTGGTTGTTGATATATCCGGAAGACTCCGGACGGGAGGAATTGTGGGCAAGAACTACGTCGATATCGAGGACGACCAGGGCGCGACGTTGCGGTACCGCAAGCACGCGAACGGCCGCGGCCTCGTCGCGCACGGCGCGAAGGTGCATCCTGCGGCCCTCATCGAGTCCGGCGCCTATATCGAACCGGGTGCGCGCGTCGGTGCGGGAACGCACGTCGCGCGCGGCGCGTGGATCGAGCCGGACGCCGTGATCGGTGAGAACGCCTACATCGATGCGCACGCGCACATCGGCCAGGGGGCGATGATCGGTGACGGAGCACACATCGGCGTCCGCACCGAGGTCGGCGCAGGGGCGCGCATCGCCCGCGGAGCCCGCATCGGCGACGACGAGACCGTCGCCGCGGGAATGATGGTCGCCACCGACCGGAAAGGGCTCTGGCTTGCGGCCTGATTCGCGGGCGGCCTGATCGTGACAACCCGCGCTTCTAAATAGCAGCATCGCTACACTTAGAGCATGGACGTCCGTGCAGAGGCAGGCCGGATCGGTGCGCTCGCCGATCCCACCCGGCAGGCGCTGTACGAGTACATCGTCGCCCAGCCGGAGCCGACAGGGCGCGAAGCGGCGGCATCCGCCCTCGACCTACCGCCGCACGTCGCGCGCTTCCAGCTCGACCGCCTCGTCGACGCGGGTCTGCTCGAGGTGGAGTTCCGCCGGCTCTCCGGCCGCACCGGACCGGGCGCCGGCCGCCCGTCGAAGCTCTACCGCCGTGCCACCGGGACCATCTCGGTCTCGCTCCCGGAGCGCCGGTACGACTTGGTCGGTCATCTGCTCGCCGAGGCGATCGAGCGCACCGCCGACGGTACGGCGCTGCCCATCGCGCTCGACGCCGCCGCGAAGGAGGAGGGGCGGATGCTGGGCGAGTCTGCGCCCGAGGTGGAGGGCGACGAGCTCGACCGCACCGCCGCCGCCCTGGCCACACAGGGGTACGAGCCGCGCCTCACGGATGACCGTCTGATCCTCGCCAACTGCCCGTTCGACTCGCTCGCCCGGGAGCACACCGGGCTCGTCTGCGCGATGAACCACGCCTATGTCGAGGGCGTCGTCGACGGGCTCGGCTGCGACCACGCCTGCGCGCACCTCGACCCCGCCGAGGGACGCTGTTGCGTGACGGTGACGCGCTCCGATCGTTGAGCGAGGGGAGCGCCAGCGACCGGGCGCCAGCGACCGAGCGCCGTACTGAGCGAGCGAAGCGAGTCGAAGTGACGAAACGCCCCGGCACACCTGAGAGCGTTTCGTCTCTGCGTTTCGTCTCTGCGTTTCGTCTCTGCGTTTCGTCTTCGCTCCTTCGTCGCTCCGCGGGGCGACCACCTTCGTCGCTCGCTCAACGACCACCGAGCGAGAGCACGCACAGCGCCCTGACGGTAGCGTGAGTGCGTGGCGAAGAAGAGCGGGCGACCCGCGCCGGGCAAGAGGCCGAGCGGCGGCCGCGGCAAGCCTGCAGTGAAGAAGGCCGCGCCTGCAAAGCGTCCGTCGGGCAAGAAGGCCGCCCCCGCCGAGGCCATCGACGAGACGCCGCGCACCTTCCGTCTCGGCGCCATCCCCGGAGCGACGCCCGGCAAGTGGATCGATGCCTGGAAGTCCCGGATGCCGCACGTCACCCTCGAACTGGTGCCGATCGAGGTCGCCGAGGAGCGCACCGCTCTGGCCGACCTCGACGCTGCACTGGTGCGTCTGCCGATCGACCGGCCGGACGACCTGCACGTGATCAGGCTCTATGACGAGCTCCCCGTCGTCGTGGCGTCCGACGATTCTCACCTCATGGCGGCCGAGACGCTCACCGCCGCCGACCTCGACGGCGAAGTGCTGGTCACTCCGCTCGACGACGTGCTCGGTCCGCTCGCCCTGTCGACCGTCGCGCCGAGATTCGCCCCGGTCGCCACGACCGAGGACGCCATCGCGACCGTCGCGACCGGTACCGGCATCGTCGTCGTACCGATGTCGCTGGCGCGCCTGCACCACCGCAAGGATGCCGATCACCGGGTGCTCGAGGGCGGACCGACGTCGACCGTCGCCCTCGCCTGGCCCCGCGAGCGCACCACGCCCGACGTCGAGGCGTTCGTCGGCATCGTGCGCGGCCGCACCGCGAACTCATCGCGCTGACACGCCTCCGATCGTTGAGCGACGTTCGTTGAGCGAGCGACGTTCGTTGAGCGAGCGACGTTCGTTGAGCGAGCGAAGCGAGACGAAACGCAGAGACGAAACGCAGAGACGAAACGCAGAGACGAAACGCAGAGACGAAACGCTCTCAGCTGACCTGAGAGCGTTTCGTCACTTCGACTCGCTCCGCTCGCTCAGTGCGGCGCTCGCTCGTACCTCGCTCGCTCAACGACCGGTGAGTGCCGGCGCCTTGGCCGTCACCTCGAGCGCATCGCCCGCAGCATCCACCACGACGTGCCCGCCGTCGGCCAGCTCGCCCGAGACGAACAGGTCGGCGATGCGGTCGTCGACCTCCCGCTGGATCAGCCGGCGCAGCGGCCGGCCGCCGTACTCCGGCTCGTAGCCGTGCTCGCCGAGCCAGGCGACCGCGGCATCGGTCACGTCCAGCGTGACCGAGCGCAGCGACAGCCGGTCGGAGGTCGCGCCGAGCACCAGCCGCACGATCTGAGAGATCTCCGCGAGCGACAGCTTCTGGAAGATCACGATCTCGTCGATGCGGTTCAGGAACTCCGGACGCATCGCCTCGCGCAGCCTGCCCATCACACGCGCCTTCAGATCCTCCTGCGAGGAGAACCCGGACTCATCGCGCGACGCCACGAACCCGAGCGCACCCGACCGCGAGGCCAGGAACTCCGAGCCGATGTTCGAGGTCATCACGACCACCGTGTTGCGGAAGTCGACCGTGCGGCCCTGACCGTCGGTCAGCCGGCCGTCGTCGAGCACCTGCAGCAGCAGGTTGAACACGTCGGGGTGCGCCTTCTCGATCTCGTCGAACAGCACGATCGAGTACGGGTTGCGCCGCACGCGCTCGGTGAGCTGGCCGGCCTCGTCGTAGCCGACGTATCCCGGAGGGGCGCCGACCAGGCGCGACACCGTGTGCCGCTCGCCGAACTCGCTCATGTCGAACCGGATCACCGCGTCCTCATCATCGAACAGCCGCGATGCGAGAGCCTTCGCCAGTTCGGTCTTGCCGACGCCGGTCGGGCCGAGGAACAGGAACGAACCGACCGGACGACGCGCGTCGCCCATGCCGGTGCGGTTGCGGCGCACGGCGCGAGCGACGGCCTTCACGGCATCGTCCTGACCGATGACGCGGTCGTGCAGGTCGGCCTCCAGATCGTGCAGGCGCTCGCGCTCGCCCTCGGTCAGGCGGCTGACCGGGATGCCGGTGGCCCGCGAGATCACCGCGGCGATCTCGGGCTCGTCCACGACGGCCTCGCCACCCATCACCCGGTTCGGGGCGGATTCTCCGGTTCGGGGCGTGGACTCCGCGCCCCGAACGTGGGAATCTGCCCCAAACCCGTTGGCGGCGTCGATCCGGCACTGCACCTCGGCGATCTCATCACGGATGCGGGAAGCCTCCTCGTAGTGCTCACCGGTGACAGCGGCGTTCTTCTGCGCCTCCAGATCGGCCAGCTGCGCCATCAGATCGCTGACGTCGACGGGCACGCCGAGCCGCAGACGCAGCCGGGCGCCGGCCTGATCGATCAGGTCGATCGCCTTGTCGGGCAGCACACGGTCTGTGAGGTACCGGTCGCTGAGCTGCACGGCGGCGCGGATCGCGGCATCCGTGTAGGTCACCCGGTGGTGCTCCTCGTAGGCCTGTTTCAGGCCCTCGAGAATGCGCACGGCGTCGGCGACGGAGGGCTCGCCGACCTTCACCGGCTGGAACCGGCGCTCCAGCGCCGGGTCCTTCTCGATGCGGCGGTACTCGTCCAGCGTCGTCGCACCGATCATGTGCAGGTCGCCGCGCGCCAGGCGCGGCTTGAGGATGTTGCCGGCGTCCATGCCGCCGCTCTCGCCGGATCCACCGGCGCCGACCACGGTGTGCACCTCGTCGATGAACACGATGACCTCGCCCCTGTGGGCGGCGATCTCGTCCATCGTCTTGGTGAGGCGCTCCTCGAAGTCGCCGCGGTACCGGGTTCCGGCGAGCATGCCGGGCAGATCGAGGGCCACCACGCGGCGGTCCTTCAGCTGCTCCGGGACCTCCCCGGAGACGATCGCGCGGGCCAGGCCCTCCACGATCGCGGTCTTGCCGACGCCGGCCTCGCCGATCAGCACGGGGTTGTTCTTCGTGCGGCGGCTGAGGATCTCGATGGTCTGCTCTATCTCGTCGGCTCGCCCGATCACCGGGTCGAGCGCGCCCTCCCGGGCGCGGGCGGTGAGGTCGAGGCCGTACTGGTCGAGCATCGGCGTCTCGGATGCCGCGCTCTCGGATGCCTGTCCGGCGGGAGCACCGGCCGTGGCGGGCACACCCTCGCGCAGCTCCTGGGTGAGCGCCTCGGCGGTCACGCCGACGCGCGCCAGAACCTGACCGGCAGGCACATCCTGGCCGAGCACAAGCGCGAAGAAGAGGTGTTCGGGGTCGATGTAGGTCGAACCCGATGAGCGGGCCACCTGGTACGCGTGGAAGAGGGCGCGCGAGGCGCTCGGCGTGAGCGTCGCGGCGTCCTCGTCGCCGGTGTCTCGCGGTTCGGGCAGTCGCGCGTCGACGGCCGCGACGATGGCCGCGGGATCGACGCCGATGTGCTGCACCGCGCGCACGACCGTCTCGTCCTGCACGATCACACGCAGGATGTGCAGGGCGTCGAGTTCGGTCTGTCCGCGCTCGATCGCGAAGCGGCCCGCGCGCTGCAGGATCTGCTGTGTGCGCGCGGTGAGAAAGCGACCGAGGTCGATCGATCGCGCCTGCCGGGCCTGCTCCCCGGCGAGGTAGCGGGCGAGGAAGTCGTCGAACGATCCTGCGCCGTTGATGTCGCTGGGCATCATGTCCTCCTGAAGATTCTGAAGAAGTTGAGTGTACTCCTGTCAAGTTCAACGTCTGACAGATGCCGGTATTCCCGCGAGCCTGGCTAAAATCGCTTCGTGACCTCATTCCTCTACGTCTGCGCGCGTCCGGAGCAGGGCGCGGCGGCGGCCGAGCACCTGTCGTTCCGTCGCGGGCTCGGCGTGGAGCGCCTCGACCGGCACGACCTGATCGGGCATCCGCTCGATGAGATCGACTGGCGACGGTACGACGGCATCGTCATCGGCGGCTCGCCCTACAACGTCGGCGACGAGAACAAGTCCCCCGAGCAGCTGCGCGTCGAAGCCGACCTCGAGCAGCTCGCCCACGCCGCGATCGAGGGCGGCCCCGCGACGATGTTCACCTGCTACGGCATCGGCGTCGTCACCAGGATGCTGGGCGGCACGGTCGGCACCGCGACGCCCGAGTTCACCCGTGAGACCAGCATCCGCATCACGCCGGCAGGCGTGCACGATCCGGTGTTCGGACCGAGCGCCCCGCAGATGGAGGTGCTCACCGCCCACAAGGAGGGCTCCACCGAGCCGCCGCCCGGTTCGGTGCTGCTCGCGACCAACGACGACTGCCCGGTGCAGGCGTACCGCGTCGGCGACCGGCTGTACGCCACGCAGTTCCATCCCGAGCCGACGCCGCAGGACTTCGCGCACAGGATGGACTTCTACCGCACCACGGGCTACTTCGACCCTGCCGAGTTCGACCGGGTCGAGGCCGAGATCCTCGCCACCTCTCCCACCGGCACCGACCTGCTGCGCCGCTTCGCGGAGCTTGTCACGCCCCTGGTCGTTGAGCGAAGGAGCGCCAGCGACTGAGACGAAACGCTCTCAGGTCTCGAGACAGCTCACGACGTTTCGTCTCGCTCCTTCGTCGCTCGCTCAACGACCCGTGGAGATGACCCGTTCCTCCCTCGCTCAACGACCCGTGGAGATGACCCGTTCCTCCCTCGCTCAACGACCGGAGACCGGGTACCGCAAGCCGATCTGCTCGTCGAGGTACGCCTCCAGCGGCATGACCCCGGCCGCGCTCCAGCGCACCGAAGGCACGTCGCCCACCATCACGAGCGGGCCGGATGCCCCGCCGGCATCCACCACGCCGACATCCAACTCCGTCCACCCGACGTGCACGACCTCCCCCTCGCCGAACCCGCCGCGGCGCGCCTGTGCCCGGCGGTCCGCGCGAACTCGCGCGGACTCCGCCGTGTACCCGCGGCGGACCTCTTCGGCCGCGCGCAGCACCTCACCGGTCGCGAGCACGCCGTCGCGGGTCAGCAGCAGCACGCCGAGGTGCCAGGCCTCGCCCGCTCGCACGATGCGCGCGCCGCGCCACCGCGACGCCTTGTCGATGCCGAGCGCCTGCGTCGGCGCATCCCGCAACCGGTCCCGTGCCGCGGCCAGCAGGGCGGCGGTCGTCACAACTCGGCCCCCAGCGGCGCTCCCTGCACGGCGGAGCGGTCGCCCCGCAGAGTCATGCCGATCAGCGGGTAGAGCAGCACCGAAAGCATGCCGGCACCGACCAGCGCAGCGGCGATGTCGGAGCCGAGCATGCCCTGATCGACGCCGATGCCGGTGACCGCGACGATGATCGGCAGGCCGGTCGCGGCGAGCAGGCCCAGCGCGGTGCGATCGCGGCCGCTCATCCCCGATGTCGCCGAGAACTGCGCGGACACCCAGCGGATCACCAGCAGGGCGATGAGCAGGATCGGCACGAGCGCCAGCGCGAGCGGCGATGCCACCAGCGCCGCAAGGTCGAAGGTCACGCCGGTGTAGATGAAGAAGATCGGCACCAGGAAGCCGAAGGCGATGCCCTCCAGCTTGCTCTCCACCTCTTCGGCATCCTTCTTCGAGGCGCTCGACATCACGATGCGCCACACGGCACCGGCGACGAAGGCGCCGAGCAGCATGTCGAGGTCGAGCCAGAGGCTCAGCGCCACGAGCGCGGCGACCAGCAGCAGCACGAAGCGGATGCCGAACTGCGCCGAGGTGTGCAGCGTCGCGTTGACGAAGGCGTGCAGCTTGCCGTGCGGAATGCGACGGGCCGCGTAGACCGAGAGCAGCGCGACCGCCACGAAGACCAGCAGGATGGTGGTGGCGAGCGGAGCCGACCGCACGCTGAGGAAGATCGAGATGGCGATCAGCGGCAGGAACTCGCCGACAGTGCCGATCGCGGTGACGGCCTTGCCGAACGGCGTGCTCAGCTCCCGGGCATCCCGCAGGATCGGCATCAGCGTGCCGAGCGCGGTCGAGCTGAGCGCGATGGCCACGACGATCATGCCGTCGCCCGGCGCGATGAGGAACCCGACGCCGACGCCGAGCACGATGCTGAGCAGCCAGCCCAGCGATGCGCGTCCGAGAGACTTGCGGCCGATGCCGGCGAAGTCGATCTCGGTGCCGGCCAGGAAGAACAGCATGGCGAGTCCGAACTCGCTGAGGCCGTGCAGGATCTCGGTCGGTTGCACCCAGCCGAGCAGCGCCGGCCCCACGAGGATGCCGAGGACCAGCTCGAACACCACGACCGGAATGCGGAGCACGGGCCCGATCAGGCGAGCGAGGATCGGCGCGACGACGGCCAGCAGCGGGATCAGGACCAGCCCGAGGATGCTCTCTTCCACCCGCTCAGCGTAGTGGCCGCGGGCGTCATGATTCGCGGGTCGAGACACGGGAGCGGCAGAATCTATGCATGGCCCAGCCCGACACCGCCCGCCTTCTCATCGCCTGCGACGATCAGCCCGGCATCGTCGCCGCCGTGGCCGGCGCCCTCGCCGAGCACGGCGCGAACATCATCTCGCTCGACCAGCACTCGACGGATGCCGCGGGCGGGCGCTTCTTCCAGCGCACAGTGATCCATCTCGAGGGCCTGGCAGCGAAGCGTCCGGCGCTCGAGGCGTCCGTCTCCGCCGTCGCGGAGCGCTTCGACATGGACTGGTCGCTGCACGACGCGTCACGGCGGAAGCGCGTGGCGATCTTCGTCTCGAAGTACGACCACTGCCTGCTCGAGCTGCTCTGGCGCACGCAGCGCGGCGAGCTCGACATCGACGTGACCATGGTGGTCTCGAACCACGCCGACCTCGCCGATTCGGTGCGCGCGTTCGGGGTGCCGTTCGTGCACATCCCTGCCGATGACAAGGCCGCGATGGAGCAGCGCCAGCTCGATCTGCTGCGCGGCAACGTCGACCTGGTCGTCCTCGCCCGCTACATGCAGATCCTCACCGACTCGTTCATCACCGAGCTCGGGGCGCCGGTGATCAACATCCACCACTCGTTCCTGCCCGCTTTCATCGGCGCCAACCCGTACGCGCGGGCGAAGGAGCGCGGTGTGAAGCTCATCGGCGCCACCGCGCACTACGCCACGGCCGACCTCGACGAGGGGCCGATCATCGAACAGGACGTCACCCGGGTGACGCACGCCGAGTCGGCCGCCGAGCTGCAGCGCCGCGGCGCCGACGTCGAGCGCTTCGTGCTCGCGCGCGCCGTGAAGTGGCACGCCGAGGACCGCGTGATCGTGCACGGCCGGTCGACCGTCATCCTCTGAGCCGAGATCCGCGCGAGGTCCCGGCTCCTGCGCGAGATCGGCACGACGTCCCGACTTCCGAGCGAGACCGACGTGCTGAACGTGGATCTCGCGCCGAAGTCGGGAGGTCACGCCGCGGGCACGCCGGCCAGCAGCTCGGCAAAGACATCGGATGCTGCGGTGCCGCGCGCGAGCGGCGCGGACTGACCGAGCCAGAGCGACTGCAGCTCGCCCAGGCCCCGCTCTCCGGCGACGGCACGGAAGCGCCCGGTGAGCCAGTTCTGCGCGGGGAAGGGCGCGATCGCCCCGGCTGTCTCGATGTCGCGCACCGCCCGGTTGGCCGCCCCACGGGAGAGGCGTCCGCTCATCGCCCGGGTGAGCACGCTCTCATCGGCTGCGGTCGCACGGATCGCGGCCCGGTGGGCGTCGTTCGCCGCGGACTCGGCGGTCACCAGGAACGCCGTGCCCACCTGCACGCCTGCGGCGCCGAGAGCGAAGGACGCCGCGACGCCCCGCCGATCGGCGACACCGCCGGCCGCGATCACCGGCACCGACACGGCATCCGCCACCTGCGGCAGCAGCGAGAACAGTCCGACGAGCGACTCCTCGGCGGGCTTGAGGAACGACACGCGATGTCCGGCCGCCTCGGCGCCGGTGGCGACGATCGCATCCACCCCGCCCGCCTCGAGCGCGACGGCCTCCGCGACGGTGGTGGCCGTGCCGATCACGCGGATGCCACGGCGATGCGCCTCCTCGACGAGGTCGCCGGAGGGCACGCCGAACACGACGCTGAGCGCCGTCGGCGCGGCCTCCCAGATCGCATCGAGCTGCTCCTCGAGCGGCGGCAGATACCGATCGGGTCGCGCCGGGGTGTCCATGCCGACTTCGGCATAGAAGTCGGCGAGCGCCTGCGCATAGCCGTCGTGCTCGGGACCGGGGGCGACCTCGTCGCCGGTGGGCAGCCAGATGTTCAGCGCGAACGGCGCGGCGGTCGCTTCGCGCAGCGCGGCCGCCGTGCGGGCGATCCGCTCACCGTCGTAGCCGTACAGGCCGTACGAGCCCAGCCCGCCCGCCTCGCTCACGGCGGCCGTGAGCGCCACCGATGACAACCCGCCGAACGGAGCCAGGACGATCGGATGCCGGATGCCGAGCAGCGCGCGCAGGTCAGTCATGCTCCGAGGCTACGCCCGCCGTGCTCGGGCGGATCGTGCGCGGCGTAACATCCGTAGCAGGAGACAGGAGGCTGCGCGTGGCGGAGGTCGTGGTGATCGGCGGGACGGGTCAGATCGGCGCCAAGGTCGTCGCACGGCTGCAGGGTCTCGGCCACGGCGTGCGCGCGGCATCGCCGCGCACCGGCGTGGACACGCTGAGCGGAGACGGGCTGCGGGAGGCTCTCGACGGCGCCCGCGTCGTGATCGACGTCTCCAAGCCGCACAGTTACGACCCACGGTCGGTGCCGGAGTTCTTCCGCACCGCGACGACGAACGTGCTGCGGGCCGAGGAGCGCGCCGGCGTCGAGCATCATGTCGCACTCGGCATCGTCGGTTCCGAACGTCCGCACGACATCCCGTTCTACCGGGCGAAGGACGCCGGCGAGCAGCTCGTCCGCGACTCCGGGGTTCCGTACACACTCGTGCACGCCACTCAGTTCTTCGAGTTCGCACTCGGGATCGCGGCGAGCGCTGAGACGGAAGGCGTCATCACTCTGCCGGACGCGTTCGTCCAGCCGGCAGCAGGAGCCGATGTCGCCGATGCGGTGACCGGCGTCGCCCTCGGAGAGCCGCTGCGCGCCGTGACCGAGATCGCGGGTCCCGTGCGGATGCCTCTGGCGGGCTTCGTCTCCCGGGTGCTGCGAGCACGTGGTGATGCGCGGACGGTCCGCTCCGCCGCATCCGGACGCTACTTCGGAGGTCATCTCGACCAGGGCACCCTGCTTCCCGGGGAGAACGCGCGACTGCTGCCCACGCACCTCGAAGCGTGGCTGGCGCAGAACTGATCCGGCATCCGGCCTCTGGTCATCCCCAGCGGCGCCAGCCTGAGCGGCCGGAGTACGGCGCGACACCGCACTGAGCTCACCCGAGCAGATCGACGAGCTGAGACTCGACGGTACGACCCGAGCCCACCTCGACCACGACGCCGCGGTCGTATGCGTCGAACAGCCGTGGGTCGATGTAGCTGCCGCGGGCGACGGCGGGCGTGTTGCCCAGCACGTCGGCGGTCTCGCGCACCGCCTGCGCCAGCACGCGCTTGCGTGCCGAGACCGTGCTCCGCACACCCGCGCGGGCGAGGCTCGTCGCCGCGAACACGGTGCCGTGCAGCGTGCGGAAGTCCTTGGCCGTGAAGTCGCCTCCCGTGCGTTCGCGCACGTCGTCGTTGATCTCGGCCGGATGCAGCGGATGCCGGCCACCCTCGTCCTCCCACGCGAGCAGGCGCATTCGAGTGCCGCGACTCTGCTGCATCCGCAGCACGAAGGCCGCGAGGTCGGAATCGTCGACCTCCGACTCCCACGGCTGCCCGCTCTTGCCGGGGAACCGCAGCGACACGACATCACCCGACACCGAGGCGTGCCCGCACCGCAGAGTCGTCAGCCCTATGCTGCCGTGCGTGCGCGCATACTGCTCGGAGCCGACACGCAGCAGGGCCGCATCGAGCATGCGGAAGGCGGCGGCGAGCACAGTGCGCCGTGCGGCCCCGCCCGCACGCAGATCCCTGGTCACCTGCCGCCGTGCCGCCGGCAGGGTCTGCGCGAGCAGCAGCATGCGATCGAACTTCTCCGCGTCGGCTCTCGCCCGCCATTGTGGGTGGTACAGGTACTGCCGCCGTCCCGCGTCATCGACGCCGGTCGCCTGAAGGTGGCCGTTCGCCCGCACGCAGATCCAGACCTCGCTCCACGCGGGCGGGATCGCGAGTCCCCGGATGCGGGCGATCTCGTCCTGCTCCGTGATCCGGATGCCCTGCGGATCGCGGTACTCGAAACCGCGTCCCCGGCGGATCCTGCGCAGACCCGGCTCCTCCGGGCTCACCCTTCTCAGCCGCATCCCGCCCCCTCCTCACCGACCGTATGCGCCAACGAGTAACAGCCGATCAGCGCGCTCGTCAAGACGCTGGACACGGGAGGTGACCGTGGGAATCGGTCGAACGGCCCTCCGTCCCCGGGGATCGGTTAGGTTCCTGATGACACCCGATCTGCTCGCCCTCTGGAGGACCATGACCTCGTTGCTGCGCTTCGAGACCCGCGATGCCGGCAGAGTGGAGGAGACCTGGAAGCAGTTCGTCCCATCCGCCGCGCTGCATCGTGTGGATCCGGACCGTTTCCGGTTCGCGTGGTTCTCGGCCGACTCCCCGGGATTCAGCCTGGTCAGCTACGAGCTGGCGGCGCAGGTGCAGTCGGTCGTCGCGCCCGAGGATCAGCTCCTGGCCTGCCGGGTCGACAGTCCGGGGGCGCAGGTCGGCGCGGGGCGCGAAGACCTCGGGGCCGGCCTTCCCTGGCTCACCGACGGCGCACAGGTGCGTGCACGGTGGGAGGACACCGCACGCGTGAGCGCGCTCGTGTTCGACAGAGTCCGCGCCGAACTCCTCGCTCGCGCGATGTGCGGGGACGACGGACTGTCGCTGCGCGTGACGGGGACCGCTGCCGACCGCCCTGGCGCGAGCGCGCACTGGGCACGCACCTTCGACTATCTCAGCGGAGAGCTCGAGGCGGTCACTCACGAGGACGAGCTCATCCTCGCGGGCATTCGGCGTCAGGCCCTGTGGCTGGTGCTGACCGCCTTCCCCACCACCTTCCGCGCGGCTCTGGAGCGTCCTGCTCAGACTCGTTCGGCACCGGCCGCGGTCCGCCGGGCTCTCGACTACATCGATGAGAACGCGCACCGGCCGATCACCGTGGATGACATCGCCGCCGCGGTGCACATGTCCACCCGCGGACTCCAGTACGCGTTCCGCCGCGCGCTGGACGCCACACCGGCGGAGTGCCTGCGGAACGCCCGTCTGGAGGGCGCGCACCGGGAACTGCTCGACGGCGCCGCCGATCCGATCGCCGTGATCGCCCGCCGCTGGGGTTTCGCCCATCCCTCCCGCTTCGCGGCCGCCTATCGCACCGCGTACGGCGTTCTCCCCGCGGTCACCGCCGGGCGGCGACGATGACATCCCGCGCAGAGCAGGTGCGCCCGGGGGATGTTACGGTCGCCGCGACGGGTTTCCCCTCCCGCCCGGGATAGAGTCCTGACAACGCCTGTTCCGCATGTTGCCAGGCCTCGATCGATCCAGGAGGAAGCCTGACATGGGAACTCTCTACTACGGCGGTGCGCGAGAACCGATCGCCATCGAGGACCGCGCTCTCGCTCACCTCAAGGTCGTCATCGCGACCAAGCTGCGGCGGAATGAGAGCTTCACACTGTCCTGGCGGCACGGCGACGGAGACGCACCAGGGCGCAGCACGATCTGGGTGCACGCGTCGATCCCGATGCGCTTCGTGTTCGATGAGCCCGAGGCTCCGCCCCTGAGCCGGGAGTGGATCGAGAGCCTCGCGCACTCCGCGAACTCCAGCGGAGGCATCTCCCTGGTCGACGAGCACATCGCCCCGGCGGAACCGGCCTCCAACCGAGCCGGCTAGAGCCGGAACCTCATCCCGTCAAGGCCCTCTCGTCGTGGCCGGCCCCTGCGTATCGTCTCTGCGACAGTCCCGAGACGAGAAGGAGCACATCATGCCTCGCAACGAGCGATCCCGCCTGAAGGATCCGGAACTCTATGAGGAGCTGCGCGACGACGGCGCGTCCAAGGAGAAGGCGGCCCGGATCTCGAACGCGACCAAGGGCACCAAGAAGGGGCGCTCGGAGGTCGGGCGTCGAGGCGGCGAGTCCGGGAGCTATGAGGACTGGACCGTCGACGAGTTGCGCAAGCGCGCCAAGGAACTGGGCCTGCACGGGTACTCCGGCAAGAAGAAGGCCGATCTGATCGATCAGCTGCGCAACCACTGACCGGGCGTGGCGTCACTCCCGCGGTGCCAGGTGCGGGATCGGTGTGGGGGCCTCGGACCTCCGCCTTCGCGGTGCGGCCGCGGTCCCCGCCACGCCGTCGAGGTCCGCCAGCACGTGGGCGATGTCGCGGTACCGGGTCCGGGCGGGGCACGGGTTGCGCAGCCACAGGACGTCGTACAGTCCGAGCCCATCGCGCTCGATGTAGGCGACGAGGCAGTCTGCGTCGTTCGCCCGGCAGGCACCGTCACGGATGCGCCACCGCGTACCGTCGATCGCCTTGACGTCCCAGCGGGGATCGGCGGAATCGTCCTCGCTCATCATGATCTTCACCTGTACCGGCTCACGGGAGCATCAGCCGCGTGCGGAGGGCCGCTCCGCCGCGACATCCGCCCCGATGGTCCGTGCGTTCTCCATGTCGCTCTCCGCTCCTGTCGGATCGACCATAGGCACGGCGCCCCCGTTCCCGTATCGGGGTTGACGCGGCCACGATCCAGGCGCTATCCGGTTCGGAGCGCAGCAGGTCGCCGATCAGAGCGGCTTGCCGCCGGTCACCGGGAGCACGGCACCGGAGACGTAGGACGCCTCGTCGGAGGCGAGATAGACGTACGCGCCGGCGAGCTCCACCGGCTGCCCGGGACGCCCGATCGGGGTGTCCGTCCCGAAGTGCGCGAGCTTCTCGGCATCCCATCCCGTCGCGGGGATCAGCGGCGTCCACACCGGACCCGGCGCCACGGCGTTCACCCGGATGCCGCGCGGCCCGGCCTCTTCGGCGAGCGCCTTCACGAACGCGACCTGCGCCGCCTTGGTCATCGCGTAGTCGATCAGGCCCGGCGACGGCTGGAACGCCTGGATCGACGCCGTCACGATGATGCTCGCTCCGGGCTCGAGCTCGGGGAAGGCGGTCCGCGCCGGGATCACCGTGCCGAGCAGGTTGGTCTCGAACACCCGGCGCATGTCCTCGGTGCGCAGCTGCGGGAACTCGTCGATGTCGTGCTGATAGCCGGCATTCAGGACGAGGATGTCCAGGCCGCCCAGCTCGTCGAGCGCCCGCCGCACCGCGTCCTCTGCGAACGCCTCGTCGCGCAGGTCGCCCGGGATGCTGATGCCGCGGCGATCCTCTGCCGTGATGAGCCGCACCGTGTCATCCGCGTCCTTCTGCTCCTCCGGCAGGTGCACGATCGCGACGTCGGCGCCCTCGCGGGCGTACGCGATCGCGACGGCACGACCGATCCCGGAGTCTCCTCCGGTGATCAGGGCGCGCCGCCCCGCGAGCCTGCCGTGCCCGACGTAGCGATCCTCGCCGTGGTCGGGCGTCGGCTCGGTCCTGCCCGTCTTGCCCGGCTGGTCCTGCTGCTGAGGTGGGGCCGGCTCCTCACGGTGCGCATGACGCGGATCGGTCGCATTGCCGTCGCTCATCTCATCATCTCCTCACGCTTGTCGATTCGACATGACCGTCGCAGAGTCCGGGGACTGCTCCCAGGGGGTTGACGCCGACAGCACAGTCTCATAGGCGGCCGCCCGTCGCCTGTCAACGGGCGCGAGTGTGCGCCGGCACCGGCGGCACACTGGATGCTCACCGCACAGAAGGAGGAGCAATGAGTGGCATCGGAGATCAGGGGCTCACGCCGGACTTCGTGCAGCCGCAGGGCGCGGACGATGGGTCAGAGGATCGCTCTCCCGACGAGGGTCAGGAGGGTGAGGAGGAGGAGCGTGAACGCGAGCACCACCGGATCGACCCCTCCACGAGTCCTCCCGAAGAGGATCAGCCGGAGGACGAGCGCTCCCCGAGGAGCCGCCGGGAGCCTTAGCCTTCCCGGGTCACTCGGGCGGCCCGACGTTCACCTCTTCGGTGGCGGGGCCGCCGCCGTCCGGCGGCTCCGGCACGAGATAGAGCCCTCCCGGCGAGTTCGCGGTGAAGGCGAGACCTTCGACCCATCCGCGGTTGATCGAGGGCTGACGGCTGCCGTAGTACTTGAACACCAGGGAGCTGCCGGGTTGCATCCACACCGTGGTCCGGCCGCCGCCCACGCTGGCGTCCTCCCGCCAGCTGAACGGGAACGGCTCGCCCCGCCGCAGCTTCGCCGTGATCACGAGCTGAAGATGCAGCAGAGCCCGGTCCTCGATCTCGGTCTTGACGCCGCCCTCATAGATGAACTTTCCCATCGACACCGCCTTCGTCCGTGGGCGCTGCGGTGCAGCACCGGATCTGAGGACCACATTAGGCGCTGTGACCGTCCTTCTCCTACGCGCCGCTCATGCCAGCATCGACCTCTCCCCGTCAACCCCTTGTCCGCAGAAGGCCGGCATCGGTAGCGTTCCGGATGCCGGGGCGCTCCCGCCCCGCAGACGAAAGGGGTCGACGTGAACATCCTGTTCATCATCATCGTCATCGTCGCGATCATCCTCGCCATCACCGGCGGATTCGTGCAGTCGCTGAACTTCCTGCTCTGGGTCGGACTCGTACTGCTGGCGCTGGCCGTCATCGCCTGGCTCATCCGCGCGATCTCCGGCAGGAACGCGCCCTGAACCCAGCGATGACATCGTCATCCCGCACCGCAGAGGAGAGCGGCGTCATCCAGGTCGCGCTGGTCGATCCCGGCCGGCGCGACCTGGATTGATTCCCGCCTGGTGTCCGGTGATCATTCGGATTCCGCAGCCGTCACGGCGTGCGGCATCCCCACCGGCTTCGACTCCGCCGACCCGCGCTGACGCAGGTAGATCGAGAAGGCCACCATGGTGCCGACCGCGAGGAACTCGGACTGCCAGTTCTGCAGGGTGCGATCCCAGAAGTCCGCGGAGACGACGTACTCGCCCCAGGTCGGGGCCGCCATCCCGTGCATCGCGCTCTCCTCGCCCGCGACGATCGTGCCTGCGAGGGACTGGATCAGCCAGGACAGGACGAACACGGTGCCCATCACGATCAGCAGCGAGTTGCCGTAGATCGCCAGCCGCCAGCCCCCGGCCTTCGCCCACGCCGGGGCGTCATCCGGCGCGTGCGCACCGACCTTCTGGGCCTCGTCGCTCTCGCGGCCCTCATCACCCGGCTTCTTCGACTCCGGCGACCCGCGCTGCACCAGCCACACGGTGGCCCCGATGAACAGGAAGAACTGCAGGAACTCCGACTGCCAGTTCTCTGCGACGTCGACCACGAAGTCGGGTGACAGGACGAAAGCGAGGAAGTCCACGGCGGGTCTGCCGTGCTCCGCCAGCTCCTCGAGCTGCCGGAAGTAGCCGGCGACCGACTGACCGCCGATCGCCAGCAGGAACAGCAGCAGGAAGAAGAGTCCGAGCGCGTTGTCACGCAGCGTCCGTCGCATGGTCACCGGCCTCCGATCACGATCGCGAGCATGGTCGCCAGACCGCCCGCCGTCACGACCATCCATATCCAGAAGACCACCGCGGGCCCCGTCGCATCCCTGTCCGTCATGTTCCGCCTCCTCCGTTCGATCGTCGAGCAGTCCCGCGCCGGGGCGAAGGGGCTTGACGGTCACTGCCCGGCCTGTCAACCCCCGCGCGGTACCCGCCCGGCGTCCGTAGCGTCGATGCTCCACAGGAAGGAGCAGGGAAGATGACTCTGAGGCAGGAGATCCTGACGAAGGACATCATGACTCCCGGTGCACGCTGCATCGGCGAGAACGACACGCTCGCGACGGCAGCACGGCTGATGGCCGATCTGGAGGTCGGTTCGCTTCCCATCTGCGGCGAGGACGGGAAGCTGAAGGGCATGCTCACCGATCGCGACATCGTCGTCAAGGCGATCGCGAACGGGCATGACCCCGACAGGACCGCCGCGGAGTTCTGGCTCAGGGCCGGCCGTACATGGTCGACTCGGAGGACGACGTGCGCCGGGCGCTCGAGGTGATGGAGGAGCACCAGGTGCGCCGTGTGCCGGTGATCGAGGACCATGTTCTGGTCGGGATCATCGCGCAGGCCGACATCGCCCGTGCGATGGCGCCCCAGCAGACCGGCGAGACCGTCGAGCAGATCTCGCGATGACCGCAGACGAGGAGGAGAAGAACATGCGTGGTGACGAAGACGCGATGGCCCGCGACATGAGCCGGCGTCCGGCGGACGCCATGACGACCCACGCCGAGTGGGGTGCCGGCGATCCGCGCCTGCGGGTGACGAGGGAGGACACGAGGCTGGAGCATCCGCTCGCGCTGGACGTGACGCGCATCGGCTCGGCACCGGGCAACGAACTCGTCCTCGACGGTGCCGACTCCGTGCACGCCACCATCGTCCATGACGATCGAGACGAGTACGTGCTCACGCTGCACGGCGAGGGCGAGATGAACGCCCGATCCGAAGGCGACGACCGCAGCGAGATCCTGCGCACCGGTGCGCGGTTCACGGTCGCGGAATGGACGCTGGTCTTCATGCGCGAGGAGTACGCCGACCACGGCCGCCCGTATGGCGGGCGGGAGGGCGGCGAGCTCTCCGACCAGCCACCACAGCCCGAGCGCCCCGACTACACCGACCCCGACGACGAACCGGGACCGGAGTTGGAGGTCAAGAAGGCCTGATCAGTCGACTTCCTCGCGCTGGGTGCGGATGAAGTCGTGGTCGTGCGCTGTCAGGTGACAGTCCTCCGGGACGGGCCTGCCGGTGATGACGGCGATCTCATCGAGCACCTCGGCGGGGAGCGGGTCGTCGCCGATTCCATCGAGCAGGTCCTTCGTCGCGGCGTGCAGATGCGGCCACCAGGTGTGGATCTCAGGATCGGACATGATCTCCTCCTTCCTGATTCCAGTGTGCTCCTCTTCCTTCGACCGCGCACCGGCCTCCTGCCGGATCAGCGCATCGCGACGCCGATGCGCAGTGCGGCACCGGGAGCGGCGGCGGCGGCGATCGCCCGGTCGAGCTCGCTGAGCGGGTGCACCGCCCCGACCGCGGTCGCGAAGGGATAAGCCCGGCCTGCGCCGGTGAGGAAACCGACCGCGGCGGAGACGTCTGCACCGGTGTAGTTGTGCACTCCGGCCACTGTCACGAGGCGGCGGACGATGCCCTCCGCGTCGAACGGCACGGCAGGCGCTGGGAATACGCTCCCGACGAGCACGACCGTGCCGCCGACCTCCGCCTCGTCCAGTGCGACGGAAACCGCGCGGCCCGATGCCTCGATCACGACATCCGGCGCATCGTCGAACCCGGTGGCGCCGAACTCCTCGGCCACTGCCGTGCGCCGGGCATCCGGGTCTCGCACATCGACGACCGCGCCGTGCTCGGCGGCTATCGCGGCGGCGGTGAGCCCGACGAGGCCGGCACCGTGCACGCGCACCCTCGTCCCTTCGAGAGGACGGATCGCACGCGCTCTGGCGACCGCCGCCCAGGCCGTCGCCGTCGCGCAGGATGCCGGTGCGGCGATCGCCGCGGGCAGCTGTTCGGGCACCGGGACGATCGTCGTCCCCGGCCGCAGCTGCACGTGGCTCGCGAAGCCGCCGTTCAGTTCGCCGTGCACGCCGATGCGCTCGTGCCCGTATTTCATCACCGAGCGGCACTTCTGCGTGAGCCCGGCGGTGCAGCGATCGCACGATCCGCACGACGCGGTGACCGACCACACCACGCGATCGCCGATTCCGAGAGGCGCGCCCTCCGCGTCGAGCACACCGCCGTCGCCGACGGCGACGATCCGCCCCACGCTCTCGTGCCCGAGTACGAGCGGCACCGCAGCGGGCCGGCGGCCCTGCACCGTGTGCACGTCCGACCCGCACACCGTCGAGAGCTCCACCGCGACCAGCACCTCGTGCTCGCCGAGTGCCACACCGGGCACCGCGACGGCCTCGTGCGGCACTCCCTCGCCCAGGAAGGCCATCGCCACGGCCGGCGGTCGCAGCGCGACATCGCGACGGATGCCCGGAGGTCGCGTCAGCGTCACCCTCATGTCAGCGCCCTCCCCCGCTGCCGGCGGCGAGAGCACTGCTTGCCGTCGAACGCACCACGTATCGACGTCGACAGCCGGTGCACTCGTCGGCACGTGATGCACTCGCGGACAGCACGCCCCTCGTGCGCCGCATCAGACGGCAGCCGCGAGCGGCGGCAGGCTCTGCGCGACGAGCGCCGGCTGCAGGTCGGCGATGCTCGCCAGCACGGCATCCGCGCCGGCATCCGTCAGGGCGGCGCGGTCGTGCGCACCGGTCAGCACACCGACGACGAACCCGGCGCCCGCACTGCGGCCGGAACGGATGTCGCTGGCGGTGTCTCCCGCGACGGCGACGGCGCGCACATCCGCCGCCCCGGTGCGCAGCAGGGCGGTGAGCACGAGGTCGGGCGCCGGACGCCCCCGTCCGGCGTCCGCGGGCGACAGCGCGATGTCGACGAGATCTCCCCAGCCGAGCGCGGCGATGATCGCGTCGCGGGTCACCGGGGCGAAGCCCGTGGTGAGCGCGACCCGCAGGCCGGCGTCCTTCAGCGACTCGATCGCCGCGCGCGCACCGGGGATCTCGGTGATGCCCTGTTCCGCGATGATCTCTTCGTAGGCGCTCTCGAATGCCGCGGTCGCCCGCTCGGCCTCCGACCGGTCTCCGCCCGCAAGATGCGTGAACACATCGATCTTGGACTGCCCCATGGTCTCGCGCACATAGGCGAGGGCATCGTCCCACGGCATCCGCTCGGCGACGCCGGTGAGCTGAGCCGCCCGCTGGAAGGCCTGCTCCACGACGCCGCCATCGAGCACCGTTGTGCCTGCCATGTCGAGGACGACGAGTTGGACGGGGATCATGCGAGTGCCTCCTGGGCGGGTTCGGGGGCGGACGATGACGTCCACCCGAGCGTCTCTGCAAGGGCGTTCTCGGCGAGTCCGAGACCGCAGGTCATGCCGATGCCGGTGGTCGCCGCGATGGCGAGCACTCCGTCATCCACGTGTTCGCGGTGGAACTCCGCAGGGCCGGATGCGTACACGCCCTGCCAGCGCTCGAGCACGCGGAAGCGATCGGTGGCGAACAGCGCCCGCGCCTCGTCGAGGAACACCTCGAAGACGCCCTCGGACTGGAACGGCGCCGGCTGTACGTCCTTCACGTGCGAGTCGCCGACCAGCAGCGACCCGTCCGGCAGCTGCGTGTACATCTGGTTGAGGTCGAGTGCGGCAAGGTCGGGGCGCTCCGCGTGAAGGCGATCACGCAGCACCGCAGTCGCCGGCAGAGCGCCGAAGCGGCCGTAGCGCACAAGAGACCAGCCGGTGAGCAGCGGCGCCGTGAGCGGAGCGGGCAGATCAGCGGCGACGCGCATCATGTCGAGCGCGCAGCGCCGGATGCCGGATGCCGCGGCGATTCCCGGGAGCAGCTGGTCGAGGTCGTGGTTCACGGCGACCACCACCTGGCCGGCGTCGATCGGACCGCGGGTGGTGTGCACCCGGCCGGTCTCCACGGCGGTGACCGCGGTGCGGAACCGGAGGTCCACGCCGAGCTCCTCGAGGTGCCGGATGATGGCGTCGGCGGCCTCACGCGGGTTCGTCTGCAGGTCGGCCTCGATGTGGGCACCACCGACGAGGTCGCCCCGGCGGAGCGGCGCGCGGCCGCGAAGCTCCGCGGCATCCAGCATCCGGATGCCGCCGTCCAGCGCCGCCCGCTCGAGAACCGCGAGCTCGTCGTCGTGACGGGCGGCCACCAGTGTTCCCGACTCGCGCAGCCAGAACCCGGCGTCCTGTGCGAGGCGCAGCCAGAGTTCTCTGGAGACGTCTCCGTAGCGGCGGGCCTCGCCGGCCTGCGCACCTATGCAGAGGTGTCCGAAGTTGCGGACGGTGGCGCCCACGGGACTCGCGGTGCGATCGACGACGGCGACGCTCAGGCCTCGGCGCGCCGCCGCGTAGGCGGCACCCAGCCCGACGATCCCCGATCCGACGATGACGACGTCTGCCCGGCTCATCGGAACACCTTCCTCATCCACATCGCGATGCCCTCGACGATCAGCACAGTCACCAGGATCATCAGCACGATGCTCGTCACCAGCGGGTAGTTCGAGCCCTGTCCCGCATTGAGCAGGTAGTAGCCGACCCCGCCACCGCCGACGATCCCGAGCAGCGTCGCCGCCCGGATGTTCGTGTCGAGCAGATAGAAGGTGTGGCCGATCAGTGCGCGGGATCCCTGCGGCAGGGTCGCGGCGGCGTAGCGCTGCAGGCGGGTGGCGCCGGCTGCGGTCATCGCGCGTTCCGGTCCGCGGGGCACCTCCTCGAACGAGTCGGCGATCAGCTTGCCGAGCAGGCCGATGCCGCCGAAGGCGAGGGCGATGGTGCCCGCCTGGGCGCCGAGGCCGGTGATCACGATCAGCACGATCGCCAGGATCAGCTCGGGGATGCCGCGGATGACGACCAGCAGCAGTCGAAACCCTCCGCGCACCCCCGCGTTCGGTGCGACGTTGCGCGCCGCGAGCGAGCCGATGCCGAGCGAGAGCACGAGGGTGATCAGGCACGCGGCGAGCGCGATCTTCACGGTGTCGAGCATGGCGCCGGCGATCACCGGGAAGCCGTAGTTGCCGAAGTCCGGCGGCCAGAATTGCGCGGCGAC
This sequence comes from Microbacterium sp. KUDC0406, assembly GCF_021582875.1. Lineage (NCBI taxonomy): Bacteria > Bacillati > Actinomycetota > Actinomycetes > Micrococcales > Microbacteriaceae > Microbacterium > Microbacterium sp. KUDC0406. The sequence goes on along the minus strand of NZ_CP091138.1, from coordinate 46,574 downwards.
CTCGGGGATCTTCACCCAGAACGTGAGCAGATCGCTCCAGACGATGTCGCTCACGGCGACGCCGGCGATCACGACGGCGATCGCGACGAGCCCGCCCGAGACGTTGCGGACCCTCGCCGCGGTCCAGGGGCGGCGCATCGCGGCGTCGACGGAGGCGAACCGGCGGCGCTTCGACAGGCTCAGCGACCCGTCATTGTTCCCCGGTCCCTGAGCGGCGCGTGGGGATCGAAGGGCCGTGAACAGCCGCACGAACACACCCTTCCCGGCATCCTTCTCGCCGAGCATCGCCACGCGCACGGCGCTGGAGACGACCTCCATCACGACGCAGAGCAGGAAGATCACCAGGGCGATGCCGAGTCCGAGACCGTAGTTCAGCGACTTGAAGGCGTGCGACATCTCGAGGCCGAGGCCGGCGACGCCGACGTAGCCGAGCACGACGGAGCCGCGCAGGTTGATGTCGTTGCGGTGCAACACGGTGGCGACCCAGCTGGGAAGCACCTGCGGCAGCACGCCCGAGAAGAACTCCTGCATCCGGGTTCCGCCGGCGGCGCGGATCGCGAGCCGCGGACCCTCGTCGATCTGCTCGATCGCATCGGCGAACATCTTCGAGATCATGCCGATCGAATGGATGCCGATCGCGAGGATGCCGGGCAGCGTGCCGAGTGAGAACATCAGCACGAACACCATGGCCAGCACGACGTCGGGCAGCGCGCGCGTGAACACGCCGATGAACCGGGCGATCGCGCGCGCAACGGCGTTCGGGGTGGTGTTGGATGCCGCCAAGCAGGCGATCGGCACCGAGAGCGCTGCCGCGAGCACGGTGCCGGTGAGCACGAGCCCGACGGTCAGAACGGTGAGCTGGAGCAGCTCTTCGGCGGGCGGGAAGGTCAGGCCGCCGACCCGCGCGAAGAAGTTCTGCGCGTTCCCCCAGCTGTCGAACAGCCCCGCGAAGGAGATGTTCAGATCGGCGAGGGATGCCACGGCCAGGGCGGCGATGACGACGAGCGTGCCCGCGGCGGAGATGCGCTCGGGACTGATGCGGCGGCGCGGAGCCCGGGCGTCGATGTCGGCCGGCGGCGCCTGGGTCCCTGAGCCGGTCGAAGGACCCTGCGGCCGCTCGATGAGGGACGTCATGCCACCGGCTCCGCGGCGAGCAGCTCGGCCTCCAGCGCGTTGATCTCTGCGGTGGTGGTGGCGACGCGACCGTAGATCTCCATGACCTGGGCCTTGTCCAGATCGTCTGTCGTGGTGTCGAGCACGACCTCGCCGTGCCTCAGGCCGACGATGCGATCCGCCCAGTCGATCGCGAGGTCGACCTGGTGCAGGCTGCACAGCACGGTGAGCCCGTCCTCGGCGGCGATCTCGCGGATGAGTGCCATGACCTGCGAGCTCGACTCGGGGTCGAGCGAGGCGACCGGTTCGTCGGCGAGCAGCACTTCGGGGTTCTGCATGAGGGCGCGGGCGATCGCGACGCGCTGCTGCTGGCCGCCGGAGAGCGTGTCGGCGCGCTGGTATGCGCGGTCGAGGAGGCCGACTCGCTCGAGATGGCCGAGGGCGCGCTGCCGGTGGGCGCGCGAGTAGCTGAACAGGCCGAGTCGCGGGCCGCGGAGGCCGGCGAGCGACCCGGTCAGCACGTTCTCGAGCACCGTGAGCGACCCCACCAGCTCGAACTGCTGGAAGATGAAGCCGACCCGGCTGCGCAGCCGGCGCAGGGCTCGTCCGCGCAGGCGGGTCACGTCCTGGCCGAGCACGTTCACGCGGCCGGAGGTCGGAAGCTCGAGCGCGTCGAGATGGCGCAGCAGGGTGGACTTGCCGGACCCCGAGAGGCCGAGCAGCACGACGATCTCGCCGCGGCCGACGCTGAGGTCGACGTCTGCCAGTGCCGTGGTCTCATCGAAGCGCTTCGTGAGCGCCTCGATGCGGATGACCTGGTCGGTCGTCGTCGCAGTCATGTCGTTCCTCTCTCCCACTTCTCACCCCCGGGTTTGGGGCGGATTCTCGCGTTCGGGGCGGACCTGCACCGCCCCGATGGCGGGGATGCGCCCCGAACCCGGGAAGTTGGTCCGGGCGTCAGCCCTGGCACTGGGTCGCGTTCGTCTTCTTGCAGATGTCGCGGATGACGTCGTAGTACTTGTCATCGACGGGCTTGGTGGCGTAGAAGGTCGCGCGGAAGGCGTCCGAGTCGGCGCTGGAGACGCCGGCCGCGATGATGTCGTCGATCGTGACCTCTGAGAGGGCGTCGGTGAGCTTCTTCTTGACGTCGTCCGGAAGCGCGTCGGCGTAGACCAGCGGTGCGCCGGGGACCATCGTCTCGGCGATCTTCGTGACCTTGTCCGACTTCGCCACCTCGCTGTCCTCCGCGAAGCCCGCCTCGCACTCCTTGCCCTCGCCGACCTTGGTGACGCTGACATCGTGCTTGCCGGCGAAGACCGGGGTGATGTCCTTCTCGGGGTCGATGCCGGCCTCGAGCAGGTTGTACGACGGGAACAGGTATCCCGAGGTCGACGACGGGTCGACGAAGCAGACCTTCCTGCCCGTGAAGTCGGCGAGGCTCTTGACGGACGAGCCCTTGGGCACGATCGCCTGCGAGTAGTAGCCCGGCTCCTGGCCCTCCTTGGTGACGATCGACGAGATCGGGGTCAGCTCGGCGCCGTTGTTGGTGGCTGTGATGTAGGTGAAGCCCGAGAAGGAGGCGACGTCGACCTTGCCGGCGATCGCGGCCTCGATGAGCGCGGCGTAGTCGGTGGACTCGTGGTACTCCACCTTCTTGCCGGTCTCCTTCGCGATGTAGTCCATCAGCGGCTGGTAATTGGTCTCGGTGTCGACCGAGTCGGGCACGACGCCGAAGACGAGGGTGCTCGCGTCGACGGCGTAGCCACCTTCGGCCGTGGGCTCTTCAGAAGAACCGGTGGCGCCGGCCGAACCGGAGCACGCGGCGAGGCCGAGCGCGAGGGCTGCTGCGCCGACCAGGGCGGGGAGAGCACGGAGCTTCATGAGGACCTTTCGGGTGTGTGTGGCGGGATCCGCGACCCAGAATGACACCCGAAATGCCCACAGATGCACCTATCTCGGCACTGTTCGCCCGTCGTTCACCAAGGGTTCCCTCGACCGACCATGGTCGAGCGCCTGCGGCCGACGGCCAGTACCTGCGCCCCGCAGCCGGCTGAGCGGCGTCACACCTCTGCGGGGTCGACGACGACCTTCTGCTTGGCCGGCAGCGCGAAGCACACGCCGATCGCGACGACGGTGAAGCCGACAGCCCACCAGAAGGCGACGTCGAAGCCGTGCACGATGTCCACGACGCTCTGCGCGCCGCCCGTCGCCGCCTCGAGGATGACCGCGAGGATCGCCGTTCCGAACGCGCCGCCGAGCTGTTGCGCCAGCCGCGTGATGATGCTCGCGTGCGGGACGGCGGAGCGGTCGAGGCCGACGAACGCCACCGACATCACCGGGATCATGACGGCCCCCATCCCGAAACCGCGCACGAGCAGGACGGCCATGAGCCACCAGTCGTTCGTGCCCGCATCGGCGAACGCGAACGGCACGGTCGCCGCGCCCATCAGCACGAAACCGGCGATCGCCACGACACGGGCGCCGATCGTGTCGGTGAAGCGCCCGGCGATCGTTCTGCTCAGCAGCGCACCGACGCCCTGCGGAATCAGCAGAAGGGCAGCGGTGAGCGCATCCGTGCCGCGCACGATCTGGAAGTACAGCGGCAGCAGCAGCATAGCTCCGTACAGCGACGCGCCGGAGAGGAACAGCACGGCGGACGCCGAAGCCACCGGGCGCCTGCCCAGCAGTCCGACGTCGACCAGCGCCGTGGCCGGGCGCCGCACCTGCGTCGTCACGAAAGCGGCGAGCAGCACGACGCCCGCGGTCGCGGGCAGCCAGACGTCGACCCGGCCGAAACCGCCGTCCTGACTGACGTTGGACAGGCCGTAGAGCAGCCCGACGAGGGCAGGAGAGACGAGCACGAGACCGACCCAGTCGAGCACCGGCCTGCCGGTCGGGTCGTCCTTCGGGATGAAGCGCCACGCGAGCGCGAGGCCGATCAGGCAGAACGGCACATTGACCCAGAACAGCCAGCGCCAGTCGAGCGTGTTCAGGATGAGGCCGCCGATGGTGGGTCCGAGAATGGGCCCCAGCGCCGCGGGCAGACTCACCGCAGCCATCAGCTTGCCGAGCCCGGCTCCCTGAGGGACCTGCTGAATCGCGAGAGTCGCCATCAACGGCATCATGAGGCCGCCGCCGAGCCCCTGCACCACGCGGAACGCGATGAGACTCGACGCATCCCACGCGAGACTGCAGGCGATGGATGCGAGCAGGAAGACGGTGAGCGCGAACATCCACACACGCTTCCCACCGAACCGCGCCTGCGCCCACCCGACGACCGGGATCGCGACGCCGAGCGCCAGCAGATAGGCGGTCGTGACCCACTGGATCGTGCTCACCGGCACCTGGAGATCCGATGCCAGCGTCTTGAGCGCGATGCTCATGATCGTGCTGTCGAAGATGACGGCGAGACCGCCGACCACGAGCACGAGAGCGGTGACGATGGCTCGGCGCGGAAGCGCGGGAGCCGGCTGTACGGTCATGAGAGATCCTTAAGAGACAGGAATGTATCTAACAGCACGATACGCTCCTTCGATAAGATACACAAATGGATCTTGATGACGGGGTGCGCCGCAGGCGCGGCCGAGAACTCGAAGACGCCATCCTGACGGCCGCATGGGATCAGCTCCTGCAGGGCGGCTACGGCAACTTCACCATCGACGCGGTCGCCGACCGCGCCGACACCAGTCGCTCCGTGGTCTACCGCCGCTGGCCCGATCGCATCGCTCTCGTCGAGGCGGCCGTCACGTTCGGGCTGCAACAGGACCGTCCGTCCGCTCCGGACACCGGATCCCTGCGCGGAGACATGATCGAGATGCTGCGAAGGGTCGTCGCTGCACGTCGTGAGATCGCCCCGCTCGTGAGCGTGTTCATCGGCGCCTACTTCTCCGACTCCGGGCACAGCTTCGCCGATCTGAGGCGGCGTGCGTTCGGGGAGGGCGTCAGCGCCACCATGACGGAGATCTTCGAGCGCGCCGCCGCACGCGGTGAGCTCGACCCGGCCCGCCTCACGCCCCGCGTGCAGACGGTCGCGACCGATCTGCTCCGGCACGACATGCTCATGACGCTGCGCCCGTCGCGGGACGAGGACCTCGCCGCGATCGTCGACGAGATCTTCCTGCCACTGGTCAGTCCGCTGTGATCGGTCCGGCCGCGGTCAGACCGCGATCAGAGCCACGCCCGCCACGACCACGACCGACGCCGCGATGCGCCATCCCGGCCGGCTCTCGTGCAGCACGAACACGCCGAACAGGCTGACCAGCACGACGCTGACCTCGCGCAGCGGGGCGACCAGCGCGACAGGGGCGATCGTGATCGCCTGCAGCACGAGGATGTAGGCCAGCGGCGACAGCACGCCGAAGGCGAGGATGCGCCGCCACTGCGTGCGCCAGAGGGCACCGACCGCGCTCCACCGGCGACCGACGCCGATCGTGAAGAACGGGATCTGCGCGATGGCGACGCCGACCATGAACGCCACCGGCGAGAGGCGCCAGGTGCGCAGCGCGAAGGCGTCCCATATCGTGTATCCGGCGATCGCGACGCCGGTGAGCAGCCCGAACACGATCGCCGGGTCGAGGCCCCGCCGCTCCGTCGAACGACCGCGGTCGACCAGCCCGATCGCGACGACACCGGTGATCACCAGCACGACGCCGATCAGGGCGATCGGACTCGGTCGCTCTCCCAGCAGCAGCATCGCGATGACCACCGACAGGAAGGGTCCGGTGCCGCGCGCGGTGGCGTACACGGTGGAGAGGTTGCCGGCCCGGTAGCCGCGCTGCAGCACGGACATGTAGGTGACATGCAGCACGCCCGACACCCCGAGTCCCATCGCGATGCCGCCGAGGTCGTCCGTGCCGAAGCCGCCGGTGAACGGGATCACGCCGCCCCAGATCACCGCGCTGGCCACCGCGCCCCACCACAGGAACGCGACGCCGGCACGGCTCACGTCGTGCGCGATCACGTTCCACGCCGCGTGCACGACAGCAGCGGCGAGTGCCAGAGCGATGGCGATACCGGACACGATGTGCACCCTTCTTGCCGCCGTCAGGAACCACCCTATGCGGCCCTGTTCGTTGAGCGAGCGCCAGCGAGACGAAACATGCGACGGCAGCCGAGGAACGTCACCCTGTTTCGTCTGCGCTCCTCCGGCGCTCCGCTCAGCGACCGAGGTCGCCACGGGCCCCGATTACGATCGAAGGATGCCCGTCACTCCCGCCGCCCTCGCACATGCCGCCGATCTGGCCGACTTCGTCGCCGCCTCCCCGTCGAGCTACCACGCCGCCGAAGAGGTCGCGCGCCGGCTCGAGGACGCCGGATTCACCCGGCTGAACGAGGAGGCGGCCTGGCCCGCGCAGCCCGGCGGGCGCTACGTCGTCGTGCGCGACGGTGCGGCGATCGCGTGGGTCGTGCCGACGGATGCCGCGGCCACGACGCCCGTGCACATCCTCGGCGCGCACACCGACTCCCCCGGCTTCAAGCTGAAGCCCAAGCCGACCACCGGTTCCCGCGGCTGGCTGCAGGCCGGCGTCGAGGTCTACGGCGGCCCGCTGCTGAACTCCTGGCTGGACCGCGAACTTCGCCTCGCCGGCCGGCTCGCACTCGCCGACGGTCGCGTCGTGCTCGCCGACACCGGAGCGCTGCTGCGTCTGCCACAGCTGGCGATCCATCTCGACCGCGGCGCCAACGACGGCCTCACCCTCGACAAGCAGGCGAACACCCAGCCGGTGTGGGGACTGGGCGACCCCGCCGACGCGGACCTGCTCGCCGAGCTCGCGGCATCCGCCGGCGTCGACCCCCGCGACGTCCGCGGCTTCGACGCCGTCGTCGCCGACTCGGCGCGGGGCGCGGTGTTCGGCAAGGACGACGCCTTCTTCGCCAGCGGCCGCCTCGACGACCTCGCATCCGTGCATGCCGGCGTGGTCGCGCTGCTCGCCGCCGCGGACCCTTCGACAGGCTCAGGGACCCCATCGACCGGCTCAGGGCCCCAGTCCGGCGTCATCCCGGTGCTCGCGGCCTTCGACCACGAGGAGCTCGGCTCGGCCTCCCGCTCCGGTGCCGCGGGCCCATTCCTCGAAGACGTCCTGGAGCGCGTCTACGAGCAGCTCGGGGCGGATGCCGCGGACCGGCGGCGCGCCTACGCCGCCTCCTGGCATCTCTCCAGCGATGTCGGCCACTCGGTGCACCCGAACTACTCCCAGCGTCATGACCCGGTGGTGCAGCCGCTGCTCGGTTCCGGCCCGATCCTGAAGATCAACGCCAATCAGCGCTACGCGACCGACGCCGTGGGCGCCGCGGCCTGGGCCGCCTGGTGCGAGACATCGGGTGTCGCATCGCAGGAGTTCGTGTCGAACAACGCCGTGCCGTGCGGCTCCACGATCGGCCCGATCACCGCGACGCGCCTCGGCATCCGCACCGTCGACATCGGCATCCCGATCCTGTCGATGCACTCCGCCCGCGAGCTCGCCGGCGTGAGCGACCTGCACGACCTGTCCCGCGTCGCAGAGGCGTTCTTCACCGCCTGAGTCCCGTGACGAGCTGACGCCCTGGCCGCGGCACGACGTGCGGTGCCAGGATGAGGGCATGACCGCAGAGAGCACCTCGACGTCGACGCTCATCGAGCGCACCGGGATCGAGATCATCCCCGAATCCGAGCGCACCGCGAAGCCGCGTGATCTGTTCTGGCCGTGGTTCGCGGCGAACGTATCGGTGTTCGGCATGTCGTACGGGTCGTTCGTGCTGGGATTCGGGATCTCGTTCTGGCAGGCGACGATCGTGTCGATCATCGGCATCGTCGTGTCGTTCTTCCTGTGCGGACTGATCGCGATCGCCGGCAAGCGCGGCTCGGCGCCGACGATGGTGCTCTCGCGAGCGGCGTTCGGCGTGCACGGGCAGAAGGTGCCGGGCATCGTGTCCTGGCTGACCTCGATCGGCTGGGAGACGTTCCTGGCGATCATGGCGGTGCTGGCCACCGCCACCGTCATCACGCAGCTGGGTGGTGACGGAGACAGCGTGGCCCTGAAGATCGTCGCGATCGTCATCGTCGCGGCCCTCATCGTGACCGCCTCGGTGCTCGGCTATCACACGATCATGAAGCTGCAGTCGGTGCTGACCTGGGTGACCGGCGTCGTCACGATCCTCTACATCATCCTCACCATCCCCGACATCGACTTCGCCGCGGCGCTGTCGAAGCCGGACGGCAACATCGGGCAGGTGATCGGCGCGCTGGTGATGGTGATGACCGGTTTCGGACTCGGGTGGATCAACATCGCTGCCGATTGGTCGCGCTATCAGAAGCGCACCGCATCGGACGGGGCGATCATCTTCTGGAACACCTTCGGCGGTGCGATCGCGCCGGTGATCCTGGTGGTCTTCGGTCTGCTGCTGGCGGGCTCGAACGACGACCTGCTGAACGCCGTCGCCGCCGACCCCATCGGCGCGCTCGCCACCCTGCTGCCGATCTGGGTGCTCGTGCCGTTCCTCGTCACCGCCGTGCTGGCGCTGGTCTCGGGTGCGGTGCTCGGCATCTACTCCTCGGGGCTGACGCTGCTGAGCCTCGGCATCCGCATCCCCCGGCCCGCCGCCGCAGGCATCGACGGGCTCATCCTGACGATCGTCACGATCCTGGTCGTGTTCGGCGACACCGGCTTCCTCGGACCGTTCCAGTCGTTCCTCATCACGCTCGGCGTGCCGCTGGCCGCCTGGGCGGGCATCCTCATCGCCGACATCCTGCGGCGCCGCAAGGACTACGACGAGGATGCACTGTTCGATGCGAAGGGTCGCTACGGCGCCTGGGACTGGACCTCGATCATCACCATGGTCATCGCCTCGCTGATCGGCTGGGGCTTCGTCGTCAACAACTTCGCCGCGGAAGCGGCGTGGAACAACTGGCAGGGGTACCTGCTCGGCCTCATCGGGGGCAAGGACGGCGACTGGGCCTATGCGAACCTCGGCGTCTTCTTCGCACTGGTGCTCTCGTTCCTGGTGACCTGGTTCGCCCGGGCCGGCCGGATCCGCCGGCAGGAGCAGGGATGAGCCTCCCTTCGACAGGCTCAGAGACCCAGCCATGGCTGGTCGTCATCGACCCGCAGAACATCTTCGCGGCGCCGGAATCCGAGTGGGGATCGCCGTTCTTCGCTGAGGCGTTCGCGAACATCCGGCGATTGGCCGATGCATTCGGCGACCGCGTGCTGGTCACCCGGTGGATGCCGACGGCCGACCGCTCCACATCCTGGGGCGAGTACTTCGAGGCCTGGCCGTTCGCCGACAGGGCGGCATCCGATCCGCTGTTCGACCTCGTCATCGAGGCGCGCGACCTGTCGTCGCATCCGACACTCGACCTCCCCACGTTCGGCAAGTGGGGCGCCGAGATGGAGGGCATCGTCGGGCGAGGCGCGCACGTCGTGCTCACCGGGGTGTCGACCGACTGCTGCGTGCTGTCCACGGCTCTCGCCGCGGCGGATGCCGGCGCCCGCGCCACGATCGCGGCCGATGCCTGCGCGGGATCGACCGCCGAGAACCACGCAGCGGCACTGCAGGTGATGGGGCTGTACCCGCCGCAGCTGACGATCTCCGACACGGCGGCGGTGCTCGCAGCTGCGTAGCGATTTCACCATTGTGACGGCCGTCGCAATGGTGTTATTCTCGCGGCATGGCTACCGACCAGGACAACGGCACCGGGCAGAACGAGCGCGCGCTCGAGGACGGGATCGTCACCGATCTCAAGAACCGGATGACGTACGGGTCGTACCTCGACCTCGACCGGCTGCTCGGTGCACAGCATCCGGTCTCGGTGCCCGAGCACCACGACGAGATGCTGTTCATCATCCAGCACCAGACCACCGAGCTGTGGCTCAAACTCGTGCTGCGCGAACTGCAGACCGCGCGCACCCGCCTCGCCGAGGACGACCTCCGTGCCGCACTCAAGCACATCGCCCGCATCAAGCACATCCAGGAGGTGCTGACCCAGCAGTGGTCCGTGCTCGCCACGCTCACCCCGACCGAGTACGCCGAGTTCCGCGGCGACCTGGGCAACTCGTCGGGGTTCCAGTCCGTGCAGTACCGCGCGGTGGAGTTCGCGCTGGGCAACAAGAACGAGCGGATGCTGGGCCTGTTCCGCGACCACCCCGAGAACCTCGCGCTGCTCACCGCCGAGCTCGAGCGCCCGACTCTCTACGACGAGTTCCTGCGCTACGTCGCCCGACGCGGGCTGCCGGTGCCGGCATCCATCCTCGAGCGCGACGTGCGGCTGCCGTACCGCGAGACTCCCGACCTCGTGCCCGTCATCCGCGAGGTCTATGAGGACCCGAAGGAGCACTGGGAGCTCTACGAGGCGTGCGAGGAGCTCGTCGACGTCGAGGACAACTTCCAGTTCTGGCGCTTCCGGCACCTCCGCACGGTCACCCGCACGATCGGCATGAAGCGCGGCACCGGCGGATCGACCGGCGTGGACTTCCTGCAGCGCGCGCTCTCGCTGACCTTCTTCCCCGAGCTCTACACGGTGCGCACCGAGATCGGCAAGGACGAGCGGATCGGCCGCTGATGCGCTCCGTGCGTTTCTTCGACGGGCGGATGCTGCGCGACGGCGCCCTCGTCGAGGGGCGGCTCGTCGCTGAGCCGGCCCCGCGGGCGCTCCGCGCCTGGATGGCATCATCACCGGCCGGTTCACCGATCACCACGTGCACCTGCAGCTCATCGACCCGTCGCTGCTCCCGGGCTCGCGGCTGGGCCGCGTGGTGGATCTCGGCGCGAATGTCGACGTGATCCGGAGGCTCGCCGCTGTCCTCTCCCAACGCAAGGAGGAAAACGCCGGTGCGCACGTCCCCGAAGCCGCCTTTTCCTCCTCGCATCGTGGCGACGCCGCCTCCCAACGCAAGGAGGAAAACGCCGCCGCGCGCATCCCCGAAGCCGCCTTTTCCTCCTCGCATCGGCAGGTCCCGGCCGATGCCGCCCCGCCGCTCCCACGCAAGGAGGAAAACGCCGGTGTGCGCAACCCCGAAGCTGCCTTTTCCTCCTCGCCTCCTCCTGCCGGGGTCGTAGCGCCCGTCACGATCGAGTACGCCGGGCCGTTCCTCACCGCGCCGGGCGGCTACCCCTCCGACCGCGACTGGGCACCGGAGGGGTCGGTCATCGAGCTGAGGGATGCTGCGCATGCGGCATCCGTCGTCGCCGACCTCGCCGCGGCCGGGGTCTCGTACCTCAAGACCGTCGGCAACGTCGACGCCGGTCCCGTGCTCGACGACGACCTGTTCCGGGAGCTCGCGAAGCTCGCCGCCGCACACGGGCTGCCTCTGGTCGCGCACGCCGAGGGGGCGGGCCAGGCGCAGCGCGCCGTCCGTCTGGGCGCCGACCGCCTCGCCCACTCGCCGTTCACCGAGCGCCTCACCGATGACGAGATCGCCGCACAGGCGGCATCCGTGTCGTGGATCTCGACCATGGCCATCCACGACGGCGAGCAGTACGCGCACGTCGTCGACAACGTGCGGCGCTTCGCCGCTGCCGGGGGCGAGCTGGTCTACGGCAGCGACATGGGCAACGGCCCGACTCCCGTCGACCTGCGCGAGAGCGAGGTCACCGCGCTGCGCGAGGCCGGCGTCGACGGCATCGACCTGCTCCGGGCGCTCGCCCCCGCCGATCCGCTGGATCCCGGCGAGCCCCTGCTCTTCCTGCCCGATGGCGACCCCGCCCGCGCCCGCTTCCTGATCGACGACGACCTGAGGGACTGACATGACCGAATCGCTTGAAGACGAGCACCGTCGCGTCGCCGGCATCCTGAGCCCCGACCTCGACGCCGAGGCCGCCCGGCTCGATGCGGCCGACCCGCTCGCGCACCATCTCACCGCGTTCGCCGACGCCCCCGGTGTGACCGCGTACCTCGACGGCAACTCGCTCGGGCGTCCGCTCGCCGACATGCCCGAGAAGGTCGCGCAGTTCATCCGCGACGACTGGGGCACCCGGCTGATCCGCTCCTGGGACGAGCAGTGGATGGAGCTGCCGATGCGCCTGGGCGACCGCATCGCCTCCGTCGCGCTGGGAGCGGCGGAGGGGCAGACCGTGGTCGCCGACTCGACCAGCGTGATGCTCTACAAGCTCATCCGGGCGGCTGTCGCGGCTCGTCCCGGACGCGACGAGATCGTCATCGAGGCCGGCAACTTCCCCACCGACCGCTTCATCGCCGCGGGCATCGCCGGTGAGGTCGGTGCGACGCTGCGCTGGGTGGAGCCCGACGAGATCACCGGCGTGAGCGCCGACGACGTGCGTGCGATCGTGGGTGAGCGCACGGCGCTGGTCGTGCTCAGCCACGTGGACTACCGCTCGGGCGCGCTCGCCGACATGCCGGGGGTCACGGCGGCCGTGCACGACGCCGGTGCGCTGATGCTGTGGGACCTGTGCCACTCGGTGGGTGTCGTGCCGATGCAGCTGGATGCCTGGGGCGTAGACCTCGCGGTCGGCTGCACCTACAAGTACCTGAACGGCGGACCGGGCTCCCCCGCGTTCGGCTACGTGCGCGCCGATCTGCAGCCGGAGATCACGCAGCCGATCCACGGCTGGTGGAGCGCGGCCGACATCTTCGCGATGGGGCCGGAGTACGCGCCGGTCCCCGGCATCCGCCAGCTGCTCAGCGGCACGCCGCCGGTGATGTCGATGCTCGGGATGCAGGGCATGCTCGACCTCATCGACGACGTCGGCATCGGTGCCGTGCGGGCGAAGTCGATCTCGCTGACGGATTTCGCCGTGCGCGCCTACGACGAGCTGCTCGCCCCGCTGGACGTGCGGCTGCTCAGCACGAGGGATGCCGCCGGCCGCGGCGGGCACATCACGATCGGGCATCCGTCGTTCCAGCGCGTGACGCAGGAGCTGTGGGGCCAGGGGATCATCCCGGACTTCCGCTTCCCCGACGGCATCCGCCTCGGTCTCTCGCCGCTGAGCACGTCGCACGAGGAGACCCTGCGCGGTGTCGTGGCCATCCGCGACGCGCTCACATGACCCCCTCGCCAAGACCCCTCTCTGTCGCCGAGACCCCGCCTGAGCGACGCCGGCCAGGCGGGGCCTCGGCAGCAGGACGGGGTCTCGACGAGAACGGGACCGTGCTCGACGACATCGACGCACGCCCCGGCAGCACCACGTCGCTGCTGCGCACGACGATCGGGCTGTACCTGCGGCGGCTCGGCGGGTCGATCTCGTCGGGCGCACTGGTGCGGGTGGCCGGCGATCTCGGTGTGCTTCCCGCGCCCGCACGCACCGCGGTCACCCGGCTCAAGCAGAAGGGCCTGCTGCTCGCCGCGCGCGGCGGCTACGGCCTGAATCCTGCGGCGGTCCGGATGCTGGAGCGCGGCGACCGCCGCATCTTCCACGTGCGCCGGATGCAGGCGGGCGATCCGTGGTGCCTGATCTCCGCGACCATCCCCGAGGCGCGGCGCGACCTGCGCCACCAGCTGCGCCGTCGGCTGCAGTTCATCGGCGCCGGGTCCGTCGCGCCGGGGCTGTGGATCGTGCCCGGATATCTCGATGACGAGGTCGAACAGCTGCTCGACGAGCTCGGGGCCCGCGAGTTCGCGACCCTGTTCCGCACCGAAGACCCCCGGCCGGCGACCTCGTTGCGTGCGGCGGTCGCCGGCTGGTGGGACCTCGACGCGCTGCGTGCCGAGCATCTGCGGTTCCAGGCATCCGTCGACGCACTGCCGGATGACCCGTTCGCGGCCTACGTGCGCCTGATCGACAGCTGGCGGGTGCTGCCCTACGTCGATCCCGGACTCGCCGCCGAGCTGCTGCCCGCGGACTGGCTCGGCGAGCGCAGCTTCGCCGCGTTCGCCGACCTGTCCGCCCGCCTCGCAGAACCCGCCTGGGCTCACGTGCGAGCCGTCACGACCTGATCCCTTCCCTTCTCCGGATGCTCCTATGGATGTCATAGGAGCATCCGGAGCGCAGCGGGGCAGGCAGCGCGCGGCGGTGTCAGCCGAGCTCGGCGACGAACGCCGCCACGTGCTCCCGCAGCCGAAGCATCCGAAGCTCCCGGGCGAGTTCCCGGTCGTAGCCCTCGTAGGCGAGCGGCGGCAGCCGCCGCACGTTCGTCGAGCAGCCGAAGTTCTCGCATACCAGGGTGCCGATCGTGTCGCCGTTGCGACCGGCCGGGCCGGCCTTGCGCGCCGAGAAGAACTGCACGTCGTTCCGAAGCGTCACGTCGTCGCACCAGGAGCACTGCGCGCGGCGCACCACCCGGTTCTCGGCGCGCTGCAGCAGCACGCCGACCGGGCGGTCATCGACCTCGGCGATGACGTACGCCCGCTTGGGCATCTTCGGGTCGAACCAGCCGAGGTAGTCGAGATCGGCGAAGTCGATCGCGTCGAAGTCGGCAGGCAGCGTGAGCGATGCGGCCTCTTTGCGAGAGGCGTTGATGAAGGAGGCGCGGATGGCGCGCTCGTCGAGGGGAAGCATGAAAGTGCCTTCTATGAGAGGTGAGTCGGGAATGGGTGCGATGAATCACCGGTGACGGGAGTTCCGCCGCCGGCCGACCATCAGCCTCTGCCGCCGGCGCACGATGCGCCGACGACCACCTTCACGAGATGCACCCCGTGAGCCTACACCGGTCGCCCTAGCGGTTCCTGTCCGCCTCGTCAATCCCGTCGCGGCATTCACCGAACGGATGCGACTGTTGCCCGACAGCCGAATGAGAGGAGCGAACGATGAGTGCCGCAGACAAGATGAAGCACACCGCCGAGGACATGGCCGGGAAGGTCAAGGAGGGCGCCGGCAAGCTCACCGGCAACGACAGTCTCGAGGCCGAGGGCAAGATGGACCAGGCCAAGGCCGCCGCGAAGAAGGCGGGCGACGATGTGAAGGATGCCGCGGAGAACGCGGCGGACCACGTCAAGGACGCGGCCAGGGACGCCACCGACCGCGACTGAGCACCCCACCCGCAGGAGGACGATGTGGCCCGGATCGGCATCGAGGAGGAGTTCGTCCTCCTCGATGACCGGACCCTCGTCCCCCTCGGAATGGGACCGGGCGCCCGGGAGCGCATCACCGGCAGGAACGCCGGCGGAGAAGTCGTGCCGGAGTATCTGACCTGCCAGTTCGAGTGCGTCACCGAGCCCCTTTCCACACTCGCGGAGGCGGACGCGGATCTGCGCCGCCTCCGCGGACTGCTCGCCGCCTACGCCGCGCAGCACGGCGGCGTCGCCGCTTCTACGGGAACCCCCTTCATCTCGCCCGGAGGGCTCGCCGTCTCACCATCTGGGCACTATCACGAGGTCTCCGACCAGCTCGCGGAGATCACCCGTGAGCACCTGGTCAACGGGTTGCATGTGCACGTCGAGTCGGGCGACGACGAGGAGCGCGTGCGCACCCTGAACCGGCTGCGCGGCTGGCTGCCGCTGCTTCTCGCGCTGACGGGGAACGCCCCGTTCGCGCACGGTGTGGCATCCGGGTTCCAGAGCTGGCGCAGCATCCTCATCCGTCGGCTGCCGTCGTCGTGGTGCCCGCCGCAGTTCCACGACTACGACGACTACCGCACCAGGACGGAGCGGCTGGTGGACCTGCGCGCGATCCCCGAGGCGGCGTCGCTCGCCTGGGCTGTGCGCCTCTCCGAACGTTTCCCCACCGTCGAGCTGCGCGTCTTCGATGCGCAGCTCACTCCGGCGGAGTCCCTCTTCGCCGTCTCCCTGGCGCGCGCCATCGCGCTCGGCGGCGACGCCGCCGTCGCTCCGGCCGCGGAGCTCGACGGCATCGACGCATCGCTGTGGATGGCCGCACGCGACGGTACGAATGCCCGCGTGATCGACCCGATGACCGGAGAGGTCGACGGCGTGTGGCTGATCGCGGCCCGCCTGCTGGACGCGATCGGTCCCGTGCTGCGCGAACTCGGCGAAGAGGACTTCGTCCGCGATCGCCTCGACGCGATCAGGGCCGACGGCACCGGAGCGCAGCGCCAGCAGCTCGCCTGGGATCGGGACGGTGTGGCCGGGCTCCGAGACCTCTACCGCTCGAGCACGGAGTCGCCGTAGCCGAGGCCTGCCGCTGTGCTCCTGACGCGTCCGCGCGCGGCCACTAGGGTGAACGCATGACGCCGTCTGCCGGAACCGGGATGCCGCTGCGCGACTATCGCGTGCATCGCTATGTGAACGCGTTCTGCCCGCGATGTCACGAGGAGAAGCCGGATCAGCCGCTCTCCGAGGTGCGGCGGCTGTCGGGCTGGCTGGCGGATCGCGACGGCACCGTCTGGCTGGAACGCGGATGCCCCGAGCACGGCCTGGTCTCCACGATGTACGACGAGAACGCCGAGATCCTTCGGTATCTCGAGCAGTGGACCGCACCGACGAAGGTGCACACCCCCGACACGGCCGGCAACTTCAAGCCGGTGCCGCAGGCCTATGAGGACGGGCTGCCCGAGATGCAGACGCAGCACACCTGCATCCTGCTCGAGGACATCACCGACCACTGCAACCTGAAGTGCCCGACCTGCTTCGCCGAGTCGAGCCCGGCGCTGGCCGCCGTGGCCCCGCTGGCCGAGGTGCTGGCATCCGTCGACGCCAAGCTCGGCCGCGAGAACGACCGCATCGATGTGCTGATGCTCTCCGGCGGCGAGCCGACGCTCTATCCGTGGCTCGAACAGCTGATCGAGCATCTGGTCGCCCGGCCGATCGTGCGCATCCTGCTGAACTCGAACGGCCTCCGGATCGCGAACGACGACGAGTTCGTCGCATTCTTGAAGAAGCACCGTGAGCGCGTCGAGGTGTACCTGCAGTATGACGGAGAAGAGGCCGCATCGGTCGCGTTCCACCGGCGGCGCCGACATCCGCCGGTTCAAGGAACGCGCGCTGGAGCGGCTGTCGGATGCCGGTGTCTTCACCACCCTCACGATGACCGCGACGCTCGGAGTGAACGACCACGAGATCGGCGCCGTGATCCGGCGGGCGCAGGCGACGCCGTACGTCGGCGGCGTGACGATCCAGCCTGTGTTCGGATCGGGGCGCTCGGCGGGAATCGATCCCGACGATCGGCTCACGCACACCGGCGTACTCGCCCGGCTCGGTCCGCAGACCGACGGCGACATCACCTGGCAGGACCTCACCGCACTGCCGTGCAGTCATCCGCACTGCTGCTCGGTGGGCTACTTCCTCAAGGACGACTCCGGGGCGTGGCAGTCGCTGGTGAGCCTGATCGGGCACGGCCGGCTCAAGGAGTTCCTCGATCTCAACCCCGACCTGATCGCCAACCGCATCGCCGACTCGAACGTCAACAGGGCGATCCGCGACGTCGTGAAGAACTCGCTGCTCGACCTGCTCAGCGAGCAGTCGTCTCTCGCATCCGTCGATGGGCGACATCTGGCGCGACATCTGCGTGAACTGCGACCTCGGGATCGGCACGCTCGCGACGCTCGCCGCATCGAGGCTGCCCGGCCAGCACGGCCGGATGCGCGCGATGCTCGCCGACAGGGTGCTGCGCATCACGGTGAAGCCGTTCATGGACATCAACACGATGATCGAGGAGCGGCTCACGCAGTGCTGCGTGCACGTGGCGTCGGTGAACGAGCAGACGAACGCGCATCAGTGCGCGCCGTTCTGCGCTCTGCAGGCCTGGGCGCCGCTGAGTCGCACCCGCATCTCCACGGCCACCGGCCGCCCGGCCGGGTCGACGACCGACGTGCGCGAGACGGGCGGCCGCACGCGATTGCCGGTGGTGACGCCATGACCCACGACTTCAGCCACCTGAACCAGCGCGATCCGTCGGTGCCCGATGCGAAGCCGTACGACCCGCTGCGGCTGTGCGTGTTCACGACGATCGCTGTGATCTCGTGCGTCCTCGGCCCGCTCGCCGTGCTGGTGTTCGCTCTGATCGCGATCGCCGGATACACCAAGGCCCGCCGCGGCGGCCTGCTGCGCTCGCGCTGCAGGCTCGGCGACACGCGTCTGGTGCTCGCCTACCTGTCGGTGATCGCGGTGGCCGCGGCGGTGGCGATCCCGTTCTGGGTCATGCTCTGGATGCGGATGCTGGGAGGCTGACGTGTTCCCGACCCTGCGCGACATCGCGCCGTGGCTGCCCCCGCTGGGTACGCACTCGGTCTTCGTCGCGCTGGGCATGCTCGCCGCCGGAGTGGTCTTCCTCGTGGAGCGCCGCCGCCGCGGCGTGACCGATCCGCGCCTGGTCAATCTGGTGCTGGGTGCGATGGTGGGCGCGGCCGTGATGTCGCGCCTGGGCACCTGGGCGCAGCACCTCGACCCGTCGAAGAACCTCAGCCTGGGCGAGCAGCTGCTGCGCGGCAACGCGTCGGTGCTGTCGGCGATGGTCGGCGCGTGGCTCGGCGTGCACGTCGCGAAGAAGATCGTGAAGTACCCCGATCGCACCGGCGATCTGTTCGCTCCGGCGTTCGCGCTGGCGATGGTGATCGGACGGATCGGATGCCAGCTCACCGAGCGCCCCGGCACACCGACAGGAGCCGACTGGGGCATCGTGCTCGACGCGGAAGCGGCTGCGCGCACCGGCTCGATCGCCGGCGTACCGCTGCATCCGAGCTTCGTCTACGAGATCGTCTTCCAGGCCGCGGCGTTCGCGGTGCTGTGGTTCTGGCTGCGGCACCGCCCGATCGCCGCCGGCGAGACCCTCACGATCTATATCGCCGGGTACGCGCTCTTCCGCTTCCTCGTCGAGTTCGTGCGCGGCAACGACGTCGCGTGGCTGGGGCTGACCAGGCCTCAGCTGTTCCTGCTGGTCACGATCCCGCTGCTCGCGGCGCGGATCATCTGGATGCTGCGCCGCGGGCGGTTCCGCGCCACGGCGGCGCCTTCGGTGGAGAGGACGGTGCCCGCATGAGCAGCACGCCTGAGTATCCCGTGAACGAACCCGGCCGGTCCGAACAGGGGCCTCCGGAACAGAATCCGGCGACGCCGCAGCCCGATCCGCAGCAGCCCTCCTGGGAGGTGCGGCCTCCGGCCGGCCCGGCCCTGCCGCCGCCGGCGCCGACGCCCCCTCCTCCCCCGGCCGCGGACCCGTCCCCTTTCGCTCCGCCGTCCGGGTTCCCGCCGCCGTCCGGGCAGCCCGGTCCGCCGCAACCCGGTCATCCGGCAGCGCCGGGCGCCCCGTACGACCAGTCCGGCTATCCGCCGCAGGGTTATCCGGGCTCCTATCCGAGCCCTCATCCACAGCCGGGACCGCCGCCCGCGCCGAACAACACCGGGAAGGTTCTCGGGATCACCTGCGGCTCTCTCGCCGCGCTGTTCTTCATCGGGGTCGCCGCCTTCGGCATCATCATCATCGGACCGTGCTTCGGCCTGTTCGGCGGTTACTGAGGATCTGACTCGGATCGATCCGGCGATTGTTGCGCTGCGTTTCGCCCCTGATCGCGCGATCCAGGATGCCGACGTACTCTCGGTGCAACCGAACGTCAGGAGAATCCACCGTGACCAGCCAGCCGACCCGCCTTTCGCCCCTCGAGGTGCGTGAGCGTGCGGCGTGCATGTGCGACCGCGGATTCGCCTGCTCCTCCTTCGCCCCCGGCCACGCCCTGCACCTGATTCAGGCGCGCATGGCGTCTGCCACTCCGCTCGGCTGGACCGACGCGATCGTCGAGCACGCCGACCCGGCATCCGGCATCCTGTCGCTGCGCACGCTCGACGGCGACCTGCACGTGGTCTGGAATGCCGGCGGAGCCGCCCTGGAGGCAGCTGCGGGCAGCCCCGTCGCCCTGCATCGCGACTACGGCGTGCTCGCCTACGGGCGCATCCAGTTCAACGTCGCGGCCGTCTGAGCATCCGCGGTGTCCGTCTCAGGACGCCGCCATCATCATCGACTCGCGCATCGCCATGCAGGCGTCCATGCAGGCCTTGCACGCCTGAGCGCACATCTTGCAGACCTCGCTGTGGTTGGCATGCTCCATGCACTTGTCCATGCAGTACTGGCACATCGCGATGCAGGCGTCGAGCATCGCCATCATCACCGGCGACGTCATGCCCTGCATGCGCATCATGCCGCGCATCATCGTGTTGCACATGTCGGCGCAGTTCATGCAGGCCGGCGCGCAGTCCATCATCTGCATCGAACAGACCGTGCACGCCTGCTCGCAGGCCGAACACGCATCCATGCAGGCCTGCATCACGGACATGTCCATCGTCTGCATGTCGGCCATCTTCATGTCGTCCGACATCATGTCCATCATCATCGAGTCCATCTCGCCCGCACCTTTCCTCATCTGGATCCGGCGGGCGACTCGTCCGCCTGACGCCAGGGTACGCCGACGGCTCCCCTCTGAACAGAGTCCGAGGGGAGCCGATTCGGCGCATCCCGTCAGCGAAGCTTCTTCCGGTAGATCGAGACGGCGATTGCATAGGCGACGATCAGGACGCCGAGCAGCCACGCCAGCGCGATCCAGATATCCGCCCCCACCGACCGGCCCGCGAACAGCGCCCGGATCGTGTTCACGATCGAGGTGACCGGCTGGTTCTCGGCGAACCAGGCCACCGGACCAGGCATCGACGACGTCGGCACGAAAGCCGAGCTGATGAAGGGCAGGAAGATCAGCGGGTAGCTGAACGCGCTCGCCCCGTCGACCGTCTTCGCGGACAGGCCGGCGATGACGGCCAGCCAGGTCAGCGCCAGGGTGAAGAGCACGAGGATGCCGGCGACGCCGAGCCAGGCCCCGAAGGATGCTCCGGTGCGGAACCCCATGATCAGGGCGACGCCGATGACGATCGCCACCGACACGATGTTCGACACCAGCGACGTGAGCACGTGCGCCCACAGCACGCTCGAGCGCGCGATCGGCATGGACTGGAACCGCTCGAAGATGCCGCCCCGCATGTCGAGGAACAGCCGGTACGCCGTGTAGGAGATCCCGGAGGCGATCGTGATCAGCAGGATGCCCGGGAGCATGTAGTCGATGTACGACTGGTCGGTGCCGGTGGTGATGGCTCCGCCGAGCACGTACACGAACAGCAGCATCAGCGCGATCGGGGTGATCGCGGTGGTGATGATGGTGTCGGGGCTGCGCAGGATGTGCTTCAGCGAGCGTCCGGTGAGCACGCCGGTGTCGGCGAGGACGTGCGTGGTCATGATGCCTCCCCCACCAGCGCGAGGAACACTTCCTCGAGGGTCGGCTGCTTCTCGACGTACTCGACGGTCGCCTGCGGGAGCAGCGCCTTGAGCTCGACGAGGGTGCCGTTCTGGATGATGGCGCCCTGATGCAGGATCGCGATGCGGTCGGCGAGCTGCTCGGCCTCGTCGAGGTACTGCGTGGTCAGCAGCACGGTGGTGCCGTTCTGCGCGAGCTGCCGGACGGTGTGCCAGACCTCGATGCGTGCCTGCGGGTCGAGGCCCGTGGTGGGCTCGTCGAGGAAGATGATCGGCGGGTCGCCGATCAGGCTCATCGCGATGTCGAGCCGGCGCCGCATGCCACCGGAGTACTCCCCGCCCTGCGGTCGCCGGCATCCGTCAGGGAGAACCGGGCGAGCATGTCGTCCGCGACTTCTCCGGCGTTTCCGAGATGGCGCAGCCTCGCGACCAGCACGAGATTCTCGCGACCGGTGAGCACCTCGTCGACCGCGGCGAACTGCCCGGTGAGGCTGATCGACTCGCGCACATCGCCGGAAGCGGATGCCACGTCGAAGCCGTGCACGGATGCCGTGCCGGCGTCCGCCTTCAGCAGGGTCGAGAGGATGCGCACCAGCGTCGTCTTGCCGGCACCGTTCGAGCCGAGCAGGGCGAAGATGCTGCCCTTCTCGACGTCGAAGTCGACGCCGCGGAGCACCGCGAGGTCGCCGAAGGACTTGCGGAGGCCCTTCACCTGGATTGCCGCGGTCATGATCGCTGCTCCTTCTCGGCCTCCGCGATCGCCCGGGTGAAGCGCGCGCGCTCCTTGTCCTGCCACTCCTTGGCGGCGTACGCCTTGGCGAACGTCTCCGCGAAGTCCACGGGGTCGTCCCCGACGATGTCGCGCACCGGGGTGCCATCGGCCGCTGCTGCCTCCCAGAGATCGGCCATGTCGGTGAGCATCCGGATGATGACGTCGCCGTCGGTGATGCCGCTCGTGTTCAGGAGGTAGCGGTGCATCGCCTTGGCCGCCGTCCCGTACGGCTCGGGAAGGCCTTCGATGCGGGCCCTGTCCTGCCGGTACTGCTTCTTCTGCTCGAGCGGTCCGGTGATGGCTTCGATCCATTTGGCGGCCATGTCAGGCTCCTTCTGCGTTGTCTGCGTTGTCTGCGTCGATGTCTTCGGTGTGGAGCTGGGTGAGCCGGTCTGCGAGGAAGCTCCACGTCCTCCAGAACTCTTCGAGGCTCTGCCGGCCCTGCGCGTTGAGCGTGTAGACCTTGCGCGGCGGACCCTTCTCGGACGGCACCTTCAGGGCGTCGACCATGCCGCGCTGCTCGATGCGCACCAGCACCGCATACACGGTGCCCTCGGCGATGTCGGCGAATCCTCGATCCCGCAGCGAGGCGGTGATCTCGTATCCATAGGCAGGGCGCTTGGCGATGACCGCGAGGACGACGCCTTCGAGGACGCCCTTGAGCATCTCGGTCTCCTGCTTGCCCATCGGATCCCTCCTTCAGTACTCGGCGTTGCTGACTACCAGTACAAAGTATCACTGAGTACCAGTACTTAGCAACACCGAATACTGCGAATCTCTCGAGACTGCACGCCCGCGCCGAGACTGAGGTGCTACGCCCCCGTTTCGGCGCGGGCGTGCAGGTTCGGGCGTAGGGTCGGGCCGTGGCATCCTTCACCGGCACCCAGCGACTGGTCGTCTCGATCGCCGTACTCGCGTCGTTCGTGACGTTCCTCGACGGCACGGTCGTGAACGTCGCCCTCCCCGCGATCAGCGACGACCTCGGCGGCGGCATCACCACCCAGCAGTGGGTGGTGGACGCCTACCTGATCACGCTCAGCGCCCTGATCCTGCTCGCCGGCTCGCTGTCCGACGCTTACGGCCGCGTGCTCATCATGCGGATCGGACTGATCGCGTTCGGCATCGCATCGGTCGTCGTGGCCGCGTCGGTCGACCCGTTCATGCTCATCGTCGCCCGCGCCGGTCAGGGGGCTGCCGGTGCGCTGCTGGTGCCGAGCTCGCTCGCGCTCATCACCGCGACCATGCGCGGCGAGATCCAGGCCAGGGCGATCGGCGTGTGGACCGCATTCACGACCGGCGCGCAACTCGTCGGACCGCTGCTCGGCGGCCTGTTCGTCGACTTCCTCTCCTGGCGAATGGTGTTCCTCATCAACGTGCTGCCGATCGCCGTCACGCTCGTGCTCCTGACGCGACTGAAGCTGCCCGAGCATCCGCGCGGCGCCGTCGTGGACTGGTTCAGCGGCACCCTCTGCGCGACGGGCCTCGGCGCGCTGGTGTTCGCACTGATCGAGCAGCCGCGGCTGGGCTGGATGTCCCCCGCGATCTGGATCCCGCGGTCGGTGGCGCGGCGCTGCTGATCGCGTTCCTCGTCCGGCAGACGAGAGTGACCGCGCCGATGATGCCGCTGGACATGTTCCGGGTGCGCAACTTCGGCTGGGGCAACCTGGCGACCCTCTTCGTGTACGCCGCGCTGTCGCTGAACGGATTCGTCGTCGTGGTCTACCTGCAGCAGGGTGCCGGCCTCAGCGCGACGGCCGCCGGCATGGCCAGCCTGCCGATCACGATCCTGATGATCCTGCTCAGCTCGCGCGTCGGTGCGTGGGCGGGCAGGTACGGCCCACGGATCTTCATGACCGTGGGACCGCTCCTGATGGGCGCCGGCGCCCTGCTGCTGCTCACGGTCGGCGTCGAGTTCAACTACTGGTGGCAGGTGCTGCCATCGATGCTCGTGATGGGTCTCGGTCTGTCGCTCACCGTCGCGCCGCTCACCGCCGCGATCCTCGGAGCGATCGACGAACGCCGCAGCGGCATCGCCTCAGCGGTGAACAACGCCGTCTCCCGCGTCGCCGGCCTGCTGGTCGTCGCCATGATCTCGACGATCGTCGGCGGGATGCTCGATCTGCAGGGCTTCCACAGCGCCGCGCTGGTCACCGCGGGGCTGATGATCACGGGCGGCGTCGTGTCATGGATCGGCATCCGCCGGAATCCGGTCGAGCGGACCGCCGAGCCGGCCGAGGCCTGAGCACTCCGGTCAGTCGGTGCGGAAGCCCGCCGCCTTGTGCGATCCGTCGCAGAGCGGCTTGATCGCGGAGAGCCCGCAGCGGCACAGCGCAATGGTGCGACGGTGCTGCGGGATCCGCTCGCCGTCTTCGCCCTGAAGCTCGAACGGACCGCGCACGAGCAGCGGCCCGTTCGGATAGGCGGTGATCGTCGACGGGTTCATGACGCGCCTCTTCTCCGTCGCCGCGGAGCGACGACACCCCCGCCTCCCAGCATCCGAGGATCCGCTCCGCGACCCAGCCGTCCGCAGCCAGGCATGCGGCGGCGCCGAAGAGGATGTCGGGAAGCAGGTCCGGCCGGTCCTCGGCGAGTGCGCCGGCAAGGTCGTGCCCGGCGATCTGCTCGTGCACGGCGTCGGCCTCGACGTGCTCGTCGTAGTAGCCGGTGACGTCGGCGCCGAAACCGAGGCGGGCAAGCCCCTGGGAGTAGAACCGGCTCGGGATCGACGAGGTCATCTCGAACGCGGCGAGGTGGCCGACGATCGCGCCCAGCAGCCGTCGGTTCAGCCCGAACAGCGACATCGTGTTCATCGAGGCCAGCGTCACAGCGGGGACGTCGTCGACGTACGCGCCGTAGGCGTCGTCCAGTCCTGCGCCGCGCATGGCCGCGGCGAAGAGCTCGGCGTGCACGCGTTCCGGCCGTCCCCCGCCGTACTCGTCGGACTGGATCTCCACGAGCGCCGCCTTCGCTCTGCCGGTCAGTCGCGGGATGGCCCAGCTGTGCGGATCGGCCTCGCGCAGCGTGTAGATCGAGCGGTGCACGAGGAACTCGCGCGCCTGACCGGCATCCGCCTTCTTCGCGACGAAGCGCGCCAGGCTCGGCCCGCCGTCCTCCCCGGTCAGCGCGAACAGCGCCTCAGCGACGGCGGGAGCGCTCGGCTCCGGCAGCTCCGGCACAGCGACGCGGCGTCGCAGGTCGGCTTCGAAGGCGTCCTCCACGACCCGGCGGATGCCGAGGAGCTCGCCGTCCCATTCCCGGTCGGCGTCCAGGCCCGGAACCGATCCGTAGTGCGAGGCGTAGAGCAGGAAGAGGGACAGCTGCAGGTCGTCGTCGTGCACCAGGTCGCGGCTGGCCGAGGTCAGCTCCTGAGCGAGGATGACGCTCTGGTCGTCCGCTGCGGGCTCTTCGCCGTCATCGGACAGCCGGTCGAGCACGAGCAGGCTCAGCGGGCCGCGGGCCCCGATCGGGATCGTCGTCGTTTCAGGGATGTCGGAGAGTACGGTCACCTGGTCCTCCTCGGATCGTCGATCACCGATCATCGCCCGGTCGGGAACGGGCCGCACGGGGCTTGACGGCCGCGCCGGGCACGGGTAGGTCTAGCCGGTTCCTCGCGCGTCCAGCGCCTCCTGCACCTGTCGATGCGTGCTCTCGTCGAGGGCGACGATGCGGGCTGCCTCCACCGCGGTCGGGGTCGAGAGGATCGTGCCGATCGCCGCGTCGATCGCATCCGCCTTCGGCCAGCCGTACACGCCTGCGCTGATCAGCGGGAAGGCGATGCTTTGGGCGCCGAGCTCGTCCGCCACCTCCAGAGCGCGCCGGTAGCAGGACTGCAGCTGCACCCTGTCGCGCTGCCCGGCGTTCCAGTCGGGTCCGACCGTGTGCACGACCCAGCGGGCGGGCAGATCTCCGGCGGTCGTCCAGCCGGCATCACCCGTCGCGAGCCCGTCCGGGAAGCGGGCGATGCAGTCCTGCAGGACGGCAGGCCCGCCCGCGGCATGGATCGCACCGTCGACACCCCCGCCGCCGCGCATCGCGTTGTTCGCCGCGTTGACAATCACGTCGACACGCTGTGCTGTGATGTCGCCCAGGACGACGCTGAGTTCGGTCATCGATCAGCCACCGAACCTCTGCTGCAGATCCCCGTACGTCGCCGCGCCGTCGAGGAAGTCGAGCGTACCCGTCTCGAACAGTTCCCTCGCCGCCTTCTCGACCGCGCTGAACGCCGCCCTGGCGATGCTTCCTCCGACGCTCACGCGCACGACGCCGAGCGAGAACAGCGTCGGCGCATCGAGTACGGGAGCGGTGAGACCGGCGACCATGTTCAGCGGAGCCGGGATCTCGGATGCCAGGCGACGGATCGTCTCGGCATCCCGCACGCCGGGCACGAAGACGCAGTCCGCGCCGGCCTCGATGTAACGGGAGGCGCGATCCACGGCCTCTGCGACGGGGTCGCCCTCGAACGACGAGAAGAAGGCGTCGGTGCGCGCGTTGATCACGAACGTTCCGGCGGGGGCCGCGTCGCGCGCCGCGGCGATCCGTTCCGCCGCAGCGCCGGCATCCAGCAGCTCCCCGCCCATCGCGTCCTCGAGATTGCCGCCGGCGAGTCCGATCTCGGCAGCACGGGCGACGGTGAAACCGACGTCATCGGGGGTCTCGCCGTAACCGGCCTCGAGGTCGGCGGACACGGGGACGCGCACGGCGCCGACGATCGCGACCAGGTGCTCGAACATCGCATCCGGCCCCATCGGGCCGCCGTCGGGCATGCCGCACGACCACGCGATGCCGGCGCTCGTCGTGGCGATCGCCGGGAAGCCCATCTGCTCCAGAATGCGCGCCGAACCCGCATCCCACGCGTTCGGGATCAGAAAGCCGGACCCCTTGTGCAGTTCCATGAGAGCAGCCGCGCGCTCTGCGGCGCCCTGCCTGTCAGCGACGTCCATCAGTCCCCTTGTCAGACGCTCCCCCCGTCTATTGAGCGCCTCCAGAACCTCCCCGTCAAGAGGCAGCGAGCAATCACGGCGAGGCTCCCCGGGTCCGCCCGCTCGGCGAAGCTCCCAGGAGGCCGAGAACTTCGCCATGAGCGAGTACCGAGCGCGGCCGGACTACTGCCGCGGAGCGCCACCCGAGGTGAGGTTCCGCCGCTTTCTCACTCCGTCCGCCAGCTGGTCCAGCGCCTCGACCGTGACGTCCCAGCCCATGCAGGCATCCGTCACGCTCTGCCCGCGCACCAGCCCGGCCGGGCCTGCCGTCACGTCGAGCCTCTGCGCGCCGGCGACGAGGTTGCTCTCCATCATCACGCCGCCGATCGCCCGCCCTTCCGCGGCGATCTGCGCTGCCAGCTCCGACACCACGACGGCCTGCCGCAGGTGGTCCTTGCCGCTGTTGCTATGGCTCGCGTCGATGATCAGCCGGTCGCAGGCACCCGCCGCGGCCAGCCGCTGTGCGGCCCGGCCGACGTGCTCGGCTCCGTAGTTCGGACCGTCGGCGCCGCCGCGCAGGATCACCGACGTGTCGGGATTCCCGGTCGTGGCCACCAGGCTCGCCCGCCCGTCCGCGTCGATCCCGAGGAACGCCTGCGGAGCGGATGCCGCGACCGCGGCGTCCAGCGCCACCTGCAGCCCGCCGTCGGTGCCGTTCTTGAACCCGATCGGCATCGACAGGCCCGAGGCGAGCTGGCGGTGCAGCTGGCTCTCGGTGGTGCGCGCGCCGATCGCACCCCACGTGACGAGGTCGGCGATGTACTGCGGGCTGATCATCTCGAGGAACTCCGTCGCGCACGGCATCCCCAGCTCGACGACGTCGCGCAGGAAGCCGCGCGCCTGGCGCAGCCCGGTGGCGATGTCGTGGCTGCCGTCGAGGTGCGGATCGTTGATGAGCCCCTTCCACCCCACGGTCGTGCGCGGCTTCTCGAAGTACGTGCGCATCACGATCAGCAGGTCGTCGCCGAACAGCGAAGCCTCGCGCGTCAGCCGGGAGGCGTACTCGAGCCCGGCATCCGGGTCGTGGATCGAGCACGGCCCGACCACGACGAGCAGCCGATCATCCTCGCCCGACATGATCGCGCGCACCTCGTCACGGGTGCGCGCGACGAGCGCGGCCGCGTCGTCGCCCGCCGGATGCTCGGCGAGTACCTGTGCGGGCGACGGGATGGTGGTGAATCCGGCGACGTGCAGATCAGAGGTGTGCAGATCGGAGGTGGCGTCGAGTGTGGGCATGGATCCTGTCCTGTTCTGGGTGGATTCCGGACGGACCCGAGAGCAGAGCCCGCCGAAAACGGCGAAAGGCAGAGCATTCGCTCTGCCTTTGTCGGCTCTGGAAGAGGTCGGTGCGCGCTAGATCTGCGCCGGCTCCTCCAGAGCCGACTCGAAATACGCATACCGACGGGTGTTCATGCGTGCAAACCTATCACCCCTGACTACAGGCGCGGATCGATCGGGTCGGACTCCAGCGCGAGCACGCCGAACACGGCCTGATGCACGCGCCAGAGCGGCTCCCCGGCGGTGAACCGGTGCAGCGCCTCGATGCCGAGCGCATACTCGCGGGCCGCGAGCGAGCGCTTGTGGCCGGTGTCGCGCACGCGCAGCCGCGCCAGGTTCGCCGGCTCGAGGTAGTCGGGGCCGTAGATGATGCGCAGGTACTCGCGCCCGCGCACCTTCACGCCCGGCTGCACGAGTCCCTTCTCGGTGCGGGTGAGATTGGCGAACGGCTTCACCACCATCCCCTCGCCACCGCGAGCGGTGAGCTCCTCCCACCACGAGACGGCGGATGTCACGGATGCCGCATCGTCGAGGTCGACGCGCCGACGCCCCGTGCTCATGACCAGCTCAGGAGCGGCCTCCGCGAGCCGGTCCGCGATGGACAGGTGCCAGCCGTGGTCGCGGGTCTCAAATGTCTCGCCACCGGCGGCGAGCACTTGGAACGGCGCGAAGCGCACCTCGTCGGCGACGCCGACGTAGCGCCGGTACGCGTCGCGGAAGCCCGCCGCGTTCGTCTGCCGGCCCCGCATCCGCTCTTCGAGCGCGGCGACGTCGACACCGGATGCCGCAGCCGCGGCGAGCGCAGCCGAGGCGGCGCTGGTCGCCGTCGTGCCTGCCGCAGCCACGGACGCGTACAGGTCGCGGATCAGGTCTCCCGCCTTCAGCGACCACGGCAGGATCTCACCGTCGAGGAGCACCCAGTCGGTCTTGAGCTCGGCCCAGACTCCGGCATCCTCCAGGGCGCGATCCAGGCTGCTGACGAAGGCGGCATCGTCGTCGAAGAACGGGCGTCCTGTGCGGGTGTGCACGATCCCCCGCCAGCCCTCCGGAGCGCCGAAGCGCGACGGCTCCCGGGTGATCAGCGCGACCGCGCGGGAGCCCATGTGCTTCTCCTCGCAGATCAGGGCGGTGACGCCCTGGCTGCGGAAGTAGTCGAACGCCTCATCGGGGTGCTCGAGACTGCCCTCGCGCTCGGAGGCGTTCGGCGGCGACATGGTCGGAGGCAGGTAGACCAGGCGACGAGGGTCGACGGCCCAGCGGCTCATGGTCTCGAGTCCGCCGGCGGACTGCGCCTCCTTGATGCCGACGCGTCCGTGCAGGCCGGTCTCGATGATCAGCTTGCCCTGGATGTCGTCCAGGGCAAGCACGCTCGCGTCGCGCTCCGGCTCGGCGGGGGTCAGCGGGCGCGCCGGCTCGTACCAGACCTGCTCGGCGGGCACCTGCACGACCTCGCGCTCCGGGTAGCGCATCGCCGACAGCGCGCCGCCGAAGACGCATCCGGTGTCGAGGCAAGCGGTGTTGTTCACCCACTCGACCGTCGGCACCGGGGTGTGGCCGTAGAGCACCGTGGCCCTGCCGCGGTACTCCTGCGCCCACGGGTACCGCACCGGCAGGCCGTACTCGTCAGTCTCACCGGTGGTCTCGCCATACAGCGCGAAGGCGCGCACCCGCCCGGATGCCCGGCCGTGATACTGCTCCTTCAGACCGGCGTGTGCGACGATCAGCCTGCCGTCGTCCAGCACGAGGTGCGAGACGAGGTCGTAGCAGAACGAGGCCACCTGCTCGCGGAACTCCTCCGGCTCGCCGGCGAGCTGGGCGAGCGTCTCGGCGAGCCCGTGCGAGACCGTGACCTTCGCGCCGCGCAGCGCGCGCACGAGCTTGGCCTCGTGGTTGCCCGGCACGGCGAGCGCGTGACCGGACGCGACCATGCCCATCACGAGTCGCAGCACGCCGACGACATCCGGCCCGCGGTCGACGAGGTCGCCGAGGAAGACCACCCGGCGCCCCTCGGGGTGCCGGGCGTCGATCGCACGCCCCCGGTCGTCGCGGACGATCTCGTACCCGAGCCGGCCGAGCAGGCTCTCCAGCTCGCTGCGGCATCCGTGCACGTCGCCGATGACGTCGAAGGGGCCGTGGTCGTCGCTGCGGTCGGTGAGCAGTCGCGTGCGCTCGACGGATGCCGCTTCGACCTCCTCCTCGGAGCGGAGGACATGCACGGTGCGGAACCCCTCCTTTCCGAGGTGGCGCAGGCCGCGGCGCAGCTGGTCGTTCTGCCGTTTCACGACACCGTCCGGGATGTGACGGTCGTAGCGCTCCGCGTTGCGCGCGATGCTGACCGACATCGGCAGGTCGAACACGATCGCGACAGGCAGCACGTCGTGGGCACGGGCGAGCTCGACCAGCTTGCGGCGCGCCTCCGGCTGCACGCTCGTGGCGTCGACGACCGTCAGCAGCCCGGCATCCAGCCGCTTTGCGGCGACGTACTGCAGTGCGTCGAACGCCGCAGCGGTGACGGACTGGTCGGACTCGTCGTTGCCGACGAGTCCGCGGAACATGTCGCTGGACAGGGTCTCGTAGGGGCCGAAGTGCTCCCGCGCGAAGGTGGACTTGCCCGAGCCCGACGCGCCCACGAGCACGACGAGCGACAGCTGCGGGACGGTGAGGACGCTCATGCGGCGGCGTCCTTCCGGAACAGGGCGAGCTGGGTGGGGGCGCCGTGCGCGGCATCCGCGGGGCCGACGGCGCGAAGCTCGACCGCGTAGCCGTGCCGCGCGGCGACCGCGTCGGCCCACGCGCGGAACTGCGCACGCGTCCACTCGAAACGGTGGTCGTCGTGCCGGAACGCGCCCGCGGCGAGCGCGGGGTAGAGCACGTTGTACTCGGCATTGGGCGTCGTCATGACGACGGATGCCGGTGCCGCGCCGGCGAACACAGCGTCCTCCAGAGCATCCAGGCGGGTGGGCTCGACGTGCTCGATGACCTCCATCAGCACCATCGCGTCGAAGCCGCGCAGGCGCTCGTCGCGATAGACGACCGAGCCGTGCAGCAGGTCGACGCGCTCGCGCTCGGCGTCGGATGCCTCGTCCAGATGCAGCGCGCGGGCGGCCTGCTCGAGCGAGCGGGCCGAGACGTCCACGCCGACGATCTTCGTGAACGCGCGGTCCTTCTGCAGGCGGGCGAGCAGGGCGCCGGGGCCGCAGCCCATGTCGACGACGCGGTGCGCGCCGGCATCCTGCAGCGCCGCGAGCACGGCGTCGGCGCGCTGCACGCGCAGCGGTGTCTCGCGCGCCGGCCGCTCGTCCTTGTCTACGGTGGCGAGCAGCGAGCGCTGGTGGACGAGGTAGCGCGTGGTGATCAGCTCGCGCTCCGGGTGTTCGGCGAGCCATCCCTCGCCCGCTCTCTCGAGCTTGGCGATCTCATCGTCGCCGACCCAGTAGTGCTTGGCGTCGTCGAGCACGGGCAGCAGCACGTAGAGCTGCCGCAGCGCGTCGGCCAGGCGCACCCGCCCGGTCAGCACGACCGAGCTGTAGCGCGAGTCGCCCCACTCCGGATGCTGCTCGTCGAGCGGGATTCGGCGCTCTGCGACCTCCCACCCGCAGGGCGCGAAGACACGACTGATCAGGTCGTCCTCCGTGCCGCGGGATGACACGACCGGGATCTCGATCCGCAGCGGGAGCGGCGCGGCCGCCAGCTCAGGACAGCTGTCGCTGCGCCCGGTCATCGCCGTGCGGAACACCGTGCCGAGGGCGACGGCGAGCATGCTGGAGGCGACATAGGGGCGGTCGTTGACGTAGTGGTCGAGCGAGCCGGCATCGCCGCGGAAGCGCTTGCTGCGCACCAGATCGATCGGGTCGACCTCGAGCAGCACCGCGACTGTGCAGCGCTCGGGCGTCGCCTCGGGGTAGAAGACGTGGATGTCGCCGACCGGCGCCTCGAACATCTGCAGCTTCGCCGGATGCTTGTGCACCAGGTATCCGAGCACGCTCGCGTCGACGCCGGAGCCCTGCTCCGGCTCGTAGGTCACCGTGACGAGCATCGTCGCCTCCCCCGGTCAGCACAGTCGCCCGATTCTACTGACCCCGCCCGCGCCGGATGAGCTTCACGGACCGGCGAGCCCCGACGTGCCACACTGAAGCATCCCAGCCCGAAGGAAACGCATGTCCGCACTCTTCTCCGCCAACCTGATCTGGACGATCGTGGCGATCGCCGCGCTCGCGATCAACGTGCTCGCGCTGATCTACATCCCGCGCGGCCGCAAGCCCACGGCGGCGATGGCCTGGCTGCTGCTGATCTTCCTGGTCCCGTTCATCGGCGTGGGGCTGTACCTGCTGATCGGCAACTTCCGACTGCCGAAGAAGCGGCAGGACGAGCAGTCTCGCATCACGTCGATGATCAAGGAGGAGGCCGGCGACCATGTCGACGTCGAGGCCCCGCGCTGGCTGCAGCGCGTCGCCATGCAGAACCACGCGCTGACCGGCCTGCCGGTCGTCGGCGACTCGTCGGCCGAGCTGATCGACGACTACCAGGGCTCGATCGACGCGATGGCCGCGGCGATCGACACGGCCAAGGCCTACGTGCACGTCGAGTTCTACATCGCCGCCTGGGATGACACGACCCGCGGCTTCTTCGCCGCCATGGAGCGGGCAGTGCAGCGGGGCGTCACCGTGCGACTGCTGGCCGACTACATCTCCTCCCGCAAGATCCCGAAGTCGGAGGAGACCTTCGCCGAGCTCGACCGCATCGGCGTGACCTGGTCATGGATGCTGCCGTTCCGCCCGTTCAAAGGCCAGTACCAGCGTCCCGATCTGCGCAACCATCGCAAGCTCGTCGTCGTCGACGGTGCGGTCGGCTTCGTGGGGTCACAGAACCTCATCTCGCGCGACTACAACGCCGAGAAGAACATCAAGCGCGGGCTGATGTGGCAGGAGCTCGTCTCGCGCGTCGAGGGCCCGGTCGTCGCGCAGGTGGACGCCGTGTTCCTCTCGGACTGGCTGATCGAGACCGGCGAGGACCTCTCCGCGGTCGAGCGGGTGCCGGCATCCGCCGTTCCGAAGCCTGCCGCGGGCGACCTGCACTGCCAGATGGTGCCCAGCGGTCCGGCCTACGGCACCGAGAACAACCTGCGGATGTTCCTGTCGCTGATCCACGGAGCGACCGAGAAGGTCATCCTGACCAGCCCCTACTTCGTGCCCGACGAGGCGATGATCTACGCGATCACGACCGCCTGCCAGCGCGGCCTCGACGTGCAGCTGTTCGTGTCGGAGCTCGGCGACCAGGGCATGGTCTATCACGCCCAGAGGTCGTACTACGAGACGCTGCTGCGCGCCGGGGTGCGCATCTTCCTGTACCCGGCGCCGTACATCCTGCACGCGAAGCACTTCTCGATCGACGACGA
Source organism: Microbacterium sp. KUDC0406 (assembly GCF_021582875.1). Classification (NCBI taxonomy): domain Bacteria; kingdom Bacillati; phylum Actinomycetota; class Actinomycetes; order Micrococcales; family Microbacteriaceae; genus Microbacterium; species Microbacterium sp. KUDC0406. Next base: position 12,979 of record NZ_CP091138.1, on the reverse strand, counting down.
CATCGCCGTGATCGGGTCGAGCAACATGGACATCCGCTCGTTCAGCCTGAACTCCGAGATGTCGCTGCTGGTGCGCGGCGAGTCGTTCGTGGCGCAGATGCGCGAGGTCGAGCAGAAGTACCGGGTCGCCGGCCGCGAGCTCACCCTCGAGGAGTGGCTGCGCGAGCCCGCGAAGTCCACCTTCCTGGACGGGGTGTTCCGGCTGACGTCGGCGCTGAACTGAGCCGGAGACTCATTCCGCGCCGAGCAGGCGGGGGTGGGTCAGCCGCCACCATTCGTCGGGCTGGCCGATCGTGCCCTCCAGACGGATGTCTGACGTGGTCGTGTTCGGGCCGGCGGTCCAGGTGATGCTGCCGACGACCTCGCCATCGGCAAAGGTCTTCGGCGTCTCGATCTTCATGCTCACCTCGATCGGCGTGTCCGACCAGGTGAGCAGAGAGGCGCTCGAGGGGATCACCATCCGGGCCTCATCGCCCCACGCCGTCTCCAGGTGCCCGACGACCTGACCGCTGCTGGCCACCTCGACCTGATCGAAGCCCTCACGGATGCTCGCGAGCAGTGTCCGCACGTTGTCGTCGACCGCCCCACCTGTCGCGCCGCCGAGGACGACGCCGACCACTTGCAGCGGCTCGCCGATGCCGACGTTCATCGATGCCGTGTAGAGCAGGTTGTGCGAGCCCGTGCCGAGGTTGCCGGTCTTGAGCCCCGTGACACCCTCGACGCCGAGCAGGTTGTTGGTGTTCGAGAAACCGCCGATGCTCGGGATCTCGATCGACGTCTGCGTGGCGATGGCGGCGATCGCCGGGTGCGCCGCGGCCAGCCGCCCCAGCGCGATGAGATCGCTGGGAGTGCTGGTGTTCTGCGGGCTGATGCCGGTCGGCTCGACGATCCCGGTGCTGTTCAGACCGTTCTTCGCGAGCCACTTCCTGGCCGCGCTGAGGAACGCCCCGCGCGAGCCGAACGCCCAGGTGGAGACGGCGTCCGCGTAGTTGCTCGCCGACGGGACGAGCATCATGGCGATCGCGTCGTGCTCCGACATCGAGCTGCCGGTGGGCATGGCCGCGATCGTCGCGCCCTTCACGTAGTACTGGTCGTACAGGTCGTGGTCGGCCTTGCTGAATCGGATCGTGGGGCCGGGATCGGTGGCGTTCGCGAGCGGCTTCCGCTCGAGCACGACGAGTGCGGTGATGAGCTTGCTGATGCTCGCCATCGGACGCGGGTCGTTCGTGCCGCTCTCGGCCCAGATACCGGGGGTCTTGCCGAGGTACTCCTCGGCACCGGAGAGGCTGAGCGCGGAGGCGGCCACCTCGGTCGGCACCGCGATCACCGCCGCCGGGGTGGTCGGCGGGTCGGGCGTGTGCGACGAGGAGGTCGGCGCAGGCAGCGGAGCGTTCAGCGCCCACCAGACGTACCCGCCGGCGCTGCCGAGGGCCAGCACGAGGATGATCGCGATGATCAGCAGAGCAGCCCGCCCGCCGCGGCCGCGGGCAGCGCGGGCCGCCTCGGTCGAGCTCTGTGGTCCTTGGAACAGCCCGGCCAGGTCGGCGAGGTCGTCTGTCACGTCGTCGTGTGTCTTGATGGCTCCCCCAGCGCAGATCGATCTGATCACATCATGCCGCGTTCTCCGTCGGTTCGCGGAGCTTTCCCGCATGCGGCGCGTGCCGTCCTTCCCTGATGTCCGGATGCCGCGCCGCTAGGCTCCCACACGGGGGCAGACGAATGAGCGACGAGGCACACACCCAGGAGCGGGCGCCCAGCCGCGCCGTGAGCAGAATCGGGGCAGGCCTCGGCTACCTGCTCGTTCAGGTGGTCGCCTCGTACGCCGCATACATGATTCTCGTCATGCAAGCCCTGAGCATCGCCGGGTGCAGCGACCAGTGCGACTACGACCTGGTCGCTGCGAGCATGCAGGTGCAGATCTGGGCCAGCGCACTGCTCTGGATCCTGGCCGTGATCGGTGTCACCTGGCGTTCCCTGCTCGGCAGGTCGAGCTGGTGGGTGCCGGTCGTCGGCATCGGCGCCGTCGCGCTGCTGACGATCGTCACGTGCATTGCCGTGGACATCGCCACTCCCATGCTTGACAGATAGGGAAGCCCTGAACGGATAGCGTGGGGAGATGATCTCCCGCGAACTCGCGCGAGCCCTGCGCGATGGCGGCCTCATCTGGCATCCCGCCGAGGGCGACCGCTTCCAGCTCGACCTGCCGGATGAGGTCGAGCTCGAGGCGGAGGCCGATGTCTTCACGGTGAGTGCGATGACGATCGAGGCGCGCCCGGCGACCGGCGGCACGAACCTCGCCTTCAACGGCACGACCGAGTGGGCGCTGGATGCCGTGGCCGTCGCCGATGCCGTCTGGCTCCCGCGTGAGGATCAGTTGCGCGACCTGCTGCGCGGCACGTTCCGCCGTCTCATCCGGCTCGAGGACGCCTTTCAGGTCGAGGTCGAGATCACCGGCGAACGGCTGCTGTTCGAGCATCCGGATCCCTCCGAGGCCTACGGCCGAGCACTGCTGGAGTTGATCTCGCGCTCGCGGTGACTCGGGGCGTAGCCTCGGACTCATACGCCTCATCGTGGCCAGAGGACATTCTCATGCGGATTCTCATCGTCGGCGCCGGGATCGCCGGCCCCACACTCGCGTACTGGCTGGCCAGGACCGGGCACGAACCGACGATCGTCGAACGGGCCCCGCAGCTGCGTGAGGGCGGCTATGTCGTCGACTTCTGGGGCACCGGCTACGACGTGGCCGAACGCATGGGCATAGTGCCGAGGCTGCTCGATGAGGGATACCGGTTCCGCGAGCTGCGCGAGGTCGACAGCCGGGGGCGGCGCGTGTCACATCTGGATCCACTGCGCCTGATCGATGCCGCACACGGACGGTACGTCTCGATCGCCCGCTCCGATCTGGCCCGGGCGATCTACGACGCGGTGCCGGGCGGCGTCGAGACGATCTTCGACGACACGGTGACGCAGCTGCACGACGATGGGCACCGGGTCCAGGTCGAGTTCCTGCATGCGCCGCCCCGGGAATTCGACCTCGTGATCGGCGCCGACGGGCTGCATTCCCGCGTGCGGACGCTGTCGTTCGACCCGGAGCAGCAGGTCGAGCGATACCTCGGCATCACGGTCGCGGCCTTCGACATTCCGGGATACCGGCCGAGAGACGAGCTGGTCGCGGTGACGCACACGGAGGTCGGAGCGCAGGCTCTGCGCATCGCACTGCGCGACGATTCGACGATGGTCTGCTTCATGTTCCGTCACGAGGGCGATCTGCCGCTCGACGACGTCGAAGCGCAGCAGACGCTGCTGCGCGGGCGCTTGGGCGGCATGGGCTGGGAGGTGCCCGAGATCCTCGATCGGATGCAGGCGGCCGGCACCTTCTACATGGATCGCGCCAGTCAGATCCGCCTGCCGACCTGGTCACATGGACGGATCGCGCTCGTCGGCGACGCCGCGGCCTGTCCGTCTCTGCTGGCAGGGCAGGGGTCGGCCCTGGCCATGGTCGAGGCCTACGTGCTCGCCATGGCGTTGCAGGACGCGCAGGGCGATCACGCGGCGGCCTTCGCCGCCTGGGAGCAGCGACTCGCCGCGGTCGTGCGCGGCAAGCAGGACGCTGCGATCGGCCTCGGAGCAGCTTTCGCCCCGCGGAATCGCATGCAGCTCTGGCTGCGCAACGGCGTGCTCGGGCTCATGGGCATCCCGTTCATCGCGAACCTCGCGATGGGCCGCAGCCTGCGCGACCCGATCGACCTGCCGCCGGTCCCCGCGACGTGACCGACGTCAGTCGGCGTGCGGGAGCGCGTGGAACGCGCGGTCGACGTAGACCAGTGGGCGGCCCTCGTCGCCGAAGAGCACCTCGACGACCTCGGCGATGACGACGGTCGATGCCCCGACCGGCACCGTCTGCAGCGGTCGGCATCGCAGCGCGACACGGGCGGCGGGCAGATGCGGCTCACCCGTGGGAAGGATGTCCCAGCCCTGCTCGGGCGTGAACCGCTCTGCCCCGCTCACGGCGAAGCTCTGCGCGAGCGCGGAGTGCTCGTCGTCGATGAGATGCACGACGAAACCGTCCGCGGCGAGGATCGCGCCGGCGCTGCCGGTCGCGCGCGTGACCGAGAAGACGATCGCCGCAGGGTCGACAGCCACCGAGGCGACACTCGACGCGGTCAGGCCCACCGGGCCCGTCGGTGTCATGGCCGTGATGATCGCGACCCCGGCGGGATGCCGGCGGAAGGCGGCCTTCATGGCCTCGCCCACCTCGGAAGGGACGGGCGCTCCCGGCTTCAGGACCATCGTCGGCGCGCTCACTCAGCCACCGCTTGCGGGGGAAGGGCGGCGATCACGGGGTGGTCGAAGTCGTACGCCCCGACCTTCGCCGCGCCACCCGGCGAGCCGATCTCGTCGAAGAACTCGACGTTGGCCTTGTAGTAGTCGGCCCATTCCTCGGGCAGGTCATCCTCGTAGAAGATCGCCTCGACCGGACAGACAGGTTCGCAGGCCCCGCAGTCCACGCACTCGTCGGGGTGGATGTACAGCGATCGCTCGCCCTCGTAGATGCAGTCCACCGGACACTCGTCGACGCAGGCTCTGTCCTTGACGTCGACGCATGGCAGTGCGATCACGTAGGTCATCGGAGGAGGTTCTTCACTCGGGTCACAGTTCCAGCGTAAAACCTCAAGTAACCTTGAGGTCAAATCGAGCGAAAGTTCCTGATGACCACAGAGCCCGCGCACACCCCGGACGACCCGCTGACCATCGGCGAGATGAGCCGTCGCACCGGCGTCGCACCGTCGGCACTGCACTTCTACGAGAGTCTCGGCCTGATCGCCTCGACCCGTACGCCGGGCAATCAGCGGCGCTATGCCCGGCACATGCTGCGCCGGGTCTCGCTGATCACCGTCGCGAAGAACCTCGGCCTGCCGCTGTCCGAGGTGAAGGACGCGTTCGCCGACGTCCCGCTCACTCGGACGCCGACCCACACGGAGTGGGCCCGCGCATCGCGACGCTGGAAGCGCGAGCTCGAGAAGCGGCGCGAGGGCATCGAACGCCTGGAGCGCGAACTCACCGGATGCATCGGCTGCGGATGTCTGTCGATGCGGGCCTGCGGACTGCTGAACCCCGACGACGCGCTCGGCACGCGGGGCGCCGGCGCGCTGCGTCTGCAGGACGACGCGGGCTGAGCGCCGCGGCCGGGTCGCCCCGAGGACACGACGAAGGCCGCAGACCCGAGAGACTCGGAGCCACGGCCTTCGTTCGTCTGGGGCGACCTGTCATGCGATCTCGCCGGCCGCGACCGTCTCGGCGAGCATGTGCACGCGGGGCAGGTGGTGGGCGCCGTAGAAGTCGGCGGACACCAGCCGCGCGGCATCCGCAGCATCCTGCGTGTCATGCGCGAGCACCGCGGTCACGGCGAGGCCGTGCATCCAACCGCCGGCGAGCGTGCCGAGCAGCATGAGGTACGGCACGCTGACGCCGTAGGCGTCGCGGGTCTGGCCGAAACCGAGCAGCGCGGCGGTGGCCGTGCGAGCCGACGCGATCGCGCGCTCGAGGCGATCCGCGGTGCGCGCGGCGACGGCGTCATCCAGGCCGCGCAGGGCGGTGACGGTCTGCTCGATCTGCGCGAACAGCTCCTCGGCGGTCGCGCCGCCGTTGCGGATCACCTTGCGGCCGATCAGGTCGTTCGACTGGATCGCAGTCGTGCCCTCGTAGATCGGCATGATCCGGGCATCCCGATAATGCTGTGCGACACCGGTCTCCTCGATGAAGCCCATGCCGCCGTGCACCTGGATCGCGTCGCTGGTCAGTGCGACGGCGTCCTCGGTCGCCCAGCCCTTCAGGATCGGCACGAAGAATTCAGCCAGAGCGCCCGTGCCGTCGGTCTCGGCGCGGTCGAACAGGTCGCCGAGGTACACGCCCAGCGCGCGCATCGCGAAGACGCGGCTCTGCATCGAGAGCAGCAGGCGGCGAACGTCGGGGTGCTCGGCGATGGGAGCGCCCGCAGGGCGGTCGAGCACGCCGCCCTGACGGCGCTCGTCGGCGTACGCGGCTGCCTGCTGGTAGGCGCGATCCGAGATGCCGGTGGCCTGGAACCCCATGCCCGCGCGGGCGGAGTTCATCATCACGAACATGCCGGCCAGTCCCCCGCCGACCTCGCCGACGAGGTGGCCTGTGGCGTCCTCATAGGCGAGCACGCAGGTAGGACTGCCGTGGATGCCGAGCTTGTGCTCGATCGATGCGGTGGTGACGGCATTGCGCTCACCGGGCCCGCCTGCGGCGTCAGGAAGGAACTTCGGCACGACGAACAGCGACAGCCCCTTGGCGCCGGCCGGGGCATCCGGGGTGCGCGCGAGCACGAGGTGCACGATGTTCGGCGCGACGTCGTGGTCACCCCAGGTGATGAAGATCTTCTGGCCGCTGATGCCCCACGAGCCATCCGGTCGCGGCGTCGCCATGGTGCGGATCGCTCCCAGGTCGGTGCCGGCCTCGGGCTCAGTGAGGTTCATCGTGCCGGTCCACTCGCCGGATACCAGCCTGGTCAGGTACGTCTCGCGGATCTCATCGGATGCCGCGGCGTCCAGCGCGTGGATCTGGCCGGCCGAGAGCAGCCAGCACAGCGCGAAGGCCGCGTTCGAGCCATTCCAGATCTCGCCGAGTCCGGCGCGGATCGAGCCGGGCAGGCCGTCGCCGCCCGCAGACTCGGGGGCCTCGGCGGTGACCCACCCGGCCTCGGCGAAGGCCTGATACGCCTCGGCGAATCCGGCAGGAAGGTGCACCTGGCCGTCTTCGAGACGGGCGCCCTCGCGGTCGCCGACGGTCTCGAGCGGCGCGAGGACGGATGCCGCGAACTCACCGGCACCCGCGACGATCTCGGTGGCGTCCTCGGCGCTGAATGCGCCGCCGGTGCCCCGCGCGACCAGGTCGAGGCCGAAGGCCTCGCCGAACAGGAACGCGTAGTCCGAGACCGGGGGATGTAGTCGGATGCCATCAGGACTCCATTCTGCGATACCGCAAGGGTGACACTGAGGATCAGTCTAGCCGGGATCGAGTTTCACCGAAAGCGGAATCGGCCGACGAGAGAGCCCAGGAACGGAGTCGGGCGCTGCCGAGACCAGGAAGACGGTCCACGGCAGCGCCCGCAGGAGTTGGAGTCAGATCAGCGGCTCGCGCCCTTGCGAGGCTTGATGAACGTCTCCGGCTCCCGTTTTGCGCGCTTCTCCGCCCTCTTCTCCTTGAGCGAGAGCTGAGGCGTCTTCTTTCCTGCGCGTGACTGCGGCGTCTTTCCAGACATGATTTTCGCTTCCCCTTCTGATGGCTGGCGTAACCATCGACCATAGCCCGCCCGCAGGGGAAGTCAAATCACGGGTGCGTTGAGGGTGCGTTAACGCGAAAGAGCCACCCTGCTTTGGGTGGCTCTTTCGTTTAGAAGGAGTTCGGCGGTGTCCTACTCTCCCACAGGGTCCCCCCTGCAGTACCATCGGCGCTGTGAGGCTTAGCTTCCGGGTTCGGAATGTGACCGGGCGTTTCCCTCACGCTATGGCCGCCGAAACACTATTGACGTTTCAAGCAACACAACGTGTGTGTTGTTTGGGTTCCGACCGTACGTCGAGAACCACAAAGTGGACGCGTTCATCTCGCAGAAGAACAAGAGTGTTATCAAGTCGTCGGCTTATTAGTACCAGTCAGCTGCACACGTTGCCGTGCTTCCACATCTGGCCTATCAACCCAGTAGTCTGGCTGGGAGCCTCTCCACCCGAAGGTGATGGAAGTCTCATCTTGAGGCCGGCTTCCCGCTTAGATGCTTTCAGCGGTTATCCATCCCGAACGTAGCTAACCAGCGGTGCTCCTGGCGGAACAACTGGCACACCAGAGGTTCGTCCAACCCGGTCCTCTCGTACTAGGGTCAGATCCTCTCAAACTTCCTACGCGCGCAGCGGATAGGGACCGAACTGTCTCACGACGTTCTAAACCCAGCTCGCGTACCGCTTTAATGGGCGAACAGCCCAACCCTTGGGACCTACTCCAGCCCCAGGATGCGACGAGCCGACATCGAGGTGCCAAACCATGCCGTCGATATGGACTCTTGGGCAAGATCAGCCTGTTATCCCCGAGGTACCTTTTATCCGTTGAGCGACAGCGCTTCCACAAGCCACTGCCGGATCACTAGTCCCGACTTTCGTCCCTGCTCGACCTGTCAGTCTCACAGTCAAGCTCCCTTGTGCACTTACACTCGCCACCTGATTGCCAACCAGGTTGAGGGAACCTTTGGGCGCCTCCGTTACTTTTTGGGAGGCAACCGCCCCAGTTAAACTACCCACCAGGCACTGTCCCTGAACCGGATCACGGTTCGAAGTTAGATATCCAGAGTGACCAGAGTGGTATTTCAACAATGACTCCACGAATACTGGCGTACCCGCTTCATAGTCTCCCACCTATCCTACACAAGCCACACCGAACACCAATACCAAGCTGTAGTAAAGGTCACGGGGTCTTTCCGTCCTGCTGCGCGTAACGAGCATCTTTACTCGTAATGCAATTTCGCCGAGTTCGCGGTTGAGACAGTTGGGAAGTCGTTACGCCATTCGTGCAGGTCGGAACTTACCCGACAAGGAATTTCGCTACCTTAGGATGGTTATAGTTACCACCGCCGTTTACTGGGGCTTAAATTCTCAGCTTCGCCACAAGTGGCTAACCGGTCCTCTTAACCTTCCAGCACCGGGCAGGCGTCAGTCCGTATACATCGACTTGCGTCTTCGCACGGACCTGTGTTTTTAGTAAACAGTCGCTACCCACTAGTCTCTGCGGCCACCACACCCTTTCCCCAGCAAGTGGGTATAAGTGGGTGGCCCCCCTTCTCCCGAAGTTACGGGGGCATTTTGCCGAGTTCCTTAACCACGATTCTCTCGATCTCCTTGGTATTCTCTACCTGACCACCTGAGTCGGTTTGGGGTACGGGCGGCTGGAACCTCGCGTCGATGCTTTTCTCGGCAGCATAGGATCACCCACTTTTCATCCGCATCGTGTCTCACCCTGCATGAGCGACGGATTTGCCTATCGCTCGGGCTACGCACTTGCACCAGGACAACCATCGCCTGGCATGGGCTACCTTCCTGCGTCACACCTGTTAATACGCTCACTCCACCAGATGGGGTCGCATGCCGCCACACGATCGTCCCCGAAGGGATCCCCGTGTCTTGGGATGCTTAGCACTCCTGACTTCGTGTGGGCGGTTCTTCGCCGGTACGGGAATATCAACCCGTTGTCCATCGACTACGCCTGTCGGCCTCGCCTTAGGTCCCGACTTACCCAGGGAAGATTAGCTTGACCCTGGAACCCTTGGTCTTCCGGAGGACGTGTTTCTCACACGTCTTTCGCTACTCATGCCTGCATTCTCACTCGTGTGGCGTCCACGGCTGGATCACTCCGCCGCTTCACCCGCCACACGACGCTCTCCTACCCATCAACACGGCTGGACCACGAAGGCCTACCAAAAATGTCAATGCCACAACTTCGGTGGCGTGCTTGAGCCCCGTTACATTGTCGGCGCGGAATCACTTGACCAGTGAGCTATTACGCACTCTTTCAAGGGTGGCTGCTTCTAAGCCAACCTCCTGGTTGTCTAAGCAACTCCACATCCTTTTCCACTTAGCACGCGCTTAGGGACCTTAGATGGTGGTCTGGGTTGTTTCCCTCTCGACTATGAAGCTTATCCCCCACAGTCTCACTGCTGCGCTCTCACTTACCGGCATTCGGAGTTTGGCTGACGTCAGTAACCTGGTCGGGCCCATCGGCCATCCAGTAGCTCTACCTCCGGCAAGAAACACGCAACGCTGCACCTAAATGCATTTCGGAGAGAACCAGCTATCACGAAGTTTGATTGGCCTTTCACCCCTATCCACAGCTCATCCCCTCAGTTTTCAACCTAAGTGGGTTCGGCCCTCCACGACGTCTTACCGTCGCTTCAGCCTGGCCATGGATAGATCACTTCGCTTCGGGTCTAGGACATGCGACTGAATCGCCCTATTCAGACTCGCTTTCGCTACGGCTACCCCACACGGGTTAACCTCGCCACATATCACTAACTCGCAGGCTCATTCTTCAAAAGGCACGCTGTCACCCCTACCATGGAGGCTCCAACGGTTTGTAAGCAAACGGTTTCAGGTACTATTTCACTCCCCTCCCGGGGTACTTTTCACCTTTCCCTCACGGTACTTGTCCGCTATCGGTCATCTGGGAGTATTTAGGCTTATCAGGTGGTCCTGACAGATTCACACGGGATTTCACGGGCCCCGTGCTACTTGGGATCCCCTCCACGCTGCACCAAGCATTTCGACTACGGGGCTGGCACCCACTATGGCCGGCCTTTCAAGACCGTTCGTCTACACTCGCGCATCACGCCCACTGTTCGGCAGAACAATAAGGAGGGTCCCACAACCCCGCTCCTGCAACCCCTGCCGGGTATCACACAGAAGCGGTTTAGCCTCATCCGCTTTCGCTCGCCACTACTCACGGAATCACATGTTGTTTTCTCTTCCTGCGGGTACTGAGATGTTTCACTTCCCCGCGTTCCCTCTACCCGCCCTATATATTCAGACGGGAGTCACCAGGTCGCACAAACGCCTGGCGGGGTTTCCCCATTCGGACACCCTCGGATCAAAACTCGCTTATCAGTTCCCCGAGGCTTATCGCAGATTGCTACGTCCTTCTTCGGCTCCAGATGCCAAGGCATCCACCGTTTGCTCTTAAAGACTTGAAATCACATGAGATAGGCCAACGCCAGGAAAAGCGTTGACCCGGTTTTCTTTAAGATGCTCGCGTCCACTGTGTAGTTCTCAAAGTACGGGCGGTCCCCCACCCCGAAACCAACCGGCAACAGAAGTAAGGGCCTAGAGGTACGGTTCAGCCCGAAGGCCGGCCCGGTCCCTCAGGACCCAACAGCGTGCAGCCACCACATCCCCGCAGCATCCCGTTCCCACTGCCGAAGCAGCGTACTGAGAACACCACGCATCCGTGATGGCATGTCAAATGTTCCACCCATGAGCCCCAGCGAAGAACGTGTGCCTTCGTACTGGGTTCTGGACACCCGGAGGTGTCAGATGCTCCTTAGAAAGGAGGTGATCCAGCCGCACCTTCCGGTACGGCTACCTTGTTACGACTTAGTCCTAATTACCGATCCCACCTTCGACGGCTCCCTCCACAAGGGTTAGGCCACCGGCTTCAGGTGTTACCGACTTTCATGACTTGACGGGCGGTGTGTACAAGACCCGGGAACGTATTCACCGCAGCGTTGCTGATCTGCGATTACTAGCGACTCCGACTTCACGTAGTCGAGTTGCAGACTACGATCCGAACTGGGACCGGCTTTTTGGGATTCGCTCCACCTCACGGTATCGCAGCCCATTGTACCGGCCATTGTAGCATGCGTGAAGCCCAAGACATAAGGGGCATGATGATTTGACGTCATCCCCACCTTCCTCCGAGTTGACCCCGGCAGTATCCCATGAGTTCCCACCATTACGTGCTGGCAACATAGAACGAGGGTTGCGCTCGTTGCGGGACTTAACCCAACATCTCACGACACGAGCTGACGACAACCATGCACCACCTGTTCACCAGTGTCCAAAGAGTCCCCCATTTCTGGGGTGTTCTGATGTATGTCAAGCCTTGGTAAGGTTCTTCGCGTTGCATCGAATTAATCCGCATGCTCCGCCGCTTGTGCGGGTCCCCGTCAATTCCTTTGAGTTTTAGCCTTGCGGCCGTACTCCCCAGGCGGGGAACTTAATGCGTTAGCTGCGTCACGGAATCCGTGGAAAGGACCCCACAACTAGTTCCCAACGTTTACGGGGTGGACTACCAGGGTATCTAAGCCTGTTTGCTCCCCACCCTTTCGCTCCTCAGCGTCAGTTACGGCCCAGAGATCTGCCTTCGCCATCGGTGTTCCTCCTGATATCTGCGCATTCCACCGCTACACCAGGAATTCCAATCTCCCCTACCGCACTCAAGTCTGCCCGTACCCACCGCAAGCCTCAGGTTGAGCCTGAGGATTTCACGGCAGACGCGACAAACCGCCTACGAGCTCTTTACGCCCAATAATTCCGGATAACGCTTGCACCCTACGTATTACCGCGGCTGCTGGCACGTAGTTAGCCGGTGCTTTTTCTGCAGGTACCGTCACTTTCGCTTCTTCCCTGCTAAAAGAGGTTTACAACCCGAAGGCCGTCATCCCTCACGCGGCGTTGCTGCATCAGGCTTCCGCCCATTGTGCAATATTCCCCACTGCTGCCTCCCGTAGGAGTCTGGGCCGTGTCTCAGTCCCAGTGTGGCCGGTCACCCTCTCAGGCCGGCTACCCGTCGACGCCTTGGTGAGCCATTACCCCACCAACAAGCTGATAGGCCGCGAGCCCATCCCCAACCAAAAAATCTTTCCAACCACAGACCATGCGGCCATGGCACATATCCAGTATTAGACACCGTTTCCAGCGCTTATCCCAGAGTCAGGGGCAGGTTGCTCACGTGTTACTCACCCGTTCGCCACTAATCCACCCCTGCAAGCAGGGGCTTCATCGTTCGACTTGCATGTGTTAAGCACGCCGCCAGCGTTCATCCTGAGCCAGGATCAAACTCTCCGTAAAAAACAGATGCAAACCCATCCACCGGGAAAACGGCGAACAGGCAGCGAGTTCAACCATGACCAAAAAACGAACATCATTGCTGACATCCATATAAATTGATCCAAAGGAATCTCACCCTGCCGAAGCAGAGTCGAGGTTATTTGGCATTTGACAAGTGCACGCTGTTGAGTTCTCAAGGATCGGACGCACCTGAAGTCGGGTCTCGCGACCGTCTCAACAGAGCAGGTGATCTCTTCCACATCCGTGGCACGTGTGCCGTTCACTCGGGAGTGAACTGGAGGTGGTGTGTCCGCCGCTTGGAGGGGAGCTGGGCCTTCCGGCCTTTCGCTCAACCGCTTGGGGCGAACAGGTAA